>CALCBC010000022.1 GCA_937898525.1 uncultured Sphingomonadales bacterium
TGCCGGGCTGACCCGGCGGGCGGTGCATATAACCTATATGGTTCGCAATGTCAAGAGCGATTTGCCGATCACGTATCCGGACCGTGCTTCCGCTCGCGAGTGGACTCGACCATGCCCTCGTGGATGAAGCCGATCGGCCGCACTTCCATCGCGCGCTTCTTGAGCTCACCGCGCATGCGCAGGTATTCGAGCTCCATCTGCTCGGTCACGGTTGGCCGGCTGTCCTCGAGGGCCTTCTCGAAGTCGTCGGCGTTGACGGTCGTCGCTCCCTCGCCGCGCTGGCGGATCGCCGTCAGGCCGGCGCGCCTGACCACGTCCTCGAGATCGGCGCCGGTATAGCGCTCGGTCCGCGCCGCGATGCTCTTGAGGTCGACGTCGTCGGCCAGCGGCATGTCCTTGGTGTGGATGCCGAGGATATGCAGCCGGCCGGCCTCGTCGGGCGCGCCGACGTAGACCAGCTCGTCGAACCGGCCGGGCCTGAGCAGCGCGGGGTCGACGAGGCCGGGACGGTTGGTCGCGCCGATCACCACGATCGACTGCAGCTCTTCCATGCCGTCCATCTCGGCGAGGATCGTGTTGACCACGCGCGCGGTGACCTGCGGTTCGTTCGCCTCGCTGCCGCGCGCCGGGACAAGGCTGTCGATCTCGTCGATGAAGATCACGCACGGGGCAACCTGGCGGGCGCGGGCGAACATGCGACTGATCTGCTGTTCGCTCTCGCCGTACCACTTGGACAGGAGGTCCGAGCTCTTCATCGAGATGAAGTTGGCCTCGGCCTCCTTGGCGACGGCCTTGGCGAGCAGCGTCTTGCCGGTGCCCGGCGGGCCGTAGAGCAAGAAGCCCTTGGCCGGGCGGATGCCGATCCGCTCGAACGCCTTCGGGTTCCTCAGCGGCAGCTCGACGCCTTCCTTGAGCTTCTCCTGCGCGTCGTCGAGGCCGCCGATGTCGGCCCAGCCGATCGTCGGCGCCTGGACCATGACCTCGCGCATCGCGCTCGGCTGAACGCGCTTGAGGGCGGCGCGGAAGTCGTCCTTCTCGACCTGCAGCGTCTCGAGAACCTCGGCCGGAATCTCGCGCGCGTCGAGGTCGAGCCTGGGCATGATCCGCCGCACGGCCTCGATCGCCGCCTCGCGGGCGAGCGCGGCGAGATCGGCGCCGACGAAGCCGTGGGTCGAGCGGGCGAGTTCCTTGAGGTCGACGCCTTCGCCGAGCGGCATGCCGCGGGTGTGGATCGCGAGAATCTCGCGCCGCCCGCTTTCGTCGGGGACCCCGATGATGATCTCGCGGTCGAATCGTCCCGGTCGGCGCAGCGCCTCGTCGACCGCTTCGGGCCGGTTGGTCGCGGCGATGACAACGAGGTTGGAGCGCGCCTGCAGCCCGTCCATCAGCGTCAGCAGCTGTGCGACGAGGCGCTTCTCGGCCTCGCCGGCGACCTGGCCGCGCTTCGGCGCGATCGAGTCGATCTCGTCGATGAACACGATCGACGGCGCCGAACGCTGCGCTTCCTCGAACACCTCGCGCAGCCGGCGTTCGCTCTCGCCGTAGGCGGAGCCCATGATCTCGGGGCCGTTGATGGTGAAGAACTGCGCGTCGCTCTCGTTGGCTACCGCCTGCGCGAGGCGCGTCTTGCCGGTGCCCGGCGGGCCGTGCAGCAGCACGCCCTTGGGCGGATCGACCCCGAGGCGGGTGAACAGCTCGGGATAGCGCAGCGGCAGCTCGACCATCTCGCGCAGCTGCTTGATGGTCTCGTCCATCCCGCCGACGTCGTCGTAGTTGATGATCCCGCGGCCGTCGCGCGGCTCCTCGAACTCGGCGCGGAGCTCGACCTCGGTGTCCTCGTCGATGTGGACGATGCCCTTGACCGGCACCGTGGAGACGACCTGCAGGCGGATCTCGGTCAGCGCGTAGGCGGGCGCGTTGAACATCCGCCGCACGTCGGGCGGGACGTTGCGCACCGGCTGCTGGCCGTGGGTCGCGACGAGGTCTCCGGCCACCAGCGGCCGGCGGAAGAACACGCGCTTGAGCGCTTCGCCCGGGCCCTGCAGCCGCATCTCGCGCTGGGCGGGAGCGAACACCACGCGCGTCGCCGGGCGCGATTCGGCGCGGCGGATCGTCACGTGTTCGCCCGACGAGGTGTCGGCGTTGGCACGCAAGAGGCCGTCGAGCCGGACCACCTGCAGTGCCTCGTCCTCGTCGTAGGCCTGGAAGGCGGTCGCCGCGGTCACCCGCTTGCCTTCGATCTCGATCGGGTCGCCTTCGGTAATGCCGAGCGCCTGGAAGGCGCTGCGCGGCATCCGGGCGACGCCGCGTCCGCTCTCTTCCTGACGGGCCGCAGCCACCTGCAGCCTGACCGTGCCTTTTTCGATTACCGCCTCCGCCGCTTCCGCCATGGCTGTCTCGCTCTCGTTCCCAGTCGGTACAACAGCTAGGATCGCGCTCCCGGGATTGCAAACCGGCGGACGCGCGGATGGTGCCGCAGAAAATTGCAGCGGCCGCGAATTCGGGCAAAAAAAGACCCGGACGTTGCCGTCCGGGCCTGGGAAGTTTTGGGAGAGGATGCCTGAAAGGCCCGATCCTTTTGCGGCGAGGCGGTCCTTTTCGCAAGTGCGAAAAGCGCAACGTTGGTTGCAAAACTTGCAAGTGCTGCGCAATGTGGCCGGAATCCGTTCATTTTGGAGCAAGATTCCCTGCCGATCGGGGACAGACCCGCGCGTGGACGGCCGAATATTGTGCACTGCATCATGGATGACAGGCCGGGCGCGATTGGCTAACGAAGACCCGACGCGAAGGCGGAGAGGCCGATGAAGAAACTCTATCCCGATGCCACGGCGGCGCTCGACGGGCTGCTGTTCGATGGCATGCTGATCGCTGCCGGCGGCTTCGGCCTGTGCGGCATTCCCGAGCGGTTGATCGAAGCGATCGAGGCGAGCGGCGTGAAGAACCTCACGTTCGCCAGCAACAACGCGGGAATCGACAACGAGGGGATCGGCAAGCTGCTGCGCACCAAGCAGGTCAGCAAGATGATCTCGTCCTACGTCGGCGAGAACAAGGAATTCGAGCGGCAGTATCTCGCCGGCGAGCTCGAGGTCGAGTTCTGTCCCCAGGGCACGCTCGCCGAACGGATGCGCGCCGGCGGCGCGGGCATTCCCGGATTCTACACCAAGACCGGCGTCGGCACGCAGGTGGCCGAGGGCAAGGAAGTGAAGGTGTTCGACGGCGAGGAGTACATCCTCGAGCGAGGCATCTTCGCCGACCTCAGCATCGTCAAGGCGTGGAAGGCCGACGAAACCGGCAACCTCGTGTTCCGCAAGACCGCGCGCAACTTCAACCTGCCCGCAGCGACCTGCGGCAAGGTCTGCGTGGTCGAGGTCGAGGAGGTAGTGCCGGTCGGCGCGCTTGACCCGGACTGCATCCACCTGCCCGGGATCTACGTCCAGCGGATGATCGTCGGCGCGCCGTACGACAAGAAGATCGAGTTCGTGACTACGCGCGAGCGGGAGGCGGCGTGAAGCGCCACGCGCTTGCGGCACTCGCGGCACTGGCGCTGGCCGGCTGCGCGACCACGTCGACGACCGCTTCCGCGCCCGTTGGAGCTGCCCTCGCCACCGAGCGGATCAAACGGTTCCAGTACCTGTACGGGTCGGGCGAGGCCGCGGCGGTCTCGATCCAGACTTACCACGCGCTGGTCGACTTCGCCCGCCAGCGCGTCGCCGAGCGCCCGTCGGACAGCGTGGTGCTGGCCGAGGGTTCGACGCTCGCAGAAGCGCGCTTCCTCCCTTGCGGCGACAAGCCGTTCGCTGCGGTGTTCGACGTCGACGAAACCGTGCTGCTCAACCTCGGGATCGAGGCGCACGAGGCGGGGGGGACGCCGGTCACCGGCGAGATGCTCAGTCGCTGGTCCGAGAGCGGATCGCCCGCCGTCGCACCGGTGCCCGGCGCGAAGTACGCGCTGGACGCACTGCGCGAGATGGGGGTCATCGTGATCTTCAACACCAACCGCGACAATACGGCGGCGGCGGGGACGGCGGCGCAGATCGAGATGATCGGGCTCGGCCCTGCGGTTCACCGCGACACGCTGTTCCTGCGGGGCGACGCCGATGGCGCCTCGGGCAAGGACGGCCGCCGCACGGCGATCGCGGCCGACTACTGCGTGATCGCCATGGGCGGAGACCAGCTCGGCGACTTCTCCGACCTGTTCAATGCCCGCGGCTTGCCGGTGCCTGACCGGCGCGAGGCCGCAGGCCGTGGCTGGGCTGCCCGGATGTGGGGCGCCGGCTGGTTCATGCTGCCGAACCCGGTTTACGGCCCCTCGCTGCAAGGGGGGATTGACGACATCTTCCCGGCTGACAGTCGCTGGGACGAAGCTGAAGGACTGAACTGATGCCCTGGACCCGCGACCAGATGGCCGCCCGCGCTGCGCAGGAACTGCAGGACGGGTTCTACGTCAACCTCGGGATCGGTATCCCGACGCTTGTGGCGAACCACATCCCCGAGGGGATGGAGGTTACGCTGCAGTCGGAAAACGGCATGCTCGGGATCGGCCCGTTCCCCTATCCCGACGAGGTCGACCCCGACCTGATCAACGCGGGCAAGCAGACCGTCAGCGAGCTGCCGAAGACCGCCTACTTCGACAGCGCGACGAGCTTCGCGATGATCCGCGGCGGGCACATCGACCTCGCCGTGCTCGGGGCGATGGAAGTCAGCGAGACCGGCGATATCGCCAACTGGATGATCCCCGGCAAGCTGGTGAAGGGAATGGGCGGGGCGATGGACCTGGTCGCCGGCGTCAAGAAGATCATCGTCGTGATGGAGCACGTCTCCAAGAACGGCGACCCCAAGTTCATCCCCGAGTGCACGCTGCCGCTGACCGGCCGCAACGTGGTCGACATGATCATCACCGATCTTTGCGTGTTCCAGCGGCCCGACCACGCGAGCCCGTTCCGGCTGGTCGAGCTGGCACCCGGCGTGACCGCCGAGGAAGTCGCGGCGAAGACCACCGCAAAATACGTGTCCTGAGCCTCACCCGCCTGAGCGCCAAGCGATCGGTCCGACCGCGAACGACCGGGCTCGCGGCGCGATCGCTTGCTCCCGGGCGCCATAAGCGCGTCTTATCGCCCTTGCTCGCCGATTGATTGGGCGGATCGCCGGCGGCAGGCTAGGAGGATGCCGAAGGGAGGGGCCATGAGCTACACGCTGATCACCGCCAACCGGAACTATTCGAGCTGGTCGCTGCGGCCGTGGCTGCTGATGAAGGCGCTCGGGATCCCGTTCGAGGACCGGGTCGAACCCTTTACCAGGCCCGACAACTACGACGATTTCCGCGCCTTCTCGCCGACCGGGCAGGTGCCGGTGCTGCTCGCCAGGGAGTCCGGGGGCGAGCGGACGGTCTGGGATTCGCTCGGGATCACGCTCTACCTCGCCGACCGGCATCCGGAGATCTGGCCGCAGGACAAGGAGGCGCGCGCCTTCGCGCAGGCGGT
The DNA here is from genome assembly GCA_937898525.1 of uncultured Sphingomonadales bacterium. Lineage (GTDB taxonomy): Bacteria > Pseudomonadota > Alphaproteobacteria > Sphingomonadales > Sphingomonadaceae > Croceibacterium_A. Next base: position 5,481 of record CALCBC010000022.1, read on the forward strand.
CGTTGCCGAGATGCACGGCGGTTTCGGGGCGCTGCGCAACGACTGCACGATGAATGTCGGCGTGCGCGTCGCGCCGAAGCCGATGTCGCCGGCGCTGCAGCGGAACGTCGCCCGGGTGCGGGAGCTTTTCGAGCAGGCGCTCGACCGTTTCGGGGGACCGTGGCTGACCGGCACGGCGTTCACGGCAGCCGACGCCTTCTACGCCCCGGTTGCGTTCCGCATCCGCACTTACGGCCTCGAGGTCGGCCGTGGCGCCGCGTGGGTCGACCACGTCATCGCCCACCCGGCGATGCAGGACTGGGAACGCCAGGCGCTCGCCGAGACCTGGCGGGAGGAAAGCCACGAGGCGGAGCTGGCCGCTGCGGGCACGACCACGGCGGACTATCGACAGGGGCAGGGACGGGGGCCCTCCCCACAACAAGCCTAGCCAACGCCTCTTCCGCCCGCCATTCTCGCTCCCCCAGGGAGTCGAGAGGAAATCCTGCATGGCCGTATCGATGCGCCGCGATTCGCCGTGGCTGGCGCTGGTGCTGCTGATGGCGATCAGCACCGTCGGGTTCGTCGACCGCATCGTGGTCAACGTGCTGGTCGAGCCGATCAAGGGTGAGTTCGAGCTCAGTGACACGCAGGTCTCGTTCATGGGCATGGCCTTCACCGTGCTCAACATCGGCGCCGGGCTGGTGGTGGCGCGCTACGCCGAGCGGGTCCGGCGGCTGTCGCTGATCTCTGTCGGCACGGTGCTGTGGTCGGCCGCCACCGCCGCGTGCGGCTGGGCCGGGAGCTGGGTGCAGCTGCTGGTCGCGCGGATGGGCGTCGGCCTCGGCGAGGCGATCGGGCTGCCGAGCCTGCAGTCGGTCATCTCGGACTACTTCCCGGCCAACCGGCGCGGCCTGGCGATCTCGGTGCTGATGCTGGCGCCGCCGATCGGCGCATTCGTCGGCTTCGTCGGCGGCGGCTGGATCGCGCAGGAGTTCGACTGGCGTTTTACCTTCCTGATCGCGGCAGTGCCGGGGCTGCTGCTCGGCGTACTCGCCTGGCTGTTCGTCGCCGAGCCGGCGCGCGGGCGGCACGACGCCGGAGCCGGCGACGAGGTGCCGCCGATCGGCGCGGTGCTGAGCCGGCTGTTCGGGCTCGCCAGCGCACGCAACCTGGTGATCGGCTCGGCGCTCGCGGCGATGTTCGGCTTCGGGCTCAACTACTTCTTCACCTCGCTGATGATCCGCAAGTTCGAGGTCGGGCTGGCCGAGGCGGGGCTCTATTCGGGCCTCATCGCCAGCCTGCCCGCGGCGTTGTCGGTCGTCGGCAGCGGCTGGCTGGCGGACCGGCTGAGTGCGGCCCGCGGACCGGCGGCTTACGCGCTGATCCCGGCCGTGTGCCTGCTGATCGGCGGGCCGCTCTACGTGGTCGCGATCACGCGTGACAGCCTGCCCCTGCTGCTCGGGCTGATCAGCGTGACCACGTTCCTGACGTTCGGCTATCTCGGCGTGACCTATGCCGCGCTGCAGAACCTCATGCATCCGCGGATGCGCGCGACCTGCTCGGCGATCCTCAACGTGGTCTACGGCCTCGCCAGCGCGTTCGGGCCGATCCTGCTCGGCGCGCTGAGCGACCGCATGGCGCTGGATCATGGCGCCGCCGAAGGGCTTGCGGTGGCGATGGCGATCACCGGGGCGCTCTATGTCTGGGCCGGGTTGCACTACCTCGCGGCGGCACGCCGGCTGACGGCCGACACGGCCGGGGTCGCCGGCAGCGCTGCATAGCGCGCAATCGCCACCGAGGGAGGGAGACCGTCATGTCCGAATACATAACCGGCAAGTCGATCGTCGTGACCGGAGCAGCGAGCGGGTTCGGTGGGCTGACCTCCGAGAAACTGGCCGCGAAGGGGGCACGGCTCCTCTGCGCCGATATCAATGCGGACGGGGTCGAGGAGGTCGCGGCGGCGATCCGCGCCAAGGGTGGTGCCGCCGAAGCCTTCGTGGCCGACGTGACCAGGCTTGCCGACATGCAGGCGCTCGCCGCGCGGGCGGTCGAGGCGCACGGGGCGATCGACGTGATGATCAACAACGCCGGCACGATGCCGCTGGCGTTCTTCGCCGATCATGCGGTGGCCTGCGAGGCGTGGGACCGCTGTATCGACATCAACTTCAAGGGCGTGCTGCACGGGACGATCGCCGTGTTCGACCAGATGATGCGGCAGGGTCGGGGCCACGTGATCAACCTGTCGTCGATCTACGGGAACCACCCCGTCCTCGGTGCGGCCGTTTACGGGGCGACCAAGAGCGCGGTAAACTTCCTCTCGGAATCGCTGCGGATCGAGGGACGCGGGAAGATCAAGGTGACGGTGATCAAGCCGACCGGGGTCCCGGTGACCGGGCTATCGGCGACGGTGGTCAACCAGGCTGCGGGGATCGGCATCCTCGCTCACAACATGACCGAGTTTACCGAGATGGTCATGGCGATGCAGGAGGGCACGTTCCCGGCCGAGCGGCTCGATCCGGGCAACATCGACTACGCCTCGCTCGCGCCCGAGCATATCGCGGATGCGATCGTCCACGCGATCGACCAGCCGTGGGGCGTGTCGATTGCGGACGTGACGGTGCGCGCCGCGGGCGACTACTTCATCCTCTGAAGCAGCCGCCCGGTGACGGGCTGCCGGTCAGGCCAAGGCGGCCTTGAGGTCGTCGACGAGGTCGGTCTTTTCCCACGGAAAGAAGTCGCCCTCGGGCTTGCGCCCGAAGTGGCCATAGGCCGCCGACTTCCGGTAGATCGGCTTGTTGAGCCCGAGATGGGTGCGGATGCCGCGCGGGGTCAGGCCGCCGAGCTTGTCGATGCCGAGGATCGCCTGCTCGATCCGGTCGTCTCCGACGGTGCCGGTCCCGTGCGTGTCGACGTAGAGCGAAAGCGGCTTCGACACGCCGATCGCATAGGCGAGCTGGATCGTGCAGCGCCGGGCGAGGCCGGCGGCAACGATGTTCTTGGCGAGGTAGCGGCTGATGTAGGCCGCCGAGCGGTCGACCTTGGTCGGGTCCTTGCCCGAGAACGCGCCGCCGCCGTGCGGGGCCGCGCCGCCGTAGGTATCGACGATGATCTTGCGGCCGGTCAGGCCGGCGTCGCCGTCGGGCCCGCCGATCTCGAACGAGCCGGTCGGGTTGATGTGGTACTCGGTGCCGTTGGACAGCAGCTCGGCCGGAAGCACGTCGGCCACGACCCGCTTCACGTAGGCATGCAGCTCGGCTTCCTTCTCGCCCTGGTCATAGCCCGGCGCGTGCTGGGTCGAGACGACGATCGCGGTCGCGGCGACCGGCTTCCCGTTCTCGAACTTGAGCGTGACCTGGCTCTTGGCGTCGGGCTCGAGGAACGGGGCCGCGCCCGAGTGGCGGTCGGCGGCCATGCGCTGGAGGATCTTGTGGCTGTAGTCGAGCGTGGCCGGCATCAGGTCCGGCGTCTCGTCGCAGGCGAAGCCGAACATGATGCCCTGGTCGCCGGCGCCTTCGTCCTTGTTGCCCGAGGCGTCGACGCCCTGGGCGATATGCGCCGACTGGCCGTGCAGATGGTTCTCGAACCGCAGCGTCTGCCAGTGGAAGCCGGCCTGCTCGTAGCCGATCTCGCGCACCGTGTTGCGCACGGTCTGCTCGATCTCCTCGAGTGCGCCCGGTGCCCACTCACCGTTCTCGTACACGCCCTTGCAGCGAATTTCCCCGGCCAGCACGACCAGCTGCGTCGTCGTCAGCGTTTCGCAGGCCACGCGTGCCTCGGGATCCTTCGACAGGAACAGGTCGACGATCGCGTCGGAAATCTGGTCGGACACCTTGTCCGGATGGCCTTCGGAAACGCTTTCGGAAGTGAACAGATAGGTCTGGCGCATGCAGCTCGATCCCCGGCCCTGAATGAAATTTGCCCGGGTCTAACGAGGGCTTTGCCGCAAGGCAACGACAGCAAGGGCAAGGAATAGTATCGCCCAGCCAAACGCCAGCAGGTTGCCGAGCCGGGCGAACACCGTCGGGGGCAGAGCCGGCGGAACCAGCCCGTCGATCCGACCGGCCTCGTCCGTGGGCAGGTGGTCGCGGACCACGCCCCGGGCATCGATCACCGCGCTGATCCCGGTGGTGGTCGCGCGCAGCACCGGGAGCCCCTCCTCGATCGCCCGCATGCGTGCCTGGGCGAGGTGCTGCGGCGGGCCGAACGGGCCGAACCAGCCGTCGTTCGACGGGTTGAAGATGTAGTCGGGTCGCGCGCTGCGATGGACGACCTCGCCCGAGAACACGATCTCGTAGCAGATCTGAATCCCGGCCTTGCCAAGGGCACCGAGGTCGAGCGTGCGAGGGCCCGGGCCGGGGATGAAGTCGATCGCCCCCGGGACCAGCCGCGACAGCCCGATCGGCTCGAGCAGCGAGCGCATCGGCAGATATTCGCCGTAGGGGACGAGGTGCGCCTTGGCGTAGCCCCCGCGGATGTCTCCCTCGGCGTCGATAGCGGTGACTGCGTTGTACGCGCCGGTCACGGTCTCGCCGTCGAATTCGAGGTCGACCGCACCGGTCAGCAGCAGGCTGCCGGGGCCGATGATCCGCCCGATCCGCTGGCGCGCGAGATCCGGGTCTCCGAACGCGGTCCGGGACAGATAGAAGCGCGCAGGGTAGCCCGGGCGAAGGTAATCGGAGAGGCCGGATTCGGGCCACAGCACAAGCCGGCTCGCGCCGGGCTCGCGCGGCACGGTGAGGTCGGCGAGCGTGCGGAAGTTGCCTGCGAAGTAGGCCGGATCGTTGATCTGCGCCTGCGCGAGGTTCGGCTGGACCAGCGTGACGCGCAGCGTCCCCTCGCGCGCCGCCGGCGCCGGGAGATACATGCCGGCCGCGAGCAGCGCGGCGACGAGGGCGGCGGGCACCCACCGTCGCTCGCGCACGAGCAGCGCCAGCGCCGCGGCCGCGAGTACTGCGATACCCGAAAGCGCGTAGGTCCCGGTCCACGGCGACAGCGCGGCGAGGCCCGGCCGGTCGAACGGGCCGAGCAGGACCATTGCAAACGGGTTCCAGGCATAGCCGGTGAACACCTGCGACCGGAGCAGCTCGGAAACGGTCCAGCACCCGGCGAAGGCGAGCGCCAGCGGCCAGCCGAGGAGCGGCGGCCCGGCGAGGCCCGCGATCGCGCGGGCGCCGAGGGCGGCCACTGCCGGATAGACCGCGAGGTAGAGGGAAAGGAGGGGCACCGCGGCCCAACCGAGGATCGCGGGCATCTCGGCCTGATGGGTGAAGGCCTCGGCGATCCAGTTGTTCGAGAAGGTGAAGTGGGCGACGCCGAACAGCCAGCCGAGCACGACGGCGCTCTTCGCATCGCGCGTTGTCGCGATCAGGGCGACGAAAGCGCCCATCGCGGCGAGCGCCAGCGGCCACAGTCCGAGCGGCTCGAACCCTGATGCCGACAGCAGGCCGAGAACCACCGCCGTCAGACGGGGGTGTTCGACCGATCGTTGCCAGAGGTCAGCCGGCCAGTGCGTGATCCGCGCCATGCCGCGTCAGTGGCTCGGCGCGCCTCGCCGCGCAAGCGTCAGCTGACTGCCTCGAGCGCCTCTTCGCCGCCCTCGTCGGTGCGCGGGCGTCGCCGGCGAGTCGACGCGCGCCGCGGCGCCTCCTCGTCGCGAGCGATCGACGGCGGCAGGATGCCCGCGTCGATCGCGCCGTTCTCCTCGGCCTCGGCCTCGGCCGCCGGTTCGCTGCCGTTGGCCGGCCGGTTGCGGCTGCGCGAGCGGCGGCTGCGCGTGTCGCGGGTGAACGGGTTCTCCTCGACGTCGGCCGGATCGATCTCGTCGCCTTCGATCGCGCGCTCGCCTTCCTCGAGGGGTGCTTCCTCTCGCGTCTCCCGCCGGGGCTGCCGCTCGCGGTTGCGGTCGGTTTCCTCGGTGTCGTCGAACTCGTCGACGTCATCGAGCGCCTGCTCGCGATCGTGGTCGCGCCGCGGGCGCTGCTCTTCCTTCTGCGCGCGCATGTCGGCGATCACGCGGAAGTAATGGTCGGCGAACTGCAGATAGTACTCGGTCTGCACACGGTCGCCGTTGAGCGAGGCGTCGTGCGCCAGCTTCTTGTACTTCTCGAGCATCTGCGGCGCGTTGCCGCGCGCGCGGCTGTCGATCCGGTTCGCCTGGTTGCCTCCGCCCTGGCCGCCACGATTCCCGCCACGGCCGCGCCGGCGATTCTGATTGCGATTCTGGTTCAAAGGAAATTCGCTTCCTTGCCTTAAGACCGGAATCCCGGTCGCGTGACCCCCTCCACGGCGCTCGTTAGCGCTCCGTGGTCTCCATCTGCGCGATTTAGCGGTCGTACGGCCGCGGATACTCAAGCAAATGATGGAGTGTGCAGGCGCGGTGCCGGCTTTCGCCTCGCCACCGCTGGCCTGAGCCCAGAGGTAGTGAGTCGAAACCCATTTGCCAAGCCCTAATCGGTGCGCCGCAGCACGAGCGCGCGCGGGCGTCCGCCGAGATCGCGCCTGAGTTCGGTGGCAAAGCGGGCGTCGGCGGCGATCCCCGCTACGGCCTCGGCCTGGGTGGCGCCGATCTCGAGGACGGCGACTCCCGAGGGGGCCAGCAGCCCGGGCAGTTGCGGGACGAGGACGCGATAGGCATCGAGCCCGTCGGAGCCGGCGAACAGCGCCCCGGCAGGTTCCCATTCGCGCACGGCCGGGGCGATGGGGGCGTCGTCTTCGACATAGGGCGGATTGGCGAGCACCAGGCCGAACGGGCCGAGATCGTCCGCCCAGCCCGGTTCGTCCCAGTCGCGCCGCAACAGCTGCACCCGTTCGCCCAGCCCCCAGAGCGCGGCATTGGTGGACGTTGCCGTCAGCGCTTCCGTGGCGCGATCGATGCCCACGCCGGTGGCCTGCGGCCGCTCGGCGAGGACGGTCAGCAGCAGCGCGCCCGAACCCACGCCGCAGTCGAGCACACGCGTCGGTGCCGGACAGGCTTCCAGCGCCGCGGCCACCGTCGTCTCGCTGTCCATCCGCGGGATCAGCACGCCCGGCGCGACGACGAACTCGCGGCCGTAGAATTCCTTGCGCCCGAGGATGTAGGCGACCGGCTCGTGGGCTTCGCGGCGTTCGACCAGGCCGGCGAAGCTTTCGGGCACCGCGCTCTGCATGTGCCGCAGCAGCAGGTCCGATCGCGTGACGCCGAGGGCGTGGGCCATCAGCAGCTCGGCGTCGAGCCGGGCGGTGTCGGAGGTCGCCGCGAGGCGGGCGGCGGCGTCGCGGAGAGTTTCGGCGACTGTCATCCTTCGACAAGCTCAGGGTGGGCCGCTTTCGCGGACTCCGGATGTGCGGGTGTCGACCCACCCTCCGCTCGGGCCGAGCCTGTCGAAGCACGCTCGCGATGAGCGGATCGAAGCACGCCTTACTCCCCCAGCGCGGCCAGGCGCTTGGCTTCGTCCTCGGCGATCAGCGCGTCGATCAGCTCGCCGAGGCCCGGGCCGGCGAGCACTTCGTCGAGCTTGTGCAGCGTCAGGCCGATGCGGTGGTCGGTCACCCGGCCCTGCGGGAAGTTGTAGGTGCGGATGCGCTCCGAGCGGTCGCCGGAGCCGACCATCGCCTTGCGCGCTTCGGCCTCGGCGCCGTGGGCTTCCTCGCGGCGCTTCTCGAACAGCCGCGCGCGCAGCACCTGCATCGCCTTGGCGCGATTCTTGTGCTGGCTGCGCTCGTCCTGCATCGCCACGACGATCCCGGTCGGGATGTGAGTGATGCGCACCGCGGAGTCGGTGGTGTTGACGTGCTGCCCCCCGGCGCCCGACGAGCGGTAGATGTCGATCCTCAGATCGTTCTCGTCGATCGTCATGTCGACCTCGGTCGGCTCGGGCAGAACCGCCACGGTTGCCGCCGAGGTATGGATACGCCCGCCGCTCTCGGTCACCGGCACCCGCTGCACGCGGTGCACCCCGCTCTCGAACTTGAGCTTGGCGAACACGCCGGTGCCCGAGACGTTGGCGACGATCTCCTTGAACCCGCCGATGTCCGACGCGCTCATCGAGATCGGCTCGACCTTCCACCCCTGGTCGGCCGCGTAGCGCTCGTACATCCGGTAGAGGTCGGCCGCGAACAGCGCCGCCTCCTCGCCGCCGGTGCCGGCACGGATCTCGAGCATCGCCGGCCGCGCGTCGGCCGCGTCGCGCGGCAGCATCGCCACCGCGAGGCGGCGCTCGGCCTCGGGCAGCTTCTCGCGCAGCTCGGCCAGTTCCTCGTCGGCGAGCGCCTTCATCTCGGGGTCTTCGGCCAGCGCGGCAAGCTGGGCGATCTCGGCGCGCATCTCGCGCACTTCCTGCGCGGCCTTGGCGACCGGCTCGAGCTCGGCATAGTCGCGGCTCGCCGCAACGAACGCTTCGCCCTCGAGCTGCCCTGAGGCCAGCCGCGCCTCGAGCTCGGCGAAGCGGTTCGCGATCTGCGCGAGACGCTCTTCGGGGATGGTCATAGCGCCTGCCGCATCCAGCCAAACTTCGTCATCCCCGCGAAAGCGGGGACCCAGTCGCAATCATGATTTCCCTGCGCCAAATGAGAGATGGGCCCTGAAACAGGTTCAGGGTGACGACGAAGGAGGGCGCGGATCATGAGGCCTGCGCCAGCACCAGCGGGGTGACAATCTCGTCGATCTTCGCGGTCCACTCCTCCGGTCCGCGCAACGCGCGGACGACCTGGCTGTCGTCGTGATCGAACCCGAGGATCACCCGTGCGTCCATCTTGACCGCCTTGTCGAAGCGCTTGCGCGGCGAGCCGCTGGCGACGATCTCGGTCGAGAATCCGGCACGGCGGAGCTGCGCCAGCACCTGTTGCGCTACAGTCAGCGCCCGGTCGTCCTCGACCGCGAGCACGACATCGAGGGCGTCTACGGCCGCTTTGCCGGCGTCCCTGACCAGCATGGCCAGACGCTCGATTCCCGCGGCCCAGCCGACTGCCGGGGTGTGGTGGCCGCCGAGCGTCTCGATCAGCCCGTCGTAACGCCCGCCGCCGAGCACCGTCCCCTGCGCGCCGAGGCGGTCGGTGACGAACTCGAAGGCGGTGTGGCGATAGTAGTCGAGCCCGCGCACCAGCGTCGGCGCGCGGTGCCACTTCACCCCGGTGGCATCGAGCCCGTCGCATATCGCGAGGAAATAGCGCTCGGCCTCGCCCGAGAGGAAATCGTCGATCCGCGGCGCGTCGTGGACCAGGGCCTGGTCGCGCGGGTCCTTGCTGTCGAGGATGCGCAGCGGGTTCTTGTGCAGCCGCTCGCGCGAGTCCTCGCTGAGCGCGTCCTCGGCCTCGCGGAAATGCTCGACCAGCGCCATGCGCCAGGCCTCGCGGCTCGGCGCGTCGCCCAGGGTGTTGAGCTGCAGCGTCACCCCGTCGGCGATACCGAGCTCCTTCAAGAGCTGATCGGCCATCGCCAGCAGCTCGACGTCGGCCTGCGGCTCCGCGGCGCCGATGATCTCGGCGTCGAGCTGGTGGAACTGGCGATAGCGGCCCTTCTGCGGGCGCTCGTAGCGGAACAGCGGGCCGTGGGTGGCGACCTTGAGCGGGGCGTACTGCTGCCAGCCGTCGGTCAGGTAGGCGCGGGCGATGCCGGCGGTGAACTCGGGGCGCAAGGTGAGCGATTCGCCGCCGCGGTCCTCGAAGGTGTACATTTCCTTCGAGACCACGTCGGTGGTCTCGCCGAGCGAGCGGGAGAACACCTCGGTCTTCTCGAACACCGGCATCTCGACCCGGCGGAAGCGGTAGAGCTTGCGGACCCGCTCGAAGGTCTCGACCACGTGGGCGAACGCCTCGGCCTCGGCGCCGAAGATGTCCTGCGTGCCGCGGATGGGGCGTGGGGTCTCGATCTTGCTCATTCTGGCCTGCTCATCGTGGCGCGGCGCTTATCCCAAAGCCGGGTGGTTTGAAACCGCCCCTCGTTCTTCGTCATCCTGAAACAAGTTCAGGATGACGGTGGAGGGGCGGGAAGTGTTCGCGGGCGAGCCGTTCGACGAGCGGGCGGTTGCGCACGATACCGCATGCCGCCAGAACGGGCGGATGACCAAAGTCCGCCTGGCCGCCGCCCTCTCCGCCGCGCTGCTGCTCGCGCCTGCCGCCTCCGCCCAGAACGGAGTCCGCTCCGCGCCGCTCGCCGCTCCGCTGCCCCCGGCGATCCCCGCGGCGCAGGACGTGCCGTTCCCGGGGACGATCACGCTCGAGATCGACGCGACCGACCTCGAGCGCGCGATCTACCGCGTGCGCGAGACGATCCCGGTGCCGCCGGGCATGCGGGAGATGGTGCTGCAGCTGCCCGAGTGGCTCCCGGGAAAGCACGGCCCGCGCGGCCCGATGAACCTGCTCGCCGACCTGCACTTCGAGGTCGACGGCCGCCCGGCCACGTGGACCCGCGATCCGGTGGAGGTCTACGCCTTCCGCGTGCCGCTGCCCGAAGGCGCGCGCGAGATTACGGCGAGCTTCGTCCACACCTCGCCGCTGCAGACCAGCGAGGGGCGGATCACGATGACCCGCGAGATGCTCAACCTGCAGTGGGAGGCGATGAGCCTCTATCCGGCGGGGCACTACGTGCGCCAGATCCGGGTGACGCCGACGGTAACCTTCCCGCAGGGCTGGACCGTGTTCACCGCGCTCGACGGGCAGCGGCAGCAGGGCAACCGGGTGACCTGGGACACCGTCGACTACGAGACGCTGGTCGATTCGCCGATCTTCGCCGGGGCCTACGCCGACGAGTGGGATCTCGGCCACGCGGTGCGCATCGGCGTCGTCGCCGACGAGGCGCGGCTGCTCGCGGCGAAGCCCGAGCACCTCGTCCCGTTCCGCAAGCTGGTCGAGGAATCGTTTGCGGTATTCGGCCCAGGCCATTTCGACCGCTACACCTTCCTGCTTGCGCTGACCGACCGGCTCGGCGGGATCGGCCTCGAGCACCAGCGCTCGAGCGAGAACGACTACGAGCCCGAGGCCTTCCTCAAATGGGACGAGCTCGCCTGGAGCCGCAACGTGATCCCGCACGAGTTCGTGCACAGCTGGAACGGCAAGTACCGCCGTCCCGAGGGCCTGTGGACGCCCGATTACCGCGAACCGATGCGCGGCCAGCTGCTGTGGCTCTACGAAGGGCAGACGCAGTTCTGGGGCTGGATCCTCGCCGCGCGCTCGGGCGTGCAGCCGAAGGACGTCGTGCTCGGCGCGATCGCCAACAACGCCGGGTTCTACTCGATGCAGGCCGGGCGCGGCTGGCGCTCGGTCGAGGACACCACGGCCGACCCGATCACCAACGCGCGGCGCCCGCTGCCGCACGCCTCGATGAGCCGCAGCGAGGACTATTACAGCGAAGGCCTGATGGTCTGGCTCGAGGCCGACCAGATCATCCGCCAGGGCACCAACGGCCGCCGCGGGCTCGACGACTTCGCGCGGCGCTTCTTCGGCGCGGGCGAAGGCGACCTCGGCCAGCGGACCTACAGCTTCGACGACGTCGTCGCCGAGCTCGATGCGGTCTATCCGTACGACTGGGCGGCGTTCCTCACCACGCGCCTGCGCGAGCCCGCGCAGCCGCCGCCGCTCGCGGGAGTCGAGCTGGGTGGGTACCGCCTCGTGTGGAAGGAGGAACCCAATCCCTACGAAAAGGGCCGCATGGCCGGCGGCGGCTACCTGAACCTGCAGAACTCGCTCGGCATCAACGTCGACTCCAAGGGCGAGGTCACGATGTCGCTGTGGGGCAGCCCTGCGTTCGACGCCGGCGTGGTCCGCGGGACGCAGATCGTCGCGGTCGACGGCGAGGCCTACAGCGCCGACCGGCTCAAGCGCGCGATCACCGCGATGAAGGACGGCAGCGGGGCGATCGAGCTGCTGGTCAAGCGCGGCGACCGCTACCTCGAGGTGCCGATCGGCTACCACGGCGGACTGCGCTATCCGTGGATCGAGCGCGTCGGCGAGCGCGAGACGGGGCTCGACCGGCTGCTCGAGCCCCGGACGCGGTAGCGCGCCCCTTTCGTCCCTATTCCGCCGCTTCGAGGAAGCGGTCGTCGATCGAGGCCTCGGCTTCCCAGCTCTTGAGCTCGGGCAGCACCTTCTCGGCGAACAGGTGGATGTTCTTGCGCGCTTCTTCCCTGGGCATGCCGCCGAAGTGGACGTGCGGGAAGAAGCCCTGCGGCTTGTATATTTCCTTGAGCTCCCACATCCGCTCGAGGATCATCTGCGGCGTGCCGGTCACCGCCCCCTTCGAGAAGTCCTCGACGTAAGGCTCGATCGCCTCGGGCGCGAGGACCATCTTCTCGTAGTGTTCATAGCCCTTGATCGTGGGGAATACGCCCGGCGTGTCCAGGTGATAGTTCCGGATCGCCGCGCGCATCGTGTTGGCGAGGTACTTGCGCCCCTGCAGTTCGGCGTACTCGGCGCTCTCGTCGACGTAGTAGTTGCCGCTCAGCATCGGCGGAGGAGGGCTCGAGTCCGGCCCGTTCACTTCCTTCCACACCTCGGTGTACTTGTCGGGCGGGACGTCCTTGCCGCGCTGGGGCAGCATCAGCACCATGTTGCCGCAGCCCATCCGCGCGGCGGTGTACATCGAATTGCCCGACAGCGAGCCGCAGAACTTGCGCCCCTCGAAGCTCTTGATCGGCCGCGGGCGCAGTTCGCTTCGCGCGAGGCGGCCGTAGGCGCCTTCGCCCTCGATCACGCCTGTCTCGAGCGCGGTGCAGACCAGCTCGAGGCCGTCGTTGTAGAGGTCGCGGCTCTTGTTCATGTCGATCCCGAGCCCGGCGAATTCGTGCTGCGCGAGGCCTCCGCCGAAACCGAGGATCACCCGCCCGTTGGAGAGGATGTCGAGGTTGACGATCTTCTCGACCAGCCGCGCCGGGTTGTGCCAGGGCACGATGATGCACTGGGTGCCGAGCTTCACGTGCCGGGTCTTCGCCGCAATGTAGGTCAGCAACTGCAGCGGGTCGTTCGACATCGAGTAGTCGGAGAAATGGTGTTCGGTGATCCACACCGAATCGAATCCGAGTTCCTCCGCCAGCAGCAGGTGTTCGATTTCCTCGCGGATGAACTCCGCGTCGGGTCCGCTGCGGCCCCCCTGGTGGGCGAAGCCGGTGGCCAGGCCTACGTGCATCTTGCGCTCCTTCTCCCGCGGTGGTCGGCGCCTGCCGGCGCTCTTGCCGCCTTGTCCCGTCTACGATGCCCGACTTCGCGCATGGCGGCAATTCGCCTCTCGCCAACCCGGCGCGCATCGCCTAGGGGCCGCGCAAAAACATGGGAGGGGTGCCGTTCCACCTTACGGAAGTGAGCATCCATGCGAATCGAACACATCCCGGTCGGCGACAATCCGCCGGAAAGCCTCAACGTCATCATCGAGGTCCCGACCGGCGGCGAGCCGGTGAAGTACGAGTTCGACAAGCAGAGCGGCGCGCTGTTCGTCGACCGCATCCTGCACACGCCGATGCGCTATCCGGCGAACTACGGCTTCGTTCCGCACACGCTGTCGCCCGACGGCGACCCGCTCGACGCGCTGGTGATCGCGCGCTCGCCGTTCATCCCGGGCTGCGTGGTGCGTGCGCGGCCGATCGGCGTGCTCAAGCTCGAGGACGAGCACGGCGGCGACGAGAAGCTCGTCTGCGTCCCGGTCGACTCGACCTTCCCGTACTATTCGGACGTCGGCGAGCGGCAGGACCTGCCTTCGATCGTGCTCCAGCAGATCGAGCACTTCTTCAAGCACTACAAGGACCTGGAATCGGAGAAATGGGTTCGCGTCGGCGAGTGGGGTGACGCGGCCGATGCCCGGCGAATCACGCTGGAGGCGATCGAGCGTGCCCGGGCGGCCAGGGACGCCTAGACTGGCTGTCCCCGATCCCGGGTCAGAACAGGCCCAACGCCTCGACGCCCAGGAACAGCCCGGTCAGCGCGAAGGGCAGGCCGAGCGCGAAAGCCCAGACGAGGAACCGGTCGCGCTTGAAGCGGTCGGCAAGCTCGGGATTGGAGGCCTCGCTGTCGCTGAGCGTCTCCCAGCGCTTTTCGAACAGCCGGCATCCGGGAATGATGGCCACCACCAGGACGATCAGGGCGAAATAGGGCAGGATCGTGCCCGATGCGGAGTTCAGCGTGCCCATCGTGACCCAGATCTGCAGGCCGGTGTAGACCAGCAGGCCGTAGGCGACGTGGTCGCTCATCTTGCGACGCCAGTCGAGCTTGCTCGCGGCGCGCCTCGGTGTCGCCGAACGCTCCCGCAGCGCCTTGTCCATGCGCCTTTCTCCTTTGCTCTCCCGAGTCGGACTATCTCACCCCATGCCCGCGGGTTCAAGCCCGCCGGGAGAACCCGCCCGATCGGGGACACCCGGTCCGTTCGTCGCCTTTGCCATGCATGAATCCTGCCAGCGGGCTTCAAACCGCTGCAAGCCATGCTAAGTCGCGACTAATGACTGCTCTCGAAGACACGTTCGACGCGCAGGCGCTGGCCGGCAGGATGGCCGATGCGCCCGCCAACGCCGCCCCGCCGATCCCGCAGGGCGGGCTCGAAGTCGTGTCGATCGCCAAGAGCTACGACAAGCGCGCGGTGCTGCACGACATCTCGCTGACGGTGGGCAAGGGCGAGGTGCTCGGCCTGCTCGGGCCCAACGGTGCCGGCAAGACGACCTGCTTCTATTCGATCATGGGGCTGGTTCGGCCCGACAGCGGACGCATCCTGATGGACGGCGTCGACGTCACCAAGCTGCCGATGTACCGCCGGGCGATCCTCGGCCTCGGCTACCTGCCACAGGAGACTTCGATCTTCCGCGGCATGACCGTGGCGCAGAACATCGCGTGCGTGCTCGAACTGGTCGAGCCCGACAAGGCCGTTCGCGCCCAGGAGCTCGACCGGCTGCTCGAGGAGTTCCACCTGACGCGGCTGCGCGACAGCCCGGCGATGGCGCTGTCGGGCGGCGAGCGGCGGCGCTGCGAGATTGCCCGCGCGCTGGCCGCCAAGCCCTCGATCATGCTTCTCGACGAGCCGTTCGCGGGGATCGATCCGCTGTCGATCGGCGACATTCGCGAGCTGGTGAAGGACCTGAAGCGGCGCGGCATCGGCGTGCTCATCACCGACCACAACGTGCGCGAGACGCTCGACATCGTCGATCGTGCCTGCATCATCTACGGCGGCCAGGTGCTGTTCGCCGGGAGCCCCGAGGATCTCGTGGCCGACCCGAACGTGCGGCGCCTGTACCTGGGCGAGAGCTTCACCTTGTGATGCTGGCGGTGGGGGAAGGCTGACCGATGGCGCTGGGTCCGCGCCTCGATCTGCGCCAGTCGCAAACGCTGGCGATGACGCCACAGCTGCAGCAGGCCATCAAGCTGCTGGCGCTGTCGAACCTCGAGATCGAAGCCTTTCTCGGGGAGGCGCTTGAAAACAATCCGCTGCTCGAGGCCGGCGAAATCTCGGTCGACCCGGCCGCCGCGCCCGAGCCTCCGCGCGAGGAAGCGCCTGCCGACGCGCTCATCGCGCTGGGGCAGGGAGAGGCCGACGCTCCGCTCGACATCGATCCGGCCGCGCTCGACCGCGATCGCGACACCGGAGACTGGTCGGCCACGGCACCGGTGGGGGGCGAGGAGGGGCCGGCGATCGAGGAACGCGGCGACGACGAACCGACGCTTGCAGAGCATCTCGAGGCGCAGGTCGGAAGCGTGACCGACGATGCGCGCGTGCTGTTCGTGGCGCGGCACCTGATCGGGCTGCTCGACGAGGCCGGCTATCTCGCGACGCCGCTGCGCGAGGTGGCAGACGACCTCGATGTCCCGCTCGCCTGCGTCGAGGAAGCGCTGTCGGTGGTTCAGTCGCTCGACCCGACGGGGGTCGGGGCGCGATCGCTCGCCGAGTGCCTCGCGCTCCAGGCGAAGGAGGCCGACCGCTACGATCCGTGCATGGCACGGCTGATCGACAACCTCGAGCTGCTGGCCCGTGGCGAGTTCGCCCGTCTCAAGCGGATGTGCGGCGTCGACGACGAGGACTTCTCCGAGATGCTCGCCGAACTGCGCGGGTACGATCCCAAGCCGGGGCTGCGGTTCGGCTCGGGCGAACGCGCGCCGGTAGTGCCCGACATCCTCGTGACTGCCGGCGACGGCGGCTGGGACATTGCGCTCAACGAGGCGACGCTGCCGCGGCTGGTGGTCAACAGGTCCTACTACGTCGAACTCAGGAATGGCTGCATCGACCGGGCCGCGAAGTCGTGGCTCAGCGAGAAGCTGGCCGACGCCAAGGCCCTGATCAAGGCGCTCGACCAGCGGCAGAAGACGATCCTCAAGGTCGCTGCCGAGATTGTCAAGCAGCAGGAGGGCTTCTTCCGGCACGGGGTCTCGCAGCTGAAGCCGCTGACGCTGCGCGCGGTGGCCGAGGCGGTCTCGCTGCACGAGAGCACGGTCAGCCGGGTGACCTCGAACAAGTACCTGCACTGCAAGCGCGGTACGTTCGAGTTGAAATACTTCTTCACCAGCGGCGTGGCCTCTGCGGACGGGGAGGGCGCGGTCTCGGCCGAAGCGGTCAAGGCGCAGATCCGCGCGCTGTGCGATGCCGAGGATCCGAACGACATCCTCTCGGACGACCAGCTCGTCGAGCTCCTGCGGCAGAAGGGTTTCGACCTCGCGCGCCGGACGGTTGCCAAATATCGCGAGGCGATCGGCATCGGTTCGTCGATCCAGCGGCGGCGCCAGAAGAAGCTGGCCCAGGTCGCGTGACCGGCGCGGCGGGTCGGGGGCACGCGCCGGCCCGGCACCGATTGCGCCCCGGCTTTGCCGGTTGGCACGCGTTCGTTCGCCGGGCGTCGACGGGGCCTGTCCCGATCAGCGGGGACCGGTCCGCACCCGGCAGCGAAGGCGTTCAGGGCGGGGCGCTGTCTCGCCCTGTTGCCAAAAAGACTCGGGGCGAGCGCACAATCCTTAAAGGAAAAATTAACCTTTCTCGTTGAGAGACGGGTTGGTTAATCCCGGGAAACACCCGTTAGCGGGCCGTTACCAGGAGCGTGAAGGGGGCTACCGCATGCGCGTGTTGCTGATCGAAGACGAGCCGACGACCGCCAAGGCGATCGAGCTGATGCTCACTACCGAGGGCTTCAACGTGTACTCGACCGACCTCGGCGAGGAAGGCCTGGACCTCGGCAAGCTGTACGACTACGACATCATCCTGCTCGACCTGAACCTGCCCGACATGCACGGCTACGACGTGCTCAAGAAGCTCCGGGTGGCCAAGGTGCAGACCCCGGTCCTGATCCTCTCGGGCATTTCCGAGATGGATTCGAAGATCCGCTCGTTCGGTTTCGGCGCCGACGACTACGTGACCAAGCCGTTCCACCGCGATGAGCTCGTCGCGCGCATCCACGCCGTGGTGCGCCGCTCGAAGGGGCATTCGCAATCGGTCATCCGCACCGGCAAGCTGGCCGTCAACCTCGATGCCAAGACCGTCGAGGTCGATGGCGCGCGGGTCCACCTGACCGGCAAGGAATACGCGATGCTCGAGCTGCTCTCGCTGCGCAAGGGCACCACGCTGACCAAGGAAATGTTCCTCAACCACCTCTATGGCGGCATGGACGAGCCGGAACTCAAGATCATCGACGTGTTCATCTGCAAGCTGCGCAAGAAGCTTTCGAGCGCGTGCGGCGGCGAGAACTACATCGAGACCGTCTGGGGCCGCGGCTACGTGCTGCGCGATCCCGGCGAAGAGGCCGAAGCGGCCTGAAGTATCCCACACTCCTGGCGAATCGCGCCGCTCCGGGGCCTTGCTCCGGAGCGGCGTTTTGTTAGCCTTGCGCGCCATGATCGTGCGCTTCCGTCGCCTGCTGCCGGCGCTTGGCCTGGCGCTGGCGCTTGGTTTCCAACCGGCCCTGGCCCAACCGGGCGAGCCCGCCGCTGCCGTCGCCGAGCGCGATGGACAGCGCGATTTCGACTGGGAGTTCGGCACCTGGACGACAAGGGTGCGGGTCCTGCGCAATCCGCTTTCGGGCGAGGCGCCGGAGTGGGCGGAATACGTCGGCACGAGCGTGGTCAGGCCGCTGCTCGACGGCCGGGCGAACTTCGTCGAGCTGGCGGTGGCCGGGCAGGCCGGGCGCATCGAGGGCGGCTCGCTCAGGCTGTACAACCCGCAGGCGCGCCAGTGGGCGATCCACTACACGAACCTCGCCGACGGCAGGCTCACGGCACCGGTCCACGGAGGCTTCGACGAGCAGGGGCACGGCGCGTTCTACGGCTCCGACATGCTCGACGGTCGGGCGATACTCGTCCGGTTCCTGATCACACCCGTCTCGCCCAACGAAGCGCGCTTCGAGCAGGCGTTCTCGGCCGACGGCGGGATCAACTGGGAAGTGAACTGGATCGCGGTCGACACCCGCAGCTGACACTGGACACGGAGGGGATCGGGCGCCAAGCGCCGGGCGCATGACCGCGCACAAACCCGGCGATCCGACCACGCTCAACCGGCTCTACGGCCGCTCGAAGGGCAAGGCCCTGCGCGCCGGCCAGCAGGCGCTGATCGACACGCTGCTGCCGCAGGTCGCGGTCCCCGCGGAGGGACCGGTCACGTCCGAGCGCCTGTTCGGCGACGACCGGCCGCTGCACTTCGAGATCGGCTTCGGCGGCGGCGAGCACCTCGCCGCGCGGGCCGACATGCTTCCCGACCACGGGTTCGTCGGCTGCGAGCCGTTCATCAACGGCGTCGCCCAGGCGCTCGTGCACATCTCGGGCGATCACGGCACGCACGAGCCGCTCGCCAATGTCCGCCTGCATCACGGTGACGCGCTCGAGGTGCTGTCGCGGGTGCCCGACGGGACGCTGTCGTTCCTTTACCTGCTGCACCCCGATCCCTGGCCCAAGGCGCGCCACGCCAAGCGGCGGATGATGAACGACGGCCCGGTGGAGATGTTCGCCGCCAAGCTCAGGCCCGGCGGCGAGTTCCGCTTCGGCACCGACCACCCGGTCTACCTGCGCCACGCGCTGATGATCATGCGACGGCACGCCGACGCGTTCGAGTGGCTGGTCGACGGGCCGGACAGCTGGCAGACGCGCCCCGCCGGCTGGATCGAAACCCGCTACGAGGCGAAGGCCCGGCGGCTCGGGCACGAAGTCTGGTACTTCCGCTATCGCCGCCGGAGCTGACGCCCGGCGAGGGGCAGCCAGCCGCGAGAATCGGGCGGTGCAATTGCGGCCGCGCGTGAGCCCCTTCGTGCCCGGCGGCACGCGGTTCCCCGTGCCGGCGACAAGCGTCGCTTCAGGGCAGAATTGATTCTCTGTCTTTTTATACCGGGCACAGTCCGCTAGCGGGGCCGTTCGCTGCAGGGGGACGTTGTTTGCTGCATTTCGGCGATTTCGACCTGGCCGCCCTGCTTCCGTTCATTGCCGTCGGGTTTGCCGCGCAGCTCGTGGACGGCGCGCTCGGCATGGCCTTCGGGGTGATCTCGAGCACGATGCTGGTCGGAGTGCTCGGCGTGCCGCCCGCGCTTGCTTCGCAGCGGGTGCACGTGGTCGAGTGCTTCACCACCGGCGTCTCGGGCATCAGCCACCTGCTCCATCGCAACATCGACGGGAGGCTGTTCCTGCGGCTGGTGATACCGGGCGTGATAGGCGGATTCATCGGAGCCTATCTGCTGTCGAACCTCGACGCCGCGGTAGTGAAGCCGTTCGTGCTGCTGTACCTGACCACGATCGGCATCTACCTGCTGGTGCGCGGGATCATGTACCCGCCCAAGCTCAAGGAAGCGAAGCTGGTCGCCCCGCTCGGGCTCGTCGGCGGGTTCCTCGACGCCGCCGGCGGCGGTGGCTGGGGCCCCGTGGTGACCTCGAACCTGCTGATCCAGGGGGCCGACCCGCGCAAGGTCGTCGGCACCGTCAGCGCGGTCGAGTTCTTTCTCACGGTGACGATCTCCGCCTCGTTCATCTACCACCTCGGCGTCGCCGACCTCGCCGGCGCGACGCTCGGACTGCTGATCGGCGGTCTGCTGGCGGCACCGCTGGGCGCGTGGGCGGCCAAGCACTTCCCGGCCAAGCACATGCTGATCCTCGTCGGCGTGGTGCTGACGCTGACCAGCGCGTATGGCGTGTGGAGCGCCTGGGGCTAGGCGGGCACCAGACTGCGCTCGGCAAGGCGCGCGAGATCGGACCCCGCGGGCTGCTGGAACAGCCGCAAGCCGAATTCCGGCAGGATTGCGATCAGGTGGTCGAAGATGTCGCCCTGCACGTCCTCGTAGACGGCCCAGGCCGTGCTCGCCGTGAAGCCGTAGATCTCCAGCGGCAGGCCCGTCTCCGACGGCGCCAGCTGGCGGACCAGCAGGAACATGTCCTGGTTGATGTCCGGACGGGACTTCAGATAGGCGGTCACGTAGGCGCGAAAGGTGCCGATATTGGTGATCCGCCGCGCGTTGACGACGTCGTTCATGCGTTCGGGGCGCGCCGCGTTCCATTCGGCGATCTCGGCTTCCTTCCGTTCGAGATAGCCGGAGAGCAGCGAGAAGCGCTTGAGGCGGGCGATCTCGTCCGGTTCGAGAAACCGGATGCTGGTCTGGTCGATGGTCAGCGAGCGCTTGATGCGCCGCCCCCCGGACTCGAACATCGCGCGCCAGTTCTTGAAGCTTTCCGAGATCAGCCGGTGCGTCGGGATCGTGGTGACCGTCTTGTCCCAGTTCTGCACCTTCACCGTGTGCAGGGCTATGTCGATCACGTCGCCGTCGGCATTGAGCTCGGGCATCTCGATCCAGTCGCCGACGCGCAGCATGTCGTTGGAGGTCAGCTGCACCGAGGCCACGAGCGAGAGGATCGTGTCCTTGAACACCAGCATCAGCACCGCCGCCATGGCACCGAGGCCCGACAGGAGCAGCAAGGGCGACTGCTCCATCAGCACGGCGATCATCAGGATCGCGGCAAAGAAGAACAGCGCGATCTTGACCACCTGGACGTAGCCCTTGATCGGGCGGCTGGCGGCGTCGGGCCGGCGCGAATAGACTTCGTTGACCAGCGTCAGCGCGCTGCTGATGGCGAGCGCGATCGACAGGATGACGAACGCGGCGACGACGTTGCGCGTCACGGTCGCGACCCATGCCGGCAGGTGCGGGACCAGGACGATGCCGTGGGACACGATCAGCGCGGGCACGATGTTGGCCAGCCGGCCGGCCATGGCCGAGGGAGTCGGCCATTCGCCCGGCACGATCCGGCCGACGAGGCGCAGGATGATGTGCTTGACGATGAAGTTGGCCGCGAGAGCCGCGAGGGCCAGCAGGCCGAGGCCGACCGATGCTTCGATCCAGGGGGCGGTGTCGGGGAGCAGTTCGAGATTCGCTGGCAGGTCGCGGGGAGCGCGCAAGGTCATCAAAACGTGTACGATGTCCGCTGCCTCCTGGCGCGGACATCACCTTTCCGGTGGTTGAAGGATAGGGCTGGGAGGCCCCAACCTGCCAACCCGACCGAGCGGTGTCAAACCGCGGGCCGGCGCTCCCTCAGCCGACGACTCCCGCTGCCGCGAGCACGGCCAGCGTCAGCACGTCGGGTGCGCTGGCGGTCATCGGGGCGATCTGGACGGGCTTCTCCATGCCGATCAGCATCGGCCCGATCGTGGCGTTGCCGACCAGCTCGCGCAGCAGCTTGGCCGAGAGATTGGCTGACTGCAGCCCGGGCATGATCAGCACGTTGGCCGGCGCCGACAGGCGGCTGAACGGGTAGAGCGCCATGACCCGCGGGTTGAGCGCGGCGTCGGGGGCCATCTCGCCCTCGTACTCGAAGCCGGGTTGCTCGGCGTCGAGCAGGTGGACCGCGTCGCGGATGTTCTCGAGCCACTTGCCCGGGGGATTGCCGAAGGTCGAGTAGCTGAGGAACGCCACGCGCGGCTCGTGGCCCAGGCGGCGCGCGACGGCGGCGGTTTCCTTGGCGATGTGCGCCAGTTCCTCGGCGCTCGGGCGCTCGTTGATCGTCGTGTCGGCGAGGAACACCGTATAGTTCTTGCCGATCGTCAGGTGGATGCCGAACGGCACCTGCCCGGGCTTGTGGTCGAGCACGCGGCTGACCTCGCGCATGGTCTGCGCGAACGGCCGGGTGATGCCCGAGATCATCGCGTCGCCGTGGCCGAGCGCGAGCAGCAGCGAGGCGAACACGTTGCGGTCCTGGTTGACCATGCGCCGCACGTCGCGCTCGGTGTAGCCGCGCCGCTGGAGGCGCTTGTAGAGGTATTCGACCATCTGCGGCACGCGCTCGGAGTCGGCCGAGTTCTCGATCTCGAAGGTCGTGGGGTCGTCGATCCCCAGCCCGGCGAGCTTGTCGAGCACGGCCTGGGTGCGTCCGACGAGAACCGGCGTGCCGTAGCCGAAGTCGCGGTACTGGATCGCCGCGCGCAGGACGACTTCTTCCTCGCCCTCGGCGAAGATCACCCGCTTCGGGTTGTTCCTGACCTCGGCGTAGACGCTGGTCAGCACCGAGGTGGTCGGGTTGAGGCGGCTCTTGAGCTGGTGCCGGTAGGCCTCGAAGTCCTCGATCGGCGCCTGGGCGACACCCGAGTCCATCGCCGCCCTGGCGACGGCCGAGGAGACGACTTCCATCAGCCGCGGATCGAACGGTGCCGGGATGATGTAGTCGCGGCCGAACTGCTGGTTGCGGCCGTAGGCGGCGGCGACTTCCTCGGGAACCGGCTGGCGCGCGAGCTCGGCGATCGCCCTCGCGGCTGCGATCTTCATCTCCTCGTTGATCGTCGTCGCCCTTACGTCGAGCGCACCGCGGAAGATGAACGGGAAGCCGAGCACGTTGTTGACCTGGTTCGGGTAGTCGGAGCGCCCGGTGGCGACGATCGCGTCGGGCCGCACGGCCTTGGCCTCGTCGGGAGTGATCTCGGGGTCGGGGTTGGCCATCGCGAAGATGATCGGCTGCTCGGCCATCCTCGCCACCCATTCGGGCTTGAGCGCACCAGCGGCCGAGAGGCCGAGGAACACGTCGGCGCCGACCAGCGCCTCCTCGAGCGAGCGGGCGGAGGTCTCGACCGCGTGGGCGCTCTTCCACTGGTCGACGTTGTCGCGACCCGGATAGATCGGGCCCGAGCGGTCGCACATGATGACGTTCTCGTGCCGCACGCCCATCGCCTTGATCAGCGCGGTGCAGGCGATCGCCGAGGCACCGGCACCGTTGACCACCATCTTCACGTCTTCGAGCTTGCGCCCGGTGAGATAGCAGGCATTGAGCAGGCCCGCGGCGGAGATGATCGCGGTGCCATGCTGGTCGTCGTGCATCACCGGGATCTTCATCCGCTCGCGCAGTGCCTGCTCGATGACGAAGCACTCGGGAGCCTTGATGTCCTCGAGGTTGATGCCGCCGAAGCTCGGCTCCATCAGCGCGATCGCCTCGATCAGCTTCTCCGGATCCTCGCTGGCGAGCTCGATGTCGATCGCGTCGACGTCGGCGAAGCGCTTGAACAGCACGGCCTTGCCTTCCATGACCGGTTTGGAAGCGAGCGCGCCGAGGTTGCCCATGCCGAGGATCGCAGTGCCGTTGGAGATCACCGCGACGAGGTTCGAGCGCGCGGTATAGCGCGCGGCGTTGGCCGGATCGTCGGCGATGGCCTGGACCGGGACGGCGACGCCGGGCGAGTAGGCGAGGCTCAGGTCGCGCTGGGTCGCCATCGGCTTCGAGGCGACGATCTCGATCTTACCCGGCCGGATGGTCTCGTGGTAAAACAGCGCTTCGCGCGCGGTGAAACGATCGGTTTGCTCTTCGGCCAAGGCGTCCTCTGGGGTTACCGTTTCCGTTGCAACGGCCCCTAACGCCCTATGCCCTTACCGTCACCCTGAACTTGATTCCGGCGCTATTTCTCGCCCGGCGCGGAGGATCTTTCGAGCGCCGCGAGGCGGCCCGAGCGACTTGCAACGGGATGGGTGCCTGGCAACCCGGCGAGCGCGGCACGATCGGTCCTGAAACAAGTTCAGGATGACGATGGAGGAGCGGAGCGGGAGGTGTGCCCTATTCTTCCAGCTCGATGTCCCAGTAGAGCCAGTCGCGCCAGGTCTCGTGGAGGTAGTTGGGCGGGAAGCTCTTGCCGTGCTGCTGGAGCTGCCAGGAGGTCGGCCGGATCGGCCGGACGAGCGGCTGCATGTGCGCCTGCTGCGGCGTGCGGCCGCCCTTCTTCATGTTGCAGGGGGCACAGGCGGTGAGGATGTTCTCCCACGTCGTCTTGCCGCCCATCCGGCGCGGCAGCACGTGGTCGAAGGTGAGGTTTTCCGGGCTGCCGCAGTACTGGCAGGTGAAGCGGTCGCGCAGGAACACGTTGAAGCGGGTGAACGCCGGGAACTCGCTCGGCTTCACGTACTGGCGCAGCGCGATCACGCTCGGGATCTGCATGTCGAGCGAGGGCGAGTGGACCATCCGCTCGTACGTCGCGACGACGTCGACCCGCTCGAGGAAGATCGCCTTGATCGCGGTCTGCCAGGGCCACAGGCTCAGCGGATAGTACGACAGCGGGGTGTAGTCGGCGTTGAGCACCAGCGCCGGACAGCTCTCGAGGCTTCGGACCGGATCCTCTTCCGCGCTCCTGAAATGCGCGGCGCGATCGATGAGTTCGGCCTTGTACACGGCGGGCGAGCTCCTGATACGGCGTGAGGGGAGCACTTGCGAATCACTGCGTCAACCCTGTTACAAAACGTGAATCCACAGCAAAGCCGGCGGGCCGGCGGGCGGGGAAGGACACAGCGCTGCCATGGTCGTGACGCGTTTCGCCCCGAGCCCGAACGGACCGTTGCATCTCGGTCACGCGTTCTCGGCAATCGTCGCGCACGACCTCGCGCGGGAGCGGGGCGGGCGCTTCGTTCTCAGGATCGAGGACATCGATGGCGCCCGCTCGCGCCCGGAGCTGGCCGACGAATTCCGCGCCGACCTCGCCTGGCTCGGGCTCGAATGGGACGAGGTGCCGCCACAGTCGGCGCGCCTGGCGAGCTACGCGGCGGCGGCGGAGCGGCTGCGCGAGATGGGGCTGCTCTATCCGTGCCGCTGCACCCGCACCGAGGTTGCCCGGGCGGCGCGGAGCCATGGCCCCGACGGGCCGGTCTATCCCGGGACCTGCCGCGGGGCGGCGATCGATCCCGGCGAGCCCGCCGCCTGGCGGCTCGACGTCGCCGAGGCGCTGAGGCGCACGGGCCCGCTGGGCT
Organism: uncultured Sphingomonadales bacterium; assembly: GCA_937898525.1. Taxonomy (GTDB): domain Bacteria; phylum Pseudomonadota; class Alphaproteobacteria; order Sphingomonadales; family Sphingomonadaceae; genus Croceibacterium_A. The sequence continues at coordinate 30,566 of CALCBC010000022.1, forward strand.
GGACCGACGAGCTCGCCGGCGAGCAACAGGCGCGGCCGGAGCTCGGCGGCGACGTGGTGCTGGTGCGCAAGGAGGCCGACACGCCCGCGAGCTATCACCTGGCGGCGACGCTCGACGACGCGGCCGACGGGGTGACGCTGGTCACGCGCGGGATGGACCTGTTCGCCGCGAGCCACGTCCACCGGCTGCTGCAGGCGCTGCTCGGGCTGCCGGTGCCGGTGTGGCATCACCACCCGCTGCTGCTCGATGCCGAGGGTAGGAAACTCGCCAAGCGGCGCGGCTCGCCTTCGCTGGCCGACCGGCGCCGCGCCGGGGAGGACGGACGCGTGCTGGCCGATTCGCTCAGGCAATGGCGCTTCCCTGCTGGCATTCGCCTGTCCGAAGGCCTACATCCGCCGGCATGAACACAATCCTCGTCATCGCACTCGTTCTCGCGATGGTCTTCGTGGTGGTCTCGCTCGTGCGCGGGATCATCGCCTTCCTGCAATCGCACCGCGCCGACATCGACGCCGGGGGCGAGCGGCAGAAGGAAATGCAGCTCAAGCAGAACCGGATGATGCTCAACCGCGTGCTGTTCCAGGCCGGTGCGATCGTGATCGTGGCGCTGCTGCTGATGATGAACCGCTAGTCCGGCGGGACGCTCGGGAGCGGGGCATGGTCAGGCTCAACCGGATCTACACCCGCACCGGCGACGACGGCACGACCGGGCTGGTCGACGGCTCGCGGCTGCCCAAGCATGCGCCGCGGCTCGAAGCGGTCGGCGCGGTCGACGAGGCGAACTCGGCGATCGGCTGGGCCTCGATCGCGGCCGGCGAGCAGGGCGAGGCGCTGCGCCGGATCCAGAACGACCTGTTCGACCTCGGCGCGGATCTCGCAACCCCGGGCGAGGACTTCACGCCGTCCGGCGCAGTGCTGCGGATCGTGCCGGCGCAGGTCGAATGGCTCGAGCGGCAGATCGATGCGGCGAACGCGGGGCTCGAGCCGCTGCGCAGCTTCGTCCTGCCCGGCGGCAGCGAGGCGGCGGCGCGGCTGCACCTGGCGCGCGCGGCGGTTCGGCGGGCGGAGCGGGCGGTGACGGCGCTCTCGGCAGCGGAGCCGGTCAACCCGGCCGCGCTCGCCTATGTGAACCGGCTGTCCGACTACCTGTTCGTGCTCGCGCGCGTGGCCAATGCCGGCGAGGCGGGCGACGTGCTGTGGGTGCCGGGGGCGAGCCGATAGGCGCAAAAAGAGGGACAGTCCCTCCTTTCTCACAAGCGGCGGCGAAAGAGAGGGACTGTCCCTCTTTTCTGGCGATCGGCTGCTACTGCCGCTAACTTGCTGCACCTGCGAAGGAGACAGGCATGGACACGGTCGGCATCGTCGGGGCCGGACAGATGGGCTCGGGCATCGCGCAGGTGGCGGCGGCGAGCGGCTACGCCGTCGTGCTGGCGGACCGCGAGCTGACGGTGGCCGAGAAGGCGCGCGAGGCGATCGGCAAGCGGCTCGCCCGGTTGGTGGAGAAGGAGCAACTCGGCGCGGCCGAGGCCGAGGCGGCGCTGGGGCGGATCCGGCCCGCGGCGGACTACGCACCGATGGCCGAGGCGGCGCTGGTGATCGAGGCGGCGACCGAGCGCGAGGAGATCAAGCGGGCGATCTTCGAACAACTGGGCCGGGCGCTGGCGGGCGACGCGATCCTCGCCAGCAACACGAGTTCGATTCCGATCACGCGAATGGCCGCGTGGACGGCCGACCCGGCGCGGTTCGTCGGGCTGCACTTCTTCAACCCGGTGCCGGTGATGGCGCTGGTCGAAGTGATCCCGGGGCTCGCCACTTCGCCCGATACCGTCGCGCGGGTGCGGACCTTCGCCGAGGGTCTCGGCAAGGACGTCGTGCTGAGCGCGGACGAGCCGGGATTCATCGTCAACCGCGTGCTGCTGCCGATGATCAACGAGGCGGTGTTCGCACTCGCCGGCGGCACCGCGAGCGTGGCCGACATCGACAAGGCCTGCCGGCTCGGGCTCAACCACCCGATGGGGCCGCTGACGCTGGCCGACTTCATCGGGCTCGACACCTGCCTCGAGATCATGCGCGTGCTGCACGCCGGGACCGGCGATCCGAAATACCGCCCGGCGCCGCTGCTGGCGAAATACGTCGAGGCCGGCTGGCTCGGGCGCAAGTCGGGGCGCGGGTTCTACGACTACTCGGGCGAGGAACCGGTGCCGACGCGGTGACGTTGTGGCGGCGAAGGAGATCGCCCGATGACCGACAGGCCCCGCGAGAACGAAGACCGTCCGTCCGCCGAAGAGGCGCCCGAACTGCATAACGCCGAGCAGGACGACGAAGCCGGCCAGGCGCAGACCCTGGCCGACGAGGCGCTCGCCGGCGAGGCGCGCGAGGCGAGCCCGCTCGACAGCCTCAAGCCCGACGACGAGGGCGAGGTGATGGACGATTCCTCGCAGGACCTGATCGACAAGATGCGCGACATGGAACAGTCGGGGCGGATCGACATGGGCGCCTTCCGCGGCGAGCCGAACCACGACGACGAGGACGAGACATACGGCGAGGAAATCGACGCCGACGACGAGTAGGTCGGGGCTTCGGGTTCCGACAGCGACGGCATATCTTCTCACGCGAAGACGCCAAGGAGTTGCGAGAAAAAGGGGACAGTCCCCTTTTCTCGGAGCGTGGGCGGATGTCGAAAAGAGGGACTGTCCCTGTTTTCGTGCGGTGCGGGTGTGGCGCGTGGAGGGTTCAGCGCTCGCCGGCGATGCGCTTGAGTTCGTAGAGCAGGTCGAGCGCGGCGCGGGGGGAGAGGGAGTCGATATCGAGCTCGGCGAGCTTGTCGCGGACCGCGTCGACCTTTTCCTCGGCTGCCTCGATCGCGGCGGCGAACAGCGGCAGTTCACCGAGGCCGGCGGCAAGGCCGCCGGTTTCGGCCCGGCCCTTCTCGAGCTTGTCGAGCACCTGCTTCGCGCGGGCGATGACCGCGGGCGAGACGCCCGCGAGCCTGGCGACGGCGAGGCCGTAGCTGCGGTCGGCCGGGCCTTCGGCGACCTCGTGCAGCAGGATGAGGTCGCCCTTCCACTCGCGCGCGCGGACGTGGTGCAGCGAGAGCGCGGGGCAGGTCTCGGCGAGACGCGCGAGCTCGTGGTAATGGGTCGCGAACAGACAGCGACAACGGTTGGTTTCGTGGATCGCCTCGGCGACGGCCCAGGCGAGCGCGAGGCCGTCGTAAGTCGAGGTGCCGCGGCCGACCTCGTCGAGGATGACGAAGCTGCGCTCGGTCGCCTGGCTGAGGATCGCCGCGGTCTCGACCATCTCGACCATGAAGGTCGAGCGGCCGCGGGCGAGGTTGTCCGACGCGCCGACGCGGCTGAACAGGCGGTCGACCAGCCCGACGGTGGCGCGCGCGGCCGGGACGAAACCGCCGGCCTGGGCGAGCAGCACGATCAGTGCGTTCTGCCTGAGGAAAGTCGACTTGCCGCCCATGTTGGGGCCGCCGACCAGCCACAGCCGGTCGTCGGGGCCGAGGCGGCAGTCGTTGGCGACGAAGCGCTCGCCCGTGGCGGCGAGCGCAGCCTCGACAACCGGGTGGCGGCCGCTCTCGATCTCGAGGCAGGGATGCTCGACGATCTGCGGCCGCGACCAGCCGCCTTCGGCAGCCCGCTCGGCCTGGCCGGCGGCGACGTCGATCCGGGCGAGCGCGGCAGCCGTGGCGGCGATCGGCTCGCGCGCGGCGGCGACTTCGGCGACGAGGGCTTCGAAGTGGGCTTCCTCGGCGGCGAGCGCGTGGCCGCCGGCCTCGGCGATGCGGGTCGCCTCCTCGTGCAGGTGGACCGAGTTGAAGCGCACCGCGCCGGCCATCGTCTGCCGGTGGGTAAAGCCGCTGTCGGGCGCCATCAGCGCGTCGGCGTGACGGCTGGGGACTTCGATGAAGTAGCCGAGCACGCCGTTGTGGCGGATCTTGAGCGCGGCGATGCCGGTCTCCTCGCGGTAGCGCGCCTCGAGCGCGGCGATCGCCCGGCGCGAGTTGGACGCCGTCGCGCGCAGCTCGTCGAGCGCGTGGTCGTAGCCTTCGGCGATGAACCCGCCCTGCGAACGCTCGGTCGGCGGTGAGGGTACCAGCGCGCGCGACAGGTGGTCGGTCAGCGCGCCGTGGCCGGCGAGACGAGGCAGCAGGCCCTCGAGCAGTGCGGGCCTGTCGGGCACACCGGAGAGCCGGTCGTGGATGCGGCGCGCCTCGGCGAGGCCGTCGCGAACCTGGCCGAGGTCGCGCGGGCTGCCGCGGCCGGCGACGATCCGGCCGAGCGCGCGGCCGAGGTCGGGCAGCGCGCGCAGCCGCTCGCGCAAGTCGGCGCGGAGCAGCGGGTCGGTGTGAAACCACTGGACGAGGTCGAGGCGGGCCTCGATCTCGGCGCGCGAGGCGAGCGGGGCGGCGAGATCATCGGCGAGCTGACGCGCGCCGGCCCCGGTGACGCAGCGGTCGATCGTGGCGACGAGGCTGCCTGCGCGCCCGCCCCCTTGCGCTTCGAGAATCTCGAGGCTGGCGCGCGTCGCCTGGTCCATCGCCAGCGTGGTCCCGGGCGTGCGCGCGACCGGGGGCAGCAACAGCGGCAGGCGGCCGCGGCCGGCGTGCTCGAGATAGGCGACGAGCCCGCCGGCAGCGGCGAGCATGGCGCGGGTGAAGGTGCCGAAGCCGTCGAGCGTGGCGACGCCGTGGATCGTCTCGAGGCGGGCCTTGCCCGCCTCGCTGGCGAAATCGAGGCGCGGGCGCGCGATCGCGCCCGACGGAGCATCGGCCCAATCCTCGGGCGCGACGAGCTCGCTGGGATCGAGGCGGGCGATCGCGGCGGCGACCTCGGCGGGCGCGCATTCCTCGAGCTCCATGCGGCCGGTCGAGACGTCGCAGGCGGCGATGCCGACGAGGCCGCGCACTTCGCACACCGCGGCGAGCAGGTTGGCCCGGCGCGGTTCGAGCAGCGCTTCCTCGGTCAGCGTGCCGGCGGTGACGAAGCGGACGATGTCGCGCGCGACGAGCGCCTTCGAGCCGCCGCGTTTCTTCGCTTCCTCGGGGCTTTCGACCTGTTCGGCGATCGCCACGCGGCAGCCGGCCTTGATCAGCCGGGCGAGGTAGCCTTCGGCCGAATGAACCGGAACGCCGCACATCGGGATCGGCTGACCGAGGTGTTCGCCGCGGCTGGTCAGGGCGATGTCGAGCACCTGGCTGGCGACCTTAGCGTCATCGAAGAACAGTTCGAAGAAGTCGCCCATGCGGTAGAACAGCAGGCAGTCGCCGGCCTCGCGCTTGAGCGCGAGGTACTGCGCCATCATCGGCGTGGGAGAACCGCTGGCCATCGCGGGCGGACTAGCGAACCCGTGCGAGCGGAGTCACCGGTCGCTGCGGGATAACTTGCGGAATAACCGATATGGTTGTCGATACTTGACATCGAGACGCAGATCGGTTATGAAATCGCGAGGCTCGGGAACGTGCGATTCGGCTATTGCTCGATCAGGGGGTGATGCTTGTCGAGGTGGCGCCGGACGATCCTGAGGTTGCGCGAGTTCGAGCGGAACATGAAGTCGAACAGGTCGCCGGCGATCGGGATGGCACCGAGCGCGGTGTCGAAGGCGACGTTGCCGGCCATCCGCCACAGCTTCCACTTCGGCAGGCCGAGGTTGTTCGCTTCCCAGATGATGTAGGCGCCGAGGGCGGCGGCAACGAGGTCCCCCACCACCGGGATGAGGCCGGCGATCGCGTCGAGCCCGACCGGACGGTTGATCCCGGGGATCACGAAGCTGCGTTCGAGCAGCTGCTCCATCGCCTCTATCCGGCGGCGAACCGACACCGGGTCCGAACCGGTCGGGAAGTCCAACGGGCGGGGTCTGGGCAGCTCGTCCATGCCGGTTCCTCTCGCTTCCTATCTGGGAATGCGCGCGAGGGGGGGCAAGGGATGGAACGCCCAGGGATTGGCAACGAAGCCCTCGACGTCGCCGCGAACGAGCGAGAAGCGCAGCGGCGAACCGAACGGGATGTAGACGTTGGCCAGCGCCAGCGTCGATTCGGCCTCCGCCAGCAGCGTCGCGCGCGCCAGCGGGTCGAACTCGTCCATCGCCTGTTCGACCAGCTCGTCGGCGTCGGCATCGCACAGGCCGTAGCCGAGCGAGCAGTTGAACTGGTTGAGGAACCACCGGGGGTCCGCGTAGCGGGCGACGCGGTCGACGAGGACCAGGTCGGCCCGACGGGCTTCGGACACGCGTTCGAGCCGGACGCCGATCGCGCCCCACTGCGCGGCGAGCTCGCGGAACAGCAGATCGTAGCCGGGCCCCTCCCCCATCGCCACAGCCAGCCGGGCCTCGGCGTTGTCGTTGGCGCGGCGCCACGCCGCGACGCGCCCGGCGGCGATCGCGCGCAGGTCCTCGAGCGAACTGTCGCTCCACCTCTCGCCGACCAGCTCCGGGTCGCCGGGAAGGCGGGGGGCGACGATGCGCGTGGTCGGCACCCAGCCGCCGATGTTGAACGCTGCGATCAGCTGCGGGCGGTCGAGCGCCATGGCGAGCGCCTCGCGGCCCTCGGCCGTCTCGAGCAGGCCGGTCGCACGGCGAACCTGGAGACCGAACAGGCCGAGCGTGGGGTCGATGCGGACCGTACCGCGCGACAGCGGACCGGTGTCGGCGAGCGGCAGCGAGCCGATCCGGCCGCCGAGAACGATGTCCACCTCGCCCGCGTCGAACAGCGCGACCGCGCGCTCGGCGTCGACAGCGCGGACGGAGATCGTGCGAAAGTACTTCTCCCAGTCGGCTTCCTCGGGGATGCCGCGCGCGCTCGGCGACTTCATCGAGAGCACCGCGCGGTCGCCGTCGCGCCGTAACAGCATGTCGCCCGTGCCCACGCCCTCGCCGCCCGAGGGCGCCAGCGCGAGCTCGGGCTGGGCAAGCAGTTGCAGCAACATCGGCATCGGGCTCGACAGGCGAATTTCCACGACCCGTCCGGCCATCGCGCGGATCTCGTCGATCGGCGCCAGGTCGAGTGCGAGCGACGTGCCCCTCAGTGCGCGAAGCGTCTCGCGCAGCGCCGCACGGGCGCTCTCGCCGGTCAGCTCGCGGCCGTCGGGCCAGGTGCCGTCGCGCAGCCTGAAGATGTAGCTGAGCCCGTCCTGGGTAACGATCCAGCGATCCGCCAGCCCGGGAATCACGCCCCCCTGCGCGTCGAGCGCGACGAGGCCGGTATCAGTCGCCGCGCGGACGTGCTGCGCGCCGGGCGAAAGCCGCAACCCCTCGGCGAACAGCTGCTCGGGCGTGTCGATGAAAGCGAGCTCGACGGCGCCGTCGTCGCGCCCGCAGCCCGCCAGCGCGAATGCGGCCAGCAGAGCAACCAGGAACCGGTACCGCGCCATGGACCAGCCCTAGACCATGATCGGTCCCGGCTGAACCCATTGTCGAGCGAGGGAACCCGGTCCCTTGCGGGTCAGATCTTGCGCAGGCGGTCGCCGGGCAGCTGCGAGGCCGGCACGGCTTGGTAGTTGCGCGTATAGCTGGGAACCTCGAAGGTCCCCTTGGCGGACGATTCCGCCGGCGCGCGGACCAGCGTCGGGTCGATCTCGTCGACGAAGGCAATGCCGAAGCGATCGCCCTGCTTCCAGGCGACGGTCCCCTCGACCCAGCCGATGTTGCGCAGTTCGACCGCAATGCGCGATCCGCGCACGACCTTGGCCGGGGCCTCGGCCATCATGCCGCCGGCAGACAGGTTGCGCACCTTGACCCGGGTGACGTCTTCCTGGCCGCCGATCCGGACCTGAGCAAGCAGGAACAGGCTGTCGCGAGTCACCTGTCGGGTGTCGAGATTGGTCATCGTCGTCGCGTCCAAGTGTCCGTCGGTTCGCGGCGGGCAAAGCCTCGTGCCCGACGCGTGCGGGGGTCTTATCCGGGAAGCTTGGCTAACCGAGAGTTAAACGACGAGGCCGTTTCGCAATACTGTCCCAAATCGGGTCAGTCGTCGCGAGACACCTTCTCGCGCCGCTCGTGCGCCTGCTGCGCCTCGACCGTCATCGTGGCGATCGGGCGGGCGATCAGCCGGTTGATCCCGATCGGCTCGCCGGTGACCTCGCACCAGCCGTATTCGCCCTCGTCGATGCGCCGCAGTGCGGCGTCGATCTTGGCGATCAGCTTGCGCTGGCGATCACGCGTGCGCAGCTCGATGCCCCAGTCAGTCTCGCTCGATGCGCGATCGTTGAGGTCGGGCTCGCGGATCGGGCCGTCCTGGAGCGACTGGAGCGTGTTCTCGGCCGCGCTCAGGATCGATTTCTTCCACTCGAGCAGCAGCACCCGGAAGTAGTTGAGCTGCTGCGGCGACATGTATTCTTCGTCTTCGGATGGCGCGTAGTCGCGGTCGAGCGCACGCTTCGCCTTGGCTAGGATGTCGATGTCGTCATTCTGGACCGAGGCCATTCACGAACTCCGCAGTCGGCCGCGCCGAACTCGTCCGGGCCGCCCTTACGCTCTTGCCGGCGGCTCGGTGCCGGCCGGGTTGGCGGGCCTATAGTGGCACCGGGAATCCGGCACAAGGGCATTAGCGGCCGCTACTCCATGCCGCCTTAAGCCTCGACTAACGGCGACAATCTACCGCGATGCGAGAGAGTTATCGAAATTGCCGGCGCGTTAACCATTTCTTGACCACGCTCGTCAAAACATTCGCCGTGAGCCCTCGGGGGGTACCGGGGCGAAACGGGGGACACGGTCATGGAATACACCAGGATCGAGGAGTTTGCGAAGATCAGACCGGCCGACACCACGGTCGCCGACCTGCATCTTGCACGTTGCCTGGCCGCCGCGGCGGCCGGTGAGACGAGTGCCTACTTCGAGCTCGGAGTGGCCTATTCGACCGGAAGCCACGGCGTGGCGATCGACCTCATCGAAGCCCACAAGTGGTTCAACCTCGCCGCGGCTTCGGGGCACGAGGAAGCGGCCTGGTGCCGCGCCGACATTTCCGACGAGATGACCGCGCGCGAGATTGCCGAAGCCCAGCGTCGCGCCCGCGAATGGCTCGCGGCGGAGGCCAGCCGGGCGGCCTGAACCGCCAGCCACGCCCGGTCCTGCAGCGGCGTCGCCGGTACCCGGCGCGCCGCGGGCTCCTCCCGACGACGCATCCCGCCGCCGGCGCGATTGACAACGCGCGCGTCGCACGGCCATCCTCGAATCGAACCGCCGCAGTCGAGGCGGCCGCCGCGCCGCCGTCGTTCACCGCTCGCAAGCAGAGGCGCCAAGATCCTTGGCCGAGACAGCCGAAGCCGCATCGACCGTTCCCTGGCACGCGGTCCCGGTCGAACAGGTGTTCACGCAGCTCGCGACCGCGCCCGAGGGTCTGACCGACGAGGAGGCCGCGCGGCGGCTCGCCGAGCATGGGCCGAATGCGCTCCCGCCGCCGCGGCGGGTCCATCCCGTGGTGCGGTTCCTCCGGCAGTTTCACAGCGCGCTGATCTATTTCCTCCTCGGCGGCGCGCTCGCGGCCGTGCTGCTCGGGCACACGATCGACGCCGCGGTCATTCTCGTGGTGGTCATCGCCAACGCGACCGTCGGCTTCGTGCAGGAGGGCAAGGCCGAACAGGCGCTCGCGGCGATCGCCGGCATGATCGCGCCGCACGCCGTCGTCCTGCGCGCCGGCGAGCGCCGGCAGCTCCCCGTGCGGGAGCTGGTGCCCGGCGACGTGGTGCTGCTCGAGGCCGGAGACCGCGTGCCGGCGGACGTACGGCTCGCGCGCGCGCGCGGGGTGCTGGTCGACGAAGCGCCGCTGACCGGCGAATCGGTCGCGGCGGAGAAGGCCGAGGGAGACGTGGCCGCCGACGCCGCGCTCGGCGACAGGAGCAACATGGCGTTCTCGGGCACGCTGATGGCCGCGGGCCAGGCGACCGGGATCGTCGTCGCCACCGGCCGGCGTACCGAGATCGGCAGGATCAGCGCGCTGCTCGAATCGGTCGAGGCCGTGACCACTCCGCTGCTGCGCCAGATCGAAAGCTTCGCGCACCGCTTCACCGCGACGGTCTTCGTCTTCTCGGTACTGCTGTTCGCCTTCGCCGTGCTCGCGCGCTCGTTCGCCTGGGACGAGGCGCTGATCGCGGTCGTCGCGCTGGCGGTCGGGGCGATCCCCGAAGGTCTCCCGGCGGTGATCACCATCACGCTCGCGATCGGGGTCCGCCGCATGGCCGGGCGCAACGCGGTGATCCGCAAGCTGCCGGCAGTCGAGACGCTCGGCGCGACTTCGGTCATCTGCACCGACAAGACCGGCACGCTGACCCGCAACGAGATGACCGCGCGGCAGATCGTCACCGGGAGCCACCGGCTGCTGGTCGGCGGTACCGGCTACGAACCCGAGGGCGAGATCGTCTGCGAGAGCGCCGACGACGCCGAGGCGCTGGCGGCGACCATGCCGCTGCTGCGCTGCGGAGTGCTGTGCAACGACGCGCGGGTGCACGAGGCGTCCGGCCAGTGGGCCGTCGACGGCGACCCGATGGAGGGGGCCCTGGTCGTGCTGGCGATGAAGGCTGGCCTCGACCCGGCGCACCTGCGCGGGGAATGGCCGCGCGTCGACGAAATCCCGTTCGACGCCGCCTATCGCTACATGGCGACGCTGCACCGCTCGCCCTCGGGCGAGGCGGTCGCGTTCCTCAAGGGGGCCCCCGAAGCGCTGCTGGCGATGGCGGGTGGCGAGCCGGATCTCGAGTACTGGGACGCGCGCATCGCTGAAGCGGCCGACGAGGGCGAGCGCGTGCTCGCGTTCGGCATGAAACGGCTGCCCGAAGGTACGGCCGCGCTGACGCCGGACGACCTGCAGGGGATCGAGATGCTCGGCATCGTCGGCTTCATCGACCCGCCGCGCGCCGAGGCCCTGGCAGCCATCGCCGAGTGCCGCTCTGCGGGAATCGAGGTCAAGATGATCACCGGCGACCATGCCGCCACGGCGCTGGCGATCGCCCGCCAGCTCGGCATCGCCGACACGCCCGAGGCGGTGACCGGGGTCGAGATCGACGGGCTCGACGATGCGCGCCTGCAGGAGGTGGCGCGACGCGCCTCGGTGTTCGCCCGCACCAGCCCGGAGCACAAGCTGCGTATCGTGCGCGCGCTGCAGGCGGGTGGCGCGATCGTCGCCATGACCGGCGACGGGGTCAACGACGCGCCGTCGCTCAAGCAGGCGGACGTCGGCACCGCAATGGGGCGCAAGGGGACCGAAGCGGCCAAGGAAGCGGCGCAGATGGTGCTGCTCGACGACAACTTCGCCTCGATCGTCAATGCCGTGCACGAAGGACGCACGGTTTACGACAACATCCGCAAGGTGACGGCGTGGACGCTGCCGACGAACGGGGGCGAGACGCTGGTCGTGGTGCTGGCGATCTTCGCCGGGTTCGCCCTGCCGATGACGGCGACGCAGATCCTGTGGGTCAACCTGATCCTCGAGGGGACGCTGGGTCTCGCGCTCGCGTTCGAGCCGTCGGAGGACGGGGTCATGCGGCGGCCGCCGCGCCGGCCCGACGCGTCGCTGCTGTCGCCGTTCCTGCTGTGGCGCGTGGTGCTCGTGTCGATCCTGTTCACCGCGGCTTCGCTCGGCGTGTTCTTCTTTGCGCTCGATCAGGGACGCGATCTCGCCACGGCGCGTACGATGGTGGTCAACATGCTGATCGTCGGCGAGGTCTTCTACCTGTTCAATGTTCGCTACCTGTCGCGCGAGTCGTTCACCTGGCGCGGCGTGCGCGGGACACGCGCCGTGCTGATCGCGATCACGGTCGTGGTCGCCGGGCAGCTGGCATTCACCTATCTCCCGTTCATGAACGGGATATTCGACAGCCGCCCGCTGGGCCTTGCCGACGGGGCGCTGATCCTGGCGATCGGGGTGGCGATGATGATCCTGCTCGAAGTCGAAAAGCTGCTGGTGCGCAGACTTGGCTTGTTCGAGGAATTGAAGGCATGATCGCGCCGGCGCAGCGGACAAGGGGATAAGCACGATGGCAGATTCCACCCGGGTGAACGGCCCCCCCGAGACCGTCCTTCTCGCGACCGACCTCGGCGCGCGGTGCGATCGGGCGCTCGACCGGGCGCTGCAGCTCGCCGGACAGTGGAAGGCCAGGCTGCTGGCGGCGCACGCGATCGAGACCGAGGTCTATCCCGATCCGCCGCGTGTGTGGAACGCGCCGGCCTGGCGACGGCCGCCCGACCCCGAGCGGCGCGCCTACGAACGGCTGCTCGCCGATCTCGACGGGGCCGGGGGCGTCGAGGTCGCGATCCGGGTCAGGACGGGGCGGCCGGCGGACGTGGTGCTCGAGGCCGCAGAGGAGGAAGGCGCCGGGCTGATCGTCACCGGGATAGCCCGCGACGGGGCGCTCGCGCCGTCGATGCTCGGGGACACGGTCAGCCAGCTCGTCCGGCGGTCGCCCGTACCCGTGCTGATCACGCGCGAGCGGGTGCGCGGACCCTATCGTTCGGTGGTCGTCGCGACCGACTTCTCGGCTTCCTCGCGTCGGGCGCTGGAAACGGCCTGCCGGTTCTTTCCGGATGCCGGTTTCACGCTGCTCAACGGCTATGACATCCCGTTCTCGATCTACCTCGACCGGAAGAACCTCAACCAGGGTTTCCGCGACATGGGGCAGGAGGCCGCGCGGGACTTCCTCGCCGAAGCCGATATCCCGGCTGAGGTCCGCGACCGCGCCGTCGCGGTCGTCGAGCAGGGAGCGCCCGAGGCGCTGCTGCGCGACTACGTGCACGGTCACGGGACCGACCTGACGGTCGTCGGAAGCCATGGCGGCGGTGCGATCTACGAGCTGATGATCGGCAGCACCGCGGGACGAATCATCGACACGGTGCCGGGGGACATCCTGCTCGTGCGCGAGCCGGCGGCCGACTGACTCGGCCGCACCATCGACGCTGACGGCGGAGAGGTCATGGCTTTCGTCTGGTGCGCGCTCGGGCTGCTGCTCTTGATCGGCGGGGCCGAGCTGGTCGTCCGAGGCGGCACGCACGTCGCCGCCCGGTTCGGCGTTTCGCCGCTGGTCATCGGCCTGACCTTCGTGGCGATCGGCACGAGCGCGCCCGAGCTCGCGGTCGGGATCGACTCCGCCCTGCGCGGCCAGGGCGACCTTGCGGTCGGCAACATCGCCGGGACGAACGTGGTCAACATCCTGCTGATCCTAGGCCTCAGCGCTCTGCTGCGCCCGCTGGCGATCCAGGGCCAGACCGTCCGCTTCGACCTGCCGGCGATCGTCGTCGCCTCGCTGCTGCTGCTGGCTCTCGCCTGGGACCGGTCGCTTACGCGGATCGACGGTCTCGTGCTCACGGGCTGCGGCATCGCCTATACCCTTGCGTTGCTGAGGGTGGCGCGCGTCGAAAGCCGGGATCCGGCCCCGACCCTCACCGACGAGCTGGTGGAGGAGTTCGACAAGGCCGGGGGCGTATCGACGGGACGCAGCCTCGCGATGCTCTTCGCCGGTATCGCCGTGATCGTGCTCGGCGCGGAATGGCTCGTCGACGGTGCGGTGGCGCTGGCGCGGCAATGGCGTGTGTCCGAGGCCTTCATCGGCCTCACCATCGTTGCGATCGGCACCTCGGCGCCCGAGCTCGTGACCACGGTGATCTCGACGATCCGCAACAACCGCGACATCGCCATCGGCAACCTGCTCGGCAGCAGCATCTACAACATCCTGATCATCCTCGGCGTGACCTGCCTCGTACCTGCGCAGGCGATCCGGGTCGGCCCCAACCTCGCCGCGATCGACATTCCGCTGATGACCGCGGTCGCCTTCGTGTGCGTGCCCGCGTTCGTCACCGGCCGGTGCCTGTCCCGCCTCGAGGGCGGGCTGTTCGTCGTCGCCTACGGAGCGTACCTCAGCTTCCTGATTGCGACCCGAAGCTGAGGGCGACATCCTCGCAGGCCGCTGGCGCATTGCCGTCGCGCCTGAAGGGGGTCCGTTCGACGAGGAAGCGCTGGTCCTGCGCGACGCCTTCGCGCTCGCGCTCGAGGAAGTCGGCCACCGCGGCGCGAAAGCCGGGATCGGCGATCCAGTGCATCGACCAGGTCCGGACCGGCTCGTAGCCGCGGGCGAGCTTGTGGCCGCCTTGCGCGCCGGCCTCGACCCGCGGCAGGCCCAGTTCGATCGCGTGATCGATGGCCTGGTAGTAGCAGAGCTCGAAGTGGAGGAAGGGCTTGTCGACGAGGCAGCCCCAGTACCGCCCGTAGAGCGCGTCGGCGCCGATGAAGTTGAGCGCGCCGGCGATCGGGCGGCCGTCGTCATAGGCGAGCAGCAGCAGGATCCGCTCGGCCATGCGTTCGCCGAACAGGTCGAACGCCTCGCGCGTCAGGTAGGGGTGGCCCCACTTGCGCGCGCCGGTGTCCTGGTAGAACAGCCAGAAGGCGTCCCAGTGCTCGGGGCGGAGGTCGCCGCCGCCGAGCGCGCGGATCTCAACACCCTGTTGGGCGGCGGCGCGTTCCTTGCGCAGCGCCTTGCGCTTGCGCGAGGACAGCGCGGCGAGGAACTCGTCGAACGAGGCGTAGCCGCGGTTGTGCCAGTGGAACTGGATGTCGCTGCGCGCGAGCCAGCCGGCGCGCTCGAACAGCGGGAGCTGCGCCGGCTCGACGAAGGTGGCGTGCGCAGAGGAGAAGCCGTTGAGGCGGCAGAGCTGCTCGGCGGCGCGGAGCAGCGGGGCGGCGTGGCTGTCGTCGGCGAGCAGCAGGCGAGGGCCGGTCGCGGGGGTGAAGGGCGCGGCGACCTGCAACTTCGGATAGTAGTGCCCGCCGGCGCGCTCCCAGGCGTCGGCCCAGGCGTGGTCGAACACGTATTCGCCCTGGCTGTGGCTCTTGGCGTAGGCCGGAAGCGCTCCGAGCAGCCGGCCGCCACCGTCCTCGAGCAGCAGCGGGGCGGGGGTCCAGCCGGTGCCGGGGCCGACGCTGCCCGAGTCCTCGAGCGCGGTGAGGAAGGCGTGCGACATGAACGGGTTGCCCGTTCCCGCGAGCGCGTCCCACTCCGCGGCCGGCACGGAGCCGACCGAGGGAGCTAACCGGACTTTGAGATCGGCGTCGGCCATGACCGCAAGCTAGGGGCTGGCGAGCCGGGATTGAACCTCGGAGTGGATCAGCCGGCCTCGAGAGCGACGATCGCGTCGACCTCGACCGCGGCACCGAGCGGCAGGATGGGGACGCCGACCGCGCTGCGCGCGTGCTTGCCGGCTTCGCCGAAGACCTCGGCCATCAGCTCGGAGGCGCCGTTGGCGACTTTCGGCTGGTCGGTGAAATCGGCCGTCGAATTGACGAACGCGCCGAGCTTGACGATCCGCTCGACGCGGTCGAGCGAACCGAGCGCGGCGTGGAGCTGGGCGAGGATCATCAGGCCGCAGGCGCGGGCGGCCGCGTAGCCTTGCTCCAGCGAGACGTCTTCGCCGAGCCGGCCGGTGACGAGCTGGCCGCCCACGAACGGCAGCTGGCCCGAGACGTGCGCGAGGTTGCCCGCGACGACGACCGGGACGTAGGCGGCGACGGGCGCGGCGGCGGCGGGAAGCTCGATGCCGAGCTCGGCGAGGCGGTGCTGGATGGTCATCGGCGCGCTCCATGCAACGTTTCGAGCAGCCACGGCAAGGCCTCGGTCCAGGTGTCGATGCGCGCGTGGGCGTGGCCGGCCTCGAAGGCGCAGGGGATGTGTGGCGCCACCGTGGCATCGGCGCACAGGTGCAGGCGGGAGATCCCGGGCAGCAGC
The DNA here is from genome assembly GCA_937898525.1 of uncultured Sphingomonadales bacterium. GTDB lineage: Bacteria > Pseudomonadota > Alphaproteobacteria > Sphingomonadales > Sphingomonadaceae > Croceibacterium_A. Next base: position 46,270 of record CALCBC010000022.1, read on the forward strand.
TCGGCCGCGGACGCGAGGTGGTTGGCGATGTCGTCGATGAACACCGCGCTCGTCGGAGCGTGCTGCTCGACGATCCGCTTCAGTGCCGGGCCCTTCGGGCCCTGGTTGGTGAACACCGGGGCGTCGATCCCGTGGGCGCGCAGCTGCGCGGCGCGGGGCTCGCGGAAGCGGTCGCCGAGATTGGTCAGCACGACCACGTCGGCCTCGCGCTGCAGCTCGGCGATCGCCGCGACGGCGCCCTCGACCGGCGTCTGGCGGTGCATCTCGGTGTCGAAGAACAGGTCGAGGAAGTACCACTTCTCGTCATCGGTCATCGGCGTGCCGTCGGGCCGCAGCACGCTGGCGAAGGGGTTGGTCGCCAGCTCGAAGCGGATGCCGTGCGCTTCGCCGAGCCATTCGCCGAAATGCCGCACCATGTGCAGCAGCACCTCGTCGCAGTCGGTCACCACGAGCGGCCGGGTCATCGCGCGAGCCTTTCGCGCGCCGCGGCGAGATCCGCCGGGTCGAGCCCGAGCGCCGCGGCCGCCTCGACGAGGTCCGGCTCGTGGGCGCAGAGGAATTCGAGCACGGCGAGATGCGTCGCGGGCTCGGCGACCGCTTCCCGCAGGGCATCGGGTGTGAGCCCGGTGAGGGCGAGGAAACGCTCGGCCCGCGGTGTGTCCGAAAGGACCCACGCGAGCGCCGCAAGCGCCAGGCCGGAGGCGTCTTTTACCGAATTTTCACACCTGTTAAGAATTGTAAGTCACCCATTAAGCAGATAAGGGGTTGGCCAGATCGCTTCCGTGGGGGCGGAAGCAACGGGGGTCGCGAATGACGAAGAGAATCCTCGTTGTCGAGGACAACGATCTCAATCGGAAGCTGTTCTGCGACGTGTTGCTGGCCGGGGGTTTCGCCGTCGAACAGGTAGCCGACGGGAATGAGGCCATCGAGCGGGCCCGGCGTTTTATCCCCAACCTGGTCGTGATGGACATACAGCTGCAGGATGTCTCCGGGCTCGACCTCATCGCGACTCTCAAGCAGGACTCGGAGCTCGCCGACGTGCCGGTGCTGGCGGTGACCGCCTATGCAGGCAAGGGCGACGAGGAGCGCATCCGCGAAGTCGGCGCCGAAGGGTACCTCGCCAAGCCGGTGTCGATCGGGCCGTTCATGGCCGCGGTCAGGGGGCTGGTCGGTCAGGCGTAGGCCAGCGCGAGCTCGCCGGCGAAGACCGCGAGCGTGATCACCAGGCCGGATACGAACAGGCGGTAGGCGTAGCCGAGGAAGCGGTACTTGCGCCGCTGGAGCACCTGGCCGTTCTGGTAGACGTCGTGCAGGATCAGGCGGAACAGCGCCTCGTCGCTGTGCAGCTCGCCGAGTACCTCGCGCGTCCACTGCTCTTCGTCGAGATCGTGGAAATGGCCGAAGAACAAGCGGTTGCGTCGCGCGCCAGGCGGGAGCTTGGCGCTCACGCGCGGCACGATCGCAAGCGCGGCGCAGAGCGAGCTCAGGAACGCGAACAGCGCGAGGACGGCGAGCGACCAGGGCAAGTCCCCCGCGCTGGCGCGGCCGATCGCGATCGAGAACACGACGAAGCTCGCGCCCATCAGGATCGAGGCCTTCTGGTCGGCCATCTGCGACAGCTGCAGCGTGTTGTTCTGCGTCGTGCGCAGGACGTGTATCGCGTTGACCGAATAGGGCGAAGCGGCGGGCTTGGGGGCGGGCGCTGTGCCCGGGGTTGCGGCTGGCTGTTCCACGTTCGGCTCTCGCGCTCCTCAACTGCGGGCTTGCCATCGGCTCCCGCGCTTGACAAGCGGAGGGCCGGGCCGCTTTTCCGCCGCATTGGCGTGGCAGGCGTGGCCGCCAGCGCAGGACGAGGAAGCCTTATGGATCGCGTCGAAGTCGACAGCCGCATTCGCGCGCTGATCGAACCGTTCAACAAGAAGGGTGCCGACATCGCGGAGGATACGACCTTTGCCGGCGACCTCGAGTTCGACAGCCTGACGGTGATGGATTTCGTCGCCGCGATCGAGGACGAGTTCGACATCATCATAAGCATGAACCAGCAGGCCGAGATCGAGACTTACGGCGAACTCGTCGACGCGGTTTGCGAGCTGACGGAAGGCTGAGCGCATGAGCCAGGGCGTCAACCAGGCCGACCGGCCGCTCGTGCGCGACGACGCGGAAGGCGGGCGCGACCTGTTCAGCAAGTTCGACGAGATCATCCGCACGCGCGAGACGCTGCTCGCGAGCGGTGTCGAGGATCCGTTCGGGCTGGTGATGGAGAAGGTGCTGAGCCCGACGCGGGCGATCTGCAACGGGCGCGACACGATCCTGCTCGGCACCTACAACTACATGGGCATGACCTTCGACCCCGACGTGATCGCGGCGGGCAAGCAGGCGCTCGACGAGTTCGGTTCGGGGACGACCGGCAGCCGGGTGCTCAACGGCACTTACGCCGGGCACAAGGCGGTCGAGGACGCGCTCAGGGAATTCTACGCCATGGACCATGCCATGGTGTTCTCGACCGGGTACCAGGCCAACCTCGGGATCATCAGCACGATCGCCGGCAAGGGCGACTACATCGTGCTCGACATCGACAGCCATGCGAGCATCTGGGACGGGTGCAAGATGGGCGATGCCGAGGTCGTCCCGTTCAAGCACAACGACATCGACGCGATGGAGAAGCGCCTGCGGCGGATCCCCGAGGGCGCGGGCAAGCTGGTCGTGCTCGAAGGCGTCTATTCGATGCTCGGCGACGTCGCGCCGCTCGCCGAGATGGTCGCAATCGCCAAGAAGCACGGGGCCATGGTGCTGGTCGACGAGGCGCACTCGATGGGCTTCATCGGCGAGCACGGCCGCGGCGTGGCCGAGGCGCAGGGGGTGATCGACCAGGTCGACTTCGTGATCGGCACGTTCTCGAAGTCGGTCGGCACGGTCGGGGGCTTCTGCGTCTCCAACCACCCGAAGTTCGAGATCATGCGGCTGGTCTGCCGGCCCTACGTGTTCACCGCGAGCCTGCCGCCGAGCGTGGTGGCGACCGCGGCGACCTCGATCCGCAAGCTGATGCACGGCTCGAACAAGCGCGCGCACCTGTGGGAGAACTCGAAGCGGCTCCACGCCGGGCTGCGCGAGCTCGGCTTCAAGCTCGGCACCGACGAGCCGCAGAGCGCGATCGTGGCGGTGATCATGCCGGATCTCGAGCGCGGCGCGGCGATGTGGGAGGCGCTGCTCAGGGAGGGCCTCTACGTCAACCTCGCCCGCCCGCCGGCGACGCCCGCGGGCATGACGCTGCTGCGCTGTTCGCTCTGCGCCGAGCACTCGAGCGAGGAAGTGGGCACGATCCTTGGCATGTTCGAGCGTGCCGGCAAGGCGGTCGGGATCATTTAACGTACTGTATTTACGCATTTATCCCACATTTTGCTTGAGATGGCAAATTGTGGGATAAATGGTCCGTGTCCAGCCTCCACCCGTTCACTGACGAGCAAGTCCGCGCGCTGGTCAACCTGCGCCAGCGTTATGAAGTCTGGCGCGACGCGGAGCGCGACCTGCGCGCGCTGCCTTACGACCTGCGCCGCAAGCGGGTGGGCGCATACGAATATCTCTACGAGATCAAGGACCGCTCGGGCAACGGCACCAGCCTGGGCCGGTGGGACGAGGCCCAGGCAAGCCGCCTCGCCGCGTATCGCGCCGAGAAGGCAGCGCTGAAGAAGCGGCTGGAGAGCGGACGAGCAGCCGTCGACGAGGGCGCGCGGCTGGTGCGGGCGCTTCGCGTACCGATGCTGGCCAGCGCTGCCGGGCCGATCCTGCGCGAGGCCGACTGCCGCGCGTTGCTGGACGGCCAGCTGCTGGTCGTCGGGACCAACGCGCTGCTGGCCTATTCCTACGAAGCCGTGGCGCGGCTCGGGCTGAACGACGAGACCGAGGACTTCGACCTGGCGTGGACCGGAACCGAGCAGCCCGACGGTGCGCCGGTGTGGGAGATGCTCAAGGCCGTCGATCCGACCTTCGCCGTGAACACCGAGCGCACGTTCCAGGCGCGCAATGCGGCCGCCTACGAAGTCGAGCTGCTGGTCGCGCCATCACGCGCCGGGGCCCTGGCCCGACGGGACAATCCCCGTCCCGTGCCGCTGCCCGAGCAGGAATGGCTGTTGCTCGGGAGGCCGGTGGATCAGGTGGTCGCCTGCCGCGATGCGACCGCGGCCCGGATCGTTGCGCCCGATCCCCGGTGGTTCGCCCTGCACAAGCTGTGGCTCGCCGAAAAGCCCGCCCGCGATCCATTCAAGCGGCGCAAGGACCGCGAGCAGGGGTGGCGAGTGCTCGACGCGGTTGCCGAAGCCATGCCGCACTACCCGCTCGATGCCGCGTTCGAGGCGAACATTCCCCCGGAGCTCGCGGCGGCGTGGAGCGAGTGGCGGGCGATGCGTTAGCCCGCGGTGCCGCGTGCGACGCGTTGCACGCCAGCGCCGCCGTCCAGCTCGAGCGCGACCACCGCGCCGTTCTCGACGACGAAGCGCACGCGTTGCGCTGGTGCCGCCGCGGCCGCGAAGAGGTTGTCGCCGAGCGGGACCAGCCGGGTCTGCGGCCTGTTGCCGCGGCGCATCAGCAGGCTCCCGTCGACTTCGGTGATCGTGCGGTCGCCGTAAGTCGCGGCGTAGGCTTCGAGCGGCAAGCCGGGCGGCGCGGGATTTTCGAGCGCCTGATAGTAGGTGGCCACGCGTTCGGCGGCCACGCGCTCCGCGCCCGACAGCTCGGCGGCGATGCCGGCCATGGCTTCGGCCTGGGCGCGCAGCAGCGCCTTGTCGTCGGCAACGGCGATCTTCGGCGCGACGCCGGTGCCCTCCCAGTCGCCGCCGGTCAGTGCGTGGACGGGGCGGCCGACCGACACCGAGATGACGTAGCCGCCGGGGAGCGCGAACAGCTCGTTGCGGAAGCCGCCGCCGCCCGTCGCGGTCCCGACCAGCGTGCCGAAGCCGAAGGCCGAGACGTGCATCGCGAACTCCTCGGCAGCCGAGAAGCTGCGCGGCGAGGTCAGCACGTAGAGCGGTTTGCCGGCGAGCGAGAACGGTGTCGCCACGGTTTCGCTCGCTTCGCCCGGCAGCCCGCGCATCTCGAACCGGGCGAGCGGGGTGCCGGGCGGAAGGAAGTAGCTGGCCATGGCCGCGACCGCGTCGGGCGAACCGCCGCCGTTGGCGCGCAGGTCGATGATCATCGCCTCGCCGCCGCGCAGGAATTCCATCGCCGCGGCAAGCGAGGCCTCGGCGGCCGGCGTGCCCCACATGAACTCGCGATAGTCGATGTAGCGGATGTTTCCGGGCAGCACCTCGAGGCGCATGACGCCGCCGTTGTCGCGCTCGATCTGGCGGACGTAGTCGGCCGGGAGCTCCGAACCCTCGTCCTCGGGCGGCCCGGCTGCGGCAAGCGCCGCGGCCTGGCCGGGGTTGTAGCTGATGTAGAGGTGCCCGTCGGCGGTGACGCTGCGCATGACGGCGCCGATCCGTTCGGCGAGTGCCGGGCCCGACAGGCCGTCGAACTCGCCCCGCCGCTCGGCTTCGGCGAGCGCGGCCTCGAGACGTTCGGCAGTTTCCGGCAGGACATAGCGCTCGGCGACCAGCGTTCGCGCGGCGGCGATCACTTCGCGGGCATCGACCTGTGCAAATGCGGTTGGCTCGGGTGCCTGGGCGGCAACCGCCAGGGGCCAAGCGAACGCAAGGGCGATCGATCCGAGGCGGGCGAGACGTGACATGCGGATACTCCGTGGGTGTCCGGCGGAGATATATCCGCTACTCGTGCATCTGGCGGGCGAAGTGCGAGCGCTTCGTGCCAGAAATCGGCAACGAAACGGGGGAATATGCAGGCGACGCGCACTCTCGACCGGCACGACCGCGCCATCCTCGCGCTGCTGCAGGAGGACGCGCTGCGCACGGCGGAGCAGCTCGCGCTCGACGTCCCGCTGTCTCCGTCGGCCATCGCCCGGCGGGTCAGGCGAATGCGCGAGGAGGGGACGATCGTGGCGGAATCCGCGGTCGTCAGCGAGAAGGCGATCGGCCCCTACCTGACCGCGCTCGTCGACATCCAGCTGGCCAAGCACGGCCTCGCCGAGGTCGACGGGCTGGTGCAGCGCCTGAGCGCGCGACCAGAGGTGCAGATGGTGATGGAAGTGGCCGGGCAGGTCGATCTGGCGCTGGTCATCGCGGTGCGCGACATGGACGGTTTCAATGCCTTCGCCGACGAAGTGCTGGCCGACGATCCGGTGGTCCGGCGCTACGAGACGCGCCTGGTCAAGCGGCGCCGCAAGTTCTCGACCGCCTGGCCGATCGACGCGGGGTGAAAGGGCCCCAGACTGCTGTAACGCCGGAAGACGTTGGGAAGCACGCCATAAGCGTCTAGGGTCGCTGCCAAAGAAGGGGGGGACCCGATGAGCCTTTCGCTGGGGAATCCGTCGATGGGCAATGTGTGGCGCGGGCTTGCCGCAGCGCTGGCGGCGGCGCTTTGTGCGCCGGTGGCTGCGCAGCAGGCGGCTCCGGCCGTCGAGGCGACGCCGGCCGGGGCGGCCGGTGTGCCCGAATGGGGGATCGCCAGCAGCGACCTGCCGGCCGACCCGGCGGTGCGCTTCGGGCGGCTCGACAACGGCATGCGCTACGCGATCCGGCACCACGAGATGCCGCAGGAGGGCGCTGCGGTGCGCCTGTTCGTCGACGTCGGCGCGCGCGAGGAACGCGACGAGGAGCTCGGCGCGGCGCATTTCGTCGAGCACATGGCGTTCAACGGGTCGACCAACATTCCCGAGGGCGAGCTGATCCCGCGGCTCGAGCGGCTCGGCCTTGCGTTCGGCGCCGACAGCAATGCGATGGTGAGCATCGAGTACACGGTCTACATGCTCGACCTGCCGCGTACCGACGACGAGACCGTCGACACGGCGCTCGAGATCATGCGCGAAACCGCCTCCGAGCTGACGATCGACCCCGAAGCGGTCGAGCGCGAGCGCGGCGTGATCCTGTCGGAGTACCAGCTGCGCAACGCGCCGCAGCGCCGGCGCGTCGGCCACTACCTGACCGCGGCGCTGCCCGACAGCCATGTCGGCGCGCGGGTGACGGCGACGCCGGAAGCGATCCGGGGCATTTCGCCCGAGACGCTGCGCGGGTTCTACCGTGGCTACTACCGGCCCGAGCGGGCGACGCTGGTCGTCGTCGGCGACTTCGACGTGGCCGAAATGGAAGCCAAGATCAGGGCGCGCTTCGCCGACTGGCGCGCGAGCGGCGAAGCGCGCGAATCCTACGCGCCGCCGGTCGCTCCGCCGACCGAGCCGCAGATCGCCAACTTCGTCGATCCGTCGATCCCCGAAGTCGTCGAGCTGCAGGTCTTCTCGTCGTACGAGGCG
>CALCBC010000023.1 GCA_937898525.1 uncultured Sphingomonadales bacterium
TCTATCCCCCCGCCGGGCGCACTTCCCAGCTCACCTCGCGCCTGCCGTTGCCCGGCACGGTGACCTCGACCACCGTCTCGCCGTCCTTGACCCGCGTACCGCGCAGGCCGCGCACCTGCCATTCGGCCGGCGCTCCGAGTACCAGGCGCAAGGAGACAGGGGAGGGATTGGCGTTGCTGAGCACGGCCCGCATCGGCTGCCAGCGGCGCGGCTCCTGCTCGTAGTCGACGTCCTGCTGCGCGATGCATTGGCCGAAGACCTGGCTGCTGTCGGCCAGCTCGAGCTCGAGGTCCTGCCCCTCGGCATGGTCGCGCAGACTGTCCTCGGCGACGAGCTGCTCGCCGTACGAGGACGGTTCGAACACCGCCAGCCCGCCCATCGGCAGCGCCATGCCGAGGCCGTGGGCCTTGTCGTTGACCGACACCACCAGCATCGCCGCGGGCGACGCTTCGTCATCATTGTCCCACGGCGCACAGGCGTACTGGTAAAGGAGCCGTCCTTTGACTGCCTGCTGGTCGAGAAACGCGACTTGTTTGAGGCCCTTGGCCGACACAGTGACGCGCTCCGGAACTCGATAGAGCTTGAGATCCCCGAGCGCTTCCTCGACCGCCTTCATCGCGGCATCGGCGAAAGCCTCGCGCGCCATGCCGGTCACCACGATGGACTGGGCCGCCATCGGCGGCGGCGCTGGCGCCGGCGGAGGAGGTGGCGGTGGAATCTCGACCGGCGATCCTGCCGCGGTATTGCCGATGGGATAGCAGGTCAGCGCCAGGCGCCGCGCATCCGGCGGGTCGGCGAGCTGCTGAAAGTCACTGACCACGTTGAGTTTTCCCGCCACCACCAGCAGCTCGGCGTCGGGGAAGCTCTGCCCGTTATCGTTGAGCAGGGTCAGCCAGCTCATCAGCCGGAACCGGACCTCGTCGCCGCGTCCCGGCTCGGCCAGCGTCGCCACGTAGTTCGCCTGCCAGTCGAAACCCCAGGCCAGATAGGTCAGCTGGACCGTGTAGGTCCCGCCGCGAGTATCGCGGATGTCGATGCTGAACACCGGCTGCGCCGAGAGGCCCGCCGGCACACGGTCGAATGCCAGCCGCTCGGGCAACCCGGCACATCGCACCGCCTCGAACCCCTGGCCCGTCTGCAGCACGAGCCCACCGTCGGCCCGCGTGCGGACGATCGCCGGCTCGGCGACTTGCTCGCCGGTCGCGGGATTGGTCCGCGTCACCGTGACCCGGTTGCCCAGCGTCCCGTCGATCAGCGCTGCCGGGCTCAGCAGGTCGGCATTGCGGTTCTTCTCGATCGCCCCGCCGGGCAGCCCGGTGACGATCGCGCTGACCGCGACCATTCCCTCGGCGACACCCTCGAAGCGGACCGTGGATTCGCCCGGAGGCAGCGTCACCGTGCGCGTCTCGCTGATCATCGCGAAACCGCGCGGCCACTCGCGGTCCATCGCGTCCTGCGGACCCCGCTCGGGGTCGCGGTAGAGCGTCACCGCGAGCGCGGTCGGCGGCGAGGCCTCGACCGTCTCGCGGGCGTCGGCGGCGGCGCTCCACAGCGCCAGTGCCGCAGCCAGGATGGCGCGTCGCATCGCCCTCGCCCTCAGTAGCGCGTGGCGTAAGTGACGCGGACTTCGCGCCGGCCGTTGGCAGGCACGCTGATCACGTACTTGCGCCGGTCGGCGCTGAGCTGCTCGCCGGGGACGTCCTCGTGCGTGACGCGGAAGTCGCGCGACCACCAGCCGTGATCAAGCCCGCCCTGGACAAGCTCGACCTCGACCGGCTCGGGCTTGGCGTTGGTCAGCGTGTAGCGCATCGTCGTGCGCCAGTAGGTCACCGAGCGATCGACTTCGATCGTGCGCTCCAGCTCGCCGTCGATCCGCACGCGGTAGCGCGCCATTCGCTCGTATTCGTCGGAGGTGATCCGGTCGCGGCTCTCAACCTCTGCCTGCAGCGTGATGTCGAACGCCTCGCCGGTGGCGAGCGTCATCTCGCTGCCCATCGGGGTGTGCCCGATGCGGTTCTCGCCAATGAACTGCGGGTTGCCCGCCCGGTCGCGCTGGTAGAAGCGCACCGTACCCGCCGGCAGCGCGTCGCCGAGCCCGCCCTCGCGGCTCGACGAAAAGGCGATCTGGCTGAGCACGTTCACGGGCTGCGCGTCCGAGGCCAGCCAGTCGACCGTGCGGCCGTAGACCTTGCGCGCGGGCACGCCCTGCACGTCGAGAAAGCTGACCTGCTTGGTCTGGTTGTTGGCGATCGTGGTCCGTTCGGCGATCGGGTAGAGGTAGAAGTCGCCGAGCCGCTCACGGTCGGCAGTCTCGGTGCCGGGCACGGTCGTCCGTCCCGCCGCCGGCGCCGGCCGGCCGCGATAGACCGCCGAGCCGCCACCGGTATTGGGATTGCCGGCGACAAGCAGCGTGTTGGCGGCGTGGAATGTCGTGCCCGTGGTGTTGGTCAGCGTCACCCACCCCTGCATGTCGATCGTGCCCTTGGCCTCGTCGTACAGCGCCACGTAGTCCGACGACCAGCCGAGCCCTGGCGTCAGGTAACGGATCGAGGCCGGGCGGCTGCCGGCGCGGCGGCTCTCGAGCGTGACCGACAGCGTCGGCCTGGCGCGCAGGTTCGGCGGTACGCGGTCGAAGATCACCCGCACCGGCAGCCCATCGTCGCGCAGCACCTCGATCCGCTCGCCGACCCGAATGACCACCCCGCCGGCGGTCGAGAGGACCGTCGCCCGCTCGCGCGTCTCCTGCCCGGTTGCCGGGTTGGTGCGTAGCAGCGTGACCTCCTGGCCGACCGCCTTTTCCATCAGCTTCTGCGGGGTCAGCAGGTCGAAGTCGAAGTTCTGCTCGACGATCGCCGTGCCCTCGGCGGCGAAGCTCAGCGTCTCGGGCCGGATCATCGCCGAGACGTCGGGAAAGGCGATCGTGCTGCGTCCCGCCGGGATGTCGAGCCGCCGAACGTCCTGCACCAGCGACTGGCCGTTGTTGTAGATCGTGACCGAGACGTCGCCCTGGGCCGTCGCCTCGGGGTCAGCCTGGGCAAGCGCCGCGGTGGTGAGGGCGACGGCCGAAACGGCGGCGATGGCGGTGGCACGGATGGTCATTCGGGTTCTCCCTGAAAGCCTGGGTTTCCTGGCTATGACGCACGGAATGGGGAATTCCTTGGGAAGGTTTGGGGATTTTTTGAGGC
>CALCBC010000024.1 GCA_937898525.1 uncultured Sphingomonadales bacterium
CTCTCGCCCCGGTCTTCTGCGGCTGCGGATCGGGCAGCAGCCCGCGGCGTTGGTAATAGCGCACCGTCTCGACGCCCACGCCTGCGCTCCGGGCGAGCTGCGAGATGCTCATCGCCGCCATGCTTGACTCCGTACCATGGTACGCAGGGTATACGGCGAGTCGCCAGGCGGGGAAAGGCCCGCCGATCTCTGGATGACGACGATGAACTCGCCCCTGCTGCTGACCGCGAGCGCCTTCGCGGCCTTAATCGCCGAACCCTCGCTCGCGCAGGACAATTCGGGGCACGGAGGCCACGTTCCCGCCCCGACCCCGGCACCGGCCGAGCCCGGCGCTCGCCCGATCGACCCTTCGGCCATGGATCACAGCGGGGCGGCCGGCGGCGCGGCGGATCATGCCGGGGCGGGGCACGCAGCGTCCGATGGCCCCGTCGAAGCCTCCGGAACGGCGCGGCTGCCGCAGGCCGAAGGCATGATGCCGGGCGTCCATTTCGACCTCGGGAGCAGCTGGACAGGGATGGTCCATGGCTACGCCTGGGGCGTCTACACCGACCAGGGCGGCCCGCGCGGTGACGACAAGGTCTACGTCGGCTCGATGGCGATGCTGATGGCCGAACGGCAAGTCGAGGGCGCCAGACTGCAGGTCAAGGCGATGCTCAGCGCGGAGCCGCTGATGAGCGACCGGGGCTATCCGATCCTGTTCGCGACCGGCGAGACCGCGGGCGGCGAACCGCTGGTCGACCGGCAGCATCCGCACGACCTCTTCATGGAGCTGGCGGCGCGCGCCGACGTCGACGTGGCCGACGGCGTGACCGCATTCCTCTACGGCGGCCCGGTCGGCGAGCCTGCCCTCGGACCGGCGGCGTTCATGCACCGCGCCTCGGCCCGGCTGAACCCCGAGGCGCCGATCACGCACCACTGGTTCGACTCCACGCACATCACCTACGGCGTGGTCACCGCGGGGGTGGCGACCGGGCTGTGGCAGCTCGAAGCGTCGGCCTTTCGCGGCCAGGAGCCCGACGAGGACCGCTGGGACATCGAGACTCCGCGGTTCGACAGCTGGAGCGTCCGCGCGACGCTGACACCGTCGCCGAATTGGGCAGCGCAAGTGAGCTACGGGCATATCGAGGAGCCCGAGGCGCTGCACGCGGGCCAGGACGAAAGGCGCACTACCGCGAGCGTGCACTACAACGACGGTCGCGGCCTCGCCGCGACGGTGGCCTTCTCGGCCAAGGACCGCAGGCCGGGGCCAACGCTGACCGCGTGGCTGGCCGAGGCGAACTGGGACGTGACCGAGCGGCACACCGTGTTCGCCCGCTTCGAGAACGTCGAGAACGACGAGCTCTTCCCCGATCATTCCGATCCGCTGCACGACCGGGCGTTCCGGGTGTCGAAGGTCCAGGCCGGCTACGCCTACACGCTGCCCGTCGGCCCATTCGGCCTCTCGCTCGGCGGCAGTGTGGCGGCGTTCGGCAAGCCGGACGCGCTCGACGCGGCCTACGGCGACGATCCGATCGGCTACACGCTGTTCGCCAAGCTGACGCTGGGACACTGAAGATGACCGACTGTCACGCCCATCACCGTCATGCGCACCACGGGCACGCCGGTCCCGCGGTAGACCCCGCGACCGTCCCGGAGGGCACGATCTGGACCTGCCCGATGCACCCCGAAGTGCGGAACGACGGCCCAGGCTCCTGCCCGATCTGCGGGATGGCGCTCGAGCCGCTCGAGCCGACGCTCGAGGCGGGGCCCAACCCCGAACTGGCCGACATGACCCGCCGGTTCTGGATCAGCGCCCTGTTCGCGGTCCCGCTGTTCGCACTGGCCATGGGCATGGACCTGCTCGGCTGGGAGCCGCTGCCGATGCGCACCGCCACCTGGGTCCAGCTAGCCCTCGCGACACCGGTCGTGCTGTGGGGCGGATGGCCGTTCTTCGAGCGGTTCTGGGCGTCGCTAACGAGCCGGCACCTCAACATGTTCACGCTGATCGGCCTCGGGGTCGGCGTGGCCTACGGCTACAGCCTCGTCGCGACACTCGCTCCCGGGATTTTCCCGGACTCGCTGCACACGATGGGCGGCCTGGTGCCGGTCTATTTCGAGGCGGCGGCGGTCATCACCACGCTGGTACTGCTCGGGCAAGTGCTCGAGCTTCGCGCGCGGTCTGCCACCGGACGGGCGATCCGCGCGCTGCTCGGCCTCGCGCCCAAGACCGCGCGGCGGGTCGGTGCCGACGGCAGCGAGGAGGATATCCCGCTCGAGCATGTCCACGTCGGAGACCTGCTGCGTATCCGTCCGGGTGAGAAGGTGCCGGTCGACGGTGTCGTTACCGAGGGACGCAGTGCGGTCGACGAGTCGATGATCAGCGGCGAGCCCGTGCCGGTCGCCAAGGGGCCGGGCGACCGCATCACCGGCGCGACCGTCAACGGCACGGGAAGCCTGCTGATTAAGGCCGAGCGGGTCGGCCGCGACACGATGCTGGCGCAGATCGTGCGGATGGTCGCCGAGGCCCAGCGCTCGCGCGCGCCGATCCAGGCGCTGGCCGACAAAGTCTCGGCCTGGTTCGTGCCGGCGGTGGTGCTGGTCGCGGTGATGGCCTTCGCGACCTGGGCTCTCGTCGGACCCGAACCGCGGCTGGCGCATGCGCTGGTCAATGCCGTGGCGGTCTTGATCATCGCCTGCCCGTGCGCGCTCGGCCTGGCGACGCCGATGGCGATCATGGTCGGCACCGGGCGTGGGGCCACCTCCGGGGTGCTGGTCAGGAACGCCGAGGCGCTCGAGCTGATGGAAAAGGTCGACACGCTGGTGGTCGACAAGACCGGTACGCTGACAATCGGCAAGCCCAGGCTCGTGGCTGTGAAAACCGCTTCCGGATTCGAGGAGAGTGAGGTCCTCCGGCTGGCCGCAGCTGTCGAACGCGGCAGCGAGCATCCGCTGGCGGCGGCCATCGTCGAAGGCGCGCAGGAACGCGGGCTGGACGTTCCGGACAGCACCGACTTCGCCTCGCACACCGGCAAGGGCGTGACCGGCCTCGTCGAAGGACGCCGCATCGCGCTCGGCAACAAGGCGCTGCTGGCCGATCACGGCATCTCGGTCGACTCGCTCGAAACGCAGGCGGACGCGCACCGCGCGGACGGCGAGGGTGTGATGTTCGCGGGCGTCGACGGAAGGCTGGCTGGCCTCGTCGTGGTGGCCGACCCGATCAAGGACAGCGCGGTCGAAGCCGTCGCGGAGTTGCGCCGGGGCGGCATTCATGTCGTCATGTTGACCGGCGACAACCCTCGCACCGCCGAAGCGGTCGCGCGCAAGGTCGGCATCGCCGAGGTCATCGCCGAGGTCCTGCCCGAGCAGAAGCAGGCCAAGGTCGAGGCCCTGCGGCGCGAAGGACGGCGCGTGGCGATGGCCGGCGACGGGATCAACGACGCACCCGCCCTGGCCGCGGCCGACGTCGGGATCGCGATGGGCACCGGCACCGACGTGGCGATGGAAAGCGCCGCGGTCACGCTGGTCGGGGGCGATCTCGGCGGCATCGTCCGCGCGCGCCGGCTGAGCCGGGCGACGATGCGCAACATCCGCCAGAACCTGTTCTTCTCGTTCGTGTTCAACGCCGCCGGCGTGCCAATCGCAGCGGGCGCGCTCTATCCGTGGTTCGGCGTGCTGCTGAGCCCGATCATCGCCGGTGCGGCGATGTCGCTGAGCTCTCTCGCGGTGATCGGCAATTCGCTGCGGCTGCGGGCCGCGCGGCTGTGACCGTCAGCCGGCGCGCTCGACGGTCGAGACGTTGTAGCGGTGCACTTCCTCCTGGTTCAGGCAGTAGCGCGTGCTCGGGTTCTCGTCGGTGCCGACGGCCTGCTGCTTGTACATGACGTCGGTCAGCAGTGCGCGGCTGACCCCCATCCGAATGAGGAAGTCGTTGTCCTCGGTCGCCAGTAGCGCGCTGGCCTGCTCGATCTCGGCGATCAGGCGCACGGTCTCGGCAGTCCCTTCCTCGGCGGCCAGGTAGATCGCTTCGCGGTCGCCGGTGTGGGTGAACATGTGGACCATGAAGATCCCGCCCGGATCGACGAAGCGGCGGT
>CALCBC010000025.1 GCA_937898525.1 uncultured Sphingomonadales bacterium
CCTACTGCCTACTGCCTACTGCCTGCTGCCTCCCGCCTCCGCCTCAAACCTCACACTCGCTCGCCTCGGTCGGCCGGATCTCCACCACCACGTCCCCGGCCTGCAGCGCCTTCGCCTCCGCCTCCCAGAACCCGCGCGCCACGCCGTCGCGGTATACCCGCAGCCCGCGCCCGCCGGTCGCCAGCTCGTCGATCGATCTGCCGATCTCCTCGGGCAGCACCTCGCGCTCGACCAGCTGCACCTTGCCGCTGACGGTGGCGAGGTCGGCGAGGTAGTCGGCGATGTGCACGCCCTGCGCGCTCCCGGCGAGCAGCAAGCCGGTGAAGCGTACCGGGTTGATCACGTTGTCGGCCCCGGCCTGGTAGGCGAGGACCTCGTTGTCGTCGGCGCGGATCACCACGCTGATCGGCACTCCGGGCGCGAGGTGGCGCGCGGTCAGCACCATCAGGATCGAGGCGTCGTCGCGCCCGGCCGAGACCAGGATCGTGCGCGCCCGATCGATCCGCACGGCCATCAGGTTCTCGTCGCGCGAGGCGTCGCCCTGGATCACGTTGCAGCCGAGCGCCTCCGCCACCGCGAGCCGTTCGGTGCTGGTGTCCATCACCACGATGCACCGCGCGTCGGTGCCGCGGGCGATCAGCTCGCGCACCGCCTCGGACCCCGACACGCCGAACCCGAGCACCACCACGTGGTCCGACAGCTGCTTCTGGATGCGGACCATGCGCCATTTCTCCCAACCGCGCTTGATCACCAGGCTATAGGCCGCGCCGACGAAGATGAAGAGCACGAGCACCCGGATCGGCGTGACGATCACCGCCTCGACCAGCCGCGACTGCGTGCTGACCGGTGCGATGTCGCCGAACCCGGTCGTGGTGATGGAGGCCATCGTGAAATAGACCACGTCGAGGAAGCTGACGTGACCGTCCGAGTAGTCGACCAGCCCGTCGCGATCGAACCAGTGCACCAGCACCACGATCGACACGAGGAACAGCGCCGCCCCGACCCGCAGGCTCACGTCGCCCCAGACCGGCAGCTTGAGCGCGCGGCGGAGCGGGGCGAAGGGGCGCGGGTGAGGGGGCTTCGGCGCGGGGGCGGGCTCCGCGGGCGGTGGCGTCCCCTCGGCCACGCTCAGCCGACCCGCCTCATGCAGCGTAGCGCTCCGCGAGCTGCCCGATCGAGGCGTGGTGCGTCAGGTCGAGCTGCAGCGGCGTCACCGAGATGAAACCGTCGGCCACCGCCTCGAGGTCGGTGCCGTGATCGAGCGTGTGCTCGATGTCGTGCAGGCCGAACCAGTAGTACGGCCGCCCGCGCGGGTCGGTGCCCTCGACCAGCGACCCGCGCGCATAGTCGTGGAAACCCTGGCGGACGACGCGGACGCCCTTGACCGCCTCGGCCGGCAACGGCGGGAAGTTGACGTTGACGACCGTGCGCCTGGCCATCTGCAGGTCCAGCAGCGGCTCGAGCACTTTCGCCGCCCAGCCTTCGGCGGCCGAGAACCCGTGGCCCGCGTCGCGCAGCGCCTGGCTCAGCGCCACTGCCGGGATGCCCGCCAGCGCCGCCTCCATCGCTGCCGAGACCGTGCCCGAGTAGGTGATGTCGTCGGCGAGGTTCTCGCCGTTGTTGATGCCCGAGATGACCAGGTCCGGCGCCTTGTCCGTGAACAGCTTGCGCAGCGCGAGGTTGACCGCGTCGGTCGGCGTGCCGGTGACCGCGAAGCGCCGCTCGCCATGCTGCTGCAGCCGCACCGGCATGTGCAGCGTCAGCGAGTGCCCGGCACCCGAGTTCTCCTCCGCGGGCGCGCAGACCCACACGTCGTCGCTGAGCTTCGCGGCGATCGCCTCGAGCACTTCCATGCCCGGGGCATGAATGCCGTCGTCGTTGGTAAGAAGGATGCGCATTTCCTACCGCGCGCCTTCTGGCACCAGCCGCTCGATCCCGCCCATGTACGGCGCCAGCGCCGCCGGCACGAGGACCGAACCGTCCTCCTGCTGGTAGTTCTCCAGCACCGCCACCAGCGTCCGCCCGACCGCGAGGCCGGAGCCGTTGAGCGTGTGCACGAACGCGGTGCCCTTCTGCCCTTCCGGCCGGTAGCGCGCGTTCATCCGCCGCGCCTGGTAGTCGCCGCACCACGAGACCGAGCTGATCTCGCGATAGGTTCCCTGCCCGGGCAGCCAGACCTCGAGGTCGTAGGTCTTCTTCGCCGTCGCGCCCATGTCGCCGGCGCAGAGCAGCATCCGGCGGTACGGCAGCTCGAGCGCCTCGAGCACCAGTTCGGCCGAGCGGACCATGTGCTCGTGCTCGGCCTGCCAGTCCTCGGGCCGGCAGATGGCCACCAGCTCGACCTTCTCGAACTGGTGCTGGCGGATGAACCCGCGCGTATCCTTGCCCGCGGCCCCCGCCTCCGAGCGGAAGCACGGCGTCAGCGCGGTCAGGCGGATCGGCTGCGACAGATCGTCGAGGATCTGGTCGCGCACCGAGTTGGTCAGCGAGACCTCGGCGGTAGGGATCAGCCAGCGGCCATCCGTGGTACGGAACAGGTCGTCGGCGAACTTCGGCAGCTGCCCCGTGCCGAACACCGCTTCGTCGCGGACCAGCAGTGGCGGGTTGCACTCGGCGTAGCCGCGCTCGGTGGTCTGGAAGTCGAGCATGAACTGCCCGATCGCCCGCTGCAGCCGCGCCATCTGGCCGCGCAGGAACGCGAACCGCGCACCCGACATCGCCGTCGCGGTCTCGAACTCGAGCCCAAGCGGCGGGCCGAGGTCGGCGTGCTCCTTCGGCGTGAACGAGAACTTGCACTGCTGACCCCAGCGCGAGACTTCGACGTTGCCACTCTCGTCCTCGCCGGGCGGAACGTCGTCCGCCGGGAGGTTCGGCAGCGCCGCGACCAGCGCGTCGAGCTCCGCGCCGAGCGCGCGCTCCTCGTCCTCGAGCTGCGGCAGCGTCTCCTTGAGCGCGGCGACTTCCGCCTTGAGCGCTTCGGCGGTCGCCGTGTCGCCCTTGCCCATCGCCGCGCCGATCGCCTTCGAGGCCTCGTTGCGTCGTGCCTGCGCTTCCTGGACCCGCGTCGTCACCGCCCGCCGCCGCTCGTCCAGTTCGAGGACGCGAGCCGATGCGGGCTCCGCACCGCGCCGCGCCAGGCCGGCGTCGAAAGCCTCGGGATTCTCGCGGATCAGGCGCAGGTCGTGCATGGCCGCGGGCACTATGCATGTCCCGTGCGGCTGGCAAGCGGCGAAGGGCGCCAGTCGCCGGCGGCCGACCGGCGGAATTCGGGAACCGGGTTGCAACTCGCGGGTAATCTTGGCAAATCTCCGGCACAACCGGCCGCACGGGACAAGTCGACTTGACCGCAGACCCGCTACTCCCGCCGCGGCGGACTCGTTTCATCGACGCCATGAACGCGGCCATGCGGGCAGGTCGCAAGCTGGGCTTCGCCGACACCCCGATCCTCGAGAAGGACGCGCTGCTAGACCGTGCGCGCGAGCACACCGGACTCGACGACTTCGGCGAGGACCGCTGGTTCGAGCAACCGCTCGAAGCCCTGCTCGAGGCGATCCGCTCGGAAGCGCGGCTCAATCCCGCGGGCGAGTGGTCGGCCCGCGCCCAGATCGAGAAGATGCTGCACGACCGGCTGTGGGCCGAGGCCTGGTTCGCGCGCCATCCGGAGATTCTCGCGCGCCCGCTGCCCCACCCGGTGATCGTCGTCGGCCCGATGCGTTCGGGCACCACGCGGATCCACCGCCTGCTCGCGGCCGACCACCGGTTCACCCACCTGCGCAGCTTCGAGACGATCAGCCCGGTGCCGCGGCCCGGCTTCGTCCCCGGCGGCCCGGACTTCCGGGTCACGCTCGCCGCGCGGATCATGCGCGTCGCGCGTCTCGCCAACCCGCGCACTCTGACGATCCACCCGACCGGACCGATGGAAGCCGAGGAGGAACTCGGCCTGCTGGTGCACAGCTTCTGGAGCACCAAGCACGACGCGCAGTGGTGGGTGCCGAGCTATGCGCGCTGGTGCGAGGCGCAGGATCCGACGCCGGCCTACCGGCAGATGGCGCGCCTGCTCAAGCTGGTCGGCTGGTCGCAGCAGGCCTCGAGCCTGAGGCCGTGGGTGCTCAAGACGCCGCAGCACATGCTCGACCTGCCGGTGCTGATGAAGACTTTCCCCGACGCGCGGCTGATCTTCACCCATCGCGACCCGCTCGCGGTGGTCGGCAGCGCCGCCTCGCTCGCGTGGAACCAGACGGTGATTTACTCGGATCACGCCAACCCCAACCGGATCGGCGAGGAATGGCTGCGCAAGACGCGGCTGCAGGTCGACCGCGCACACGCCGCGCGACGCGGGATCCCGAAGGACCGGCAGATCGACATCCACTACGAGGAGATGGAGCGCGACTGGCGCGGGGCGATGGCGCGGGTCTATCGCTTCCTCGGGCTCGACATCGAGCCCGCGCTGCCGGCGATGGAAGCCTACCAGCAGCGCGCCGCCGCCCTCAAGCGCCGCCCGCATTGCTACAGCCTCGAGGAATTCGGCCTCACACCGTCCCGGGTGCTCGACGAGCTCGGCGACTACGTGAAAACCTACGACATCGCGATGGAAGACCGCGCGGCGCTCGCCAGCTGAACCGCGGGCGGTTCGCTTGCCGTGACCGGCCGCGCGCGTCTATTCCGGCGCGATGGCGGAGAGAGCGATCCTGATCGTAGGCGGCGGCACGGCAGGGTGGCTGACCGCCGGCTATCTCGCCCGCTACTTCGACGTCGCGCGCAATCCGCACATCCGCATCACCGTACTGGAGTCGCCCGAGATCGGCATCATCGGCGTGGGCGAGGGCACCTTCCCGACGATCCGCAACACGCTGCGCTTCATCGGCATCGACGAGACGCGGTTCGTGCGCGAGACTTCGGCCACGTTCAAGCAGGGCATCCGCTTCGACAACTGGGTGCGTCCGCCGGTGGAAGGTCGTGACGACCACTTCCTGCATCCTTTCGAGGCGCCGTATCACGCCGAGGGGCACAGCCTCGTCTCCTACTGGCTGCTGCAGGACGAGCGCACGCGCCCGTCGTTCGCCGAGGCGATGACGATCCAGAACCGCGTCGCCGAGGCGGGACGCGCGCCGAAGGGGCCCGGGGAGGGGGATTTCGCCGGGCCGCTCGATTACGCCTATCACTTCGATGCGATGCGCACGGCCGAAGTCCTCGCCGAGCACGCGCGGCAGCTCGGTGTCGGGCACCTCCAAGGCCTGATGACCGGGGTCCAGCTCGACCCCGAGAGCGGTGCGATCGCGCACGTCGTCACGCGCGAGCATGGCAACCTCCGCGCCGACCTCTACGTCGACTGCTCGGGCTTCCGGGCTGAGCTGATCTCCGGGGCCCTCGAGGTGCCGTTCAAGCCCGTCGGCGACGTGCTGTTCACCGACCGTGCGCTGGCCTGCAAGCTACCCTACGAGCAGGCCGACACCCCGTTGCCGAGCTACACGGTGGCTGCCGCGCACGCGGCCGGCTGGATCTGGGACATCGGCCTCGCCGGCGCGCGGGGTATCGGCTGCGTCTATTCGAGCGCGCACATGAGCGACGACGAAGCCGCGCAGGAACTCGTCCGCTACACCGGCGGACGCAGCCTCGACGTGACCACCCGCCGGATCCCCTTCGAGTCCGGCTACCGCACGCGGCCGTGGGAGAAGAACTGCGTCGCGGTCGGGCTTGCCGGCGGCTTCCTCGAACCGCTCGAATCGACCGGGGTGCTGATGATCGAGGCCGCGGCGGCGATGATCGCCGAGCTGTTCCCGCACTGCGGCCCGGCCGACGGCCCGGCGCGGCGCTTCAACGAACTGATGGCCGCGCGCTACGACAGCATCGTCGCCTTCCTCAAGCTGCACTACTGCCTGAGCCGGCGCGAGGAGCCGTTCTGGCGCGACAACGCCGAGCTCTCGTCGATCCCCGAGCGGCTGCGCGACCTGCTCGAACAGTGGCGCTATCGCCCGCCGAGCCGGTTCGACTTCGTGCTCGACCACGAGAGCTTCGCCTACTTCAACTATCAGTACATCCTCTACGGGATGGAATTCCGCACCGACCTCAATCCGGTGCGCGACGAATTCCCGCACATCGGGGAGGCCGAGCGAATCTTCGAGCGCATCCGCCACTTCGGCGACCGCGCGACGCGTGACCTTCCCGAGCACCGCGCGCTGATCGAACAGTTGCGCACGGTCGAAGCCGCCTGAGCGCATCCCTGGACCGGTCCGCAGGATTGGCCCTCCCGCCCTGCGGTAGTAACGTGCCTACATGGAAGGAGCCCTCGCAGACGGCCCCTTCCCGGGAGGCCTCGATGAAGATCGTCAGCGCGCGCGAGTTCAACCAGGATGTCGGCAAGGCCAAGCGGTTGGCGCTCGCCGAGCCCGTCTTCGTGACCGACCGCGGCCGGCCGACGCATGTGCTGTTGAGCATCGCCGCCTACCGCCAGCTCAGTGGCGAGCGACAGAGCATCCTCGACCAGATCGCTGCCCCGCCCGGAAGCCCGCCGCTCGCGGTCCCCGGCACCGGCCGCTGATGTACCTGCTCGACGGCCCGGTCCTGCTGGCGCTGCGCGAAGCTCGCCGGTCCGCCACCAGTCCGGCGCTCGCCGCCTGGGCCGAGCGGGTCCCGGCGCAGCAGATGTTCCTTTCCTCGGCGACCCTGCTCGAGTTCGAACGTGCAGCCTCGCTGGCCGCCCGCCGTGCGAAGGACCTCGCAGCGGCATGGCGCGAGTGGCTCGACGGCCAGCTCGTGCCAGCGTTCGACGACCGCATTCTGCCGGTGGACGCCGCGGTGATCCGCCGCCGCGCGCAGCTGCCCTACGCCGACGACCGCGAGGGCCTGCTCGCGGCGACCGCACTGGTGCACAACCTGACGCTGGTGACCGGCGAGCCGCGCAAGTACCGCGGCGGGCGGGTCAAGGTGCTCGATCCCGAGCGGCTCGAGACCGAGGGCGTGGACGACGGCGACTGGCGCGAAGCGGCCCGCTCGGGCACCACCTGGCTGCGCAACCTGCTGATCCGCTAGCGGGACGATAACCGGAAAGATGGTGGGCGCGGCAGGGTTCGAACCTGCGACCCCACCCGTGTGAAGGGTGTGCTCTACCACTGAGCTACGCGCCCGCTCGCGCCGGCGAGGGCCGGGCGGCAGGGGCGCGCCTTTGCCACGCGGGCGCGCGGCTGGCAAGCGGTCAGTGGAACAGCAGGCGGGCGAGTGCTGCGAGCGGCGACTGCGGGCCATAGGCGAGGTCCGACAGCGCCGGCGCGGGTTGCGTGACCGGGCACGCGAGGCAGCGGGCCTGCACACCGCGAACCGTCAGCAAGCCTTCGAGATCGGCGATCGCACGGGCGACGCGGTCGCGTTCGCGCCGCGCGAACACGGCGAACATGTCGCCGCGGCGGGTCTCGCTCTCGTCGGTGCTCATGATCCGGCGCAGCAGCGGGGCGTAGGGATCGGCATCCGCGCCGAGAAACTCGGCGTACCACTTGCCCTCCTCGAGCTTCGCCAGCTGCGCCGCGTAGGCGAGCGCGTCGTCGAGACCGCCGAACTGGTCGACCAGCCCGAGCTGGCGCGCGCTGCCGCCATCCCAGACGCGGCCCTGGCCGAGCTCGTCGGCGCGCTCGGGGGTGATCTTGCGCGACTGGGCCACCAGCGCGAGGAACCGCTCGTAGCCAGAGTCGACGGTTGCCTGCAGGATCGCTTCGGCCTCGGGCGTGAGGCCCGCGAACAGGTCCGGCTGGCCCGAGAGCGGGGTCGTCTTGACGCCGTCAGTGGTGACCCCGAGCTCGGCGAGCGCGTCCTCGAAGGTCGGCAGCACACCGTAGATCCCGATCGAGCCGGTGACCGTCTGCGGCTCGGCGAAGATCCGGTCGGCCGGGGTCGATACCCAGTAGCCGCCGCTTGCGGCGAGGTTGGCCATCGACACCACGACAGGGATGCCCTTGGCCTTGTGGCGCAGGATCGCGCGGCGGATCGCCTCGGAGCCCGTCACCGTCCCGCCCGGCGAATCGACCCGCACGACCAGCGCCTTCAGATTGTCGTCGAGCGCCTCGTCGAGCAGCGCGCCGATGCGCTCGGCGCCGGCTTCGCCGGGCCCTGCCATGCCGTCGCTGATCTCGCCGGCGATCGTGATCACGCCGATCTTCTCGCCCTTTTCCTTGGGCTCGATCTCCGCGAGCCAGGCGTCGAGATCGGTGAAGGCGAATGCGCCGGGCGTGTCGTCCCACCGGTCCTTGCCGGCGATCTCCGCCACGCGCTCGCCCCATTCGACCCGCGTACCGGCACGGTCGGCGAGCCCCGCGGCGATGGCCGCCTGCGCGAGGTCGCCTTTGCTGGCGTCGAGCCAGGCCTGGATATCGCCGGTCGCCCGCTCGATGTCGGCCTGGGGCCGGGCGCGACGGACGTGCGCCTGCCACTCCTGCCACAGCGCGCCGTAGAGCTGCTGGTAGTTCTCGCGCGCCTCGGGCGACATCTCGCTGGCGATGTAGGGTTCCGGCGCACTCTTGTAGGTGCCGACCTTGAACACGTGGGCCTTGACGCCCAGGCGGTCGAGCAGCCCGGCATAGAACAGGCGTTCGCCGCCAGGGCCGGTAATCGCGGTGCCGCCCATCGGATCGACCCAGATCTCGTCCGCATGGGCGGCGAGCAGCAGGGAATCATCGCTGTAGGCGACCGCGTAGGCAAGAATCGGCTTCTTCGACTGGCGGAACCGCTCAAGCGCATCGCCGATGTCCTGCATGTGGACCTGCCCTCCCCCGAGGAAGGTCGAGAGGTCGAGCGCGATGGCCTTGATGCGCTTGTCGCTCGCCGCCTCGTCGATCGCGCGGACGAGGTCGCGCACCGCGTATTCGCGGGTCGGGACGGCAGACGAGAGCAGCGCGTTGAGCGGGTCGATCGGCGAGACTTCCTCGACCACGCTGCCGTCGAGCTGGAGCAACAGGGCCCCTTCGCGCACTGCGCCGGGACTCGGTCGAGAGCTGAGCACGGCGAACAGCGCGATGAAGAACAGCAGCAGGAACACCAGCGCGAGGCCGTCCTTGATCCCGACCAGAAGCCGCCAGACCTTGCCTGCGAAACTCATGCGCCTTGCTCTCCCGATCCCGAGCCCTGGGCCAATCTAGGGGCGCTCCCCCGATCGTGCCAGTCGAAAGCAAGGCTTGAGCCCGCGCGTGGCCTCGACTAGGGGCCCGGCTTTAATGACATCGCCGACGCCACCCACTGCCGCGGGCCGTTATCCGGCCGGTTCGCGCGCGTTCCCGCATCGCAGCCTGCTCGGTATTGGCCATCTCGAGACTCACGAGATCCTGTTCCTGCTCGACGAGGCCGAGCAGTGGGTCGCGCTCAACCGGCAACCGACCAAGCATACCGACCGGCTCGCCGGCCTGACGATCATCAACGCCTTCTTCGAGAACTCGACGCGCACGCTGCTGAGCTTCGAGATTGCCGGCAAGCGGCTCGGCGCCGACGTGGTCAACATGCACGCCGCACAGTCGAGCGTGAAGAAGGGCGAGACGCTGATCGATACCGCGCTGACGCTCAACGCGATGCGCGCCGACGCGATCGTCATCCGCCACGGCAGCTCGGGCGCCGTGCGGCTGATCGCCGACAAGGTCGACTGTCCCGTGCTCAACGCCGGCGACGGCCAGCACGAGCACCCGACCCAGGCGCTGCTTGACGCGCTCGCCTTGCGCCACGCGCTGCGGGAACGCGGGCAGGCCAGTTCCGACGGGATGTTCAACGGCCTCCAGGTCGTGATCTGCGGCGATGTCCTGCACAGCCGCGTCGCGCGGTCGAACATCCTGTGCCTGCAGGCCCTCGGCGCGAAAGTGCGCGTCTGCGCGCCTCCGGCGCTGATGCCGACCGGAATCGCAGCGCTCGGTGTCGAGCCGTTGCACGATTTCGACGCGGCGCTGGATGGCGCCGACGTGGTGATGATGCTGCGCCTGCAGAACGAACGGATGGATGGCCAGTTCATCCCCTCGGCGCGCGAATACCGCCACCTCTATGGCCTTACTCCGGAGCGGCTGGCGCGTGCCGCGCCCGAGGCGATCGTCATGCATCCGGGACCGATGAACCGCGGGGTGGAGATCGACAGCTCGGTGGCCGACCTGCCCGACCGCTCGATCATCACCACCCAGGTCGAGATGGGCGTGGCGATGCGCATGGCGTGCCTCGACGTGCTTACGCGCCGCGCGCGCCGGGTGGAGGGCTGGGAATGAAGCAGCTGCGTCCCATCGCGCTGGTCGGCGGCAAGATTGTCACACCATCCGGGGTGATCTCCGGTACCGTGCGCTTCGTTGAGGGACGGATCGACGCGGTCGGCGACGTGGCCACACAGGATGGCGACGAGGTCGTCGATGCCCGCGGCCGCCTGGTCGTGCCGGGCCTCGTCGACTTCGGCGTCTTCGCAATCGACAAGCCCGCGTTCCACTTCGGCGGGATCACCCGGGCGGCGCTGATGCCCGACCAGTCGCCACCGCTCGACCATCCGGCACGCGTCCGCTTCGCCGCGTCAAGCGGCAAGCCCGACTTCTGGGTTCATCCGCTGGGCGCTGCGACCGTGGGTCTCGACGGGGCGCAACTTGCGGAAATCGCGCTGATGCGCGAGGCTGGCGCACGCGCGGTCGCCACCGGACGGCGCTGGATCGGCGACAGCGGAGTCATGCACCGCCTGCTGCAGTACGCGGCCATGCTCGACCTCGTGGTGGTCACTCACGCCGAGGACGCCGGTCTAGCCGGCCAGGCGGCGGCGACCGCGAGCGAGATGGCCACACGGCTCGGCCTGCCGGGCGCCCCTGCCGAGGCCGAGGCGCTTGCCGCAGCGCGCGACATTGCGCTCGCGGAGATGACCGGCGCCCGGCTGCACCTGCGGCAAGTGACAACGGCCTCAGCGCTTGCTCTCGTTCGCGCGGCGAAGGCCCGCGGTGTCGCGGTGACTGCCGGGGTGACTCCGGCGCATTTCATGCTCTCCGATCTCGCGCTGCAGGATTTCCGCACCTTCGCGCGGCTCTCGCCGCCGCTGCGCGTCGAAGCGGACCGGCAGGCGGTGATCGAAGCGATCGCCGACGGCACGATCGACGTCGTCGCCTCGGGCCATGACCCGCGCGGCCCGGAGGACAAGCGGCTGCCGTTTGCCGACGCCGCTCCGGGCATGGCCGGTGCCGAAACGCTGCTGGCGATGGTGCTGACGCTCGTTCGTGACGGGACGATCGACCTTCCGCGCGCCTTCGACCTCGTCGCCCGCAACCCGGCGCGGTTGCTCGGCGTCGAGGCCGGCGAGCTGCGCGCGGGCGCCGAGGCCGACATCGCGCTGGTCGATCCCGACAAGCCGTGGGTCGTCGATTCGGCGAAGATGGCTGCGAGCGCCGGCAACACGCCGTTCGACGGTCAGCCGGTGCAGGGCCGCGTGCTCAGCCTGTGGAAGGGCGGCAAGCCGGTCGGTTGACGGGGGGCGGCGCCTCAGAACGGGAACCAGACCAGGATCGCCGCCACGCCGGCCACCCAGGTCAGCAGGTTGAGCGGAATGCCGATCTTGACGAAGTCCATGTAGTTGTAGCCGCCCATCTGGTAGACAAGCACGTTGGTCTGGTAGCCGAACGGGGTGGCGAAGGCGGCGCTGCCGGCGATCATCACCGCTACCAGGAACGGACGCGGGCTCACTCCGAGGGCTTCGCCGAGCGCCACGGCAATCGGAGTGAACAGCACGGCCACGGTGGCGTTCGACAGCAGTTCGGTGGCGAACAGCGTCGCGCCGTAAATGATCACCAGCGCGAGGAACGGGTTGAGCCCGTCGAGCGAGCCTATCAGGCCGTGGGTAAACTCGCCGGCCAGCCCGGTCACGTCGAGCGCGATACCGAGCACGACCATGCCCGCGATCAGCATCAGCACGTCGGGGCGCAGGCCCGAGTAGGCCTCGTCGGGCGTGATCACGCGCAACAGGATCAGCAGTACGGCACCGGCGAAGGCGCAGGCTGCGATCGGCGCGACGTCCAGCGCCGCCAGTGCCACCACGGCGACGAACACCGTCGCCGAGGCGAACGCGGCGAGCGGGCGAAATGCCACTTCCCTTGCGAACGACTGCGGAGAGCCGAGTTGCCCGCCGGCGAGGCCGGGATCGCCTACACTGGGCTCTTCGGCAGGAGTCGCCGAATCCTCGACATCGGATGGCACGAGCCGATGCGTGAACATCAGCAGGTAGAGGCCGCCCGTGATCGCCACGATGACGCCCACCGGCGTGATCTCGAAGATGCCGAAGCGGGGCTGGCCGGATATTGCGGCCATGTCGCTGACCAGCAAATTGGTCGAGGTCCCGATCAGCGTGCAGCATCCGCCGAGGACCGCAGCGTAGGACAGCGGGATCAGGAAACGTTTGGGCGACAGGCCGAGCGAGCGCGAGACGTCGCGCACGACCGGCGCTGCCAGCACCACGATCGGGGTGTTGTTCAGGAACGCCGAGGCCATTCCCGAAAGCCAGATCATCACCCACAGCCCGGCCTTGCCGATCCGTCGGCAGAGGGCGGTTACGCCGCGGATCGCGGCGTCGAGCAGGCCCGACAGCTCCATCGCGTAAGTGATCACGAACAGCGAGGCGAGTGCCATGATCGCGGGGCTGGCGAAGGCGCCCTGGAGTTCCACCGGCCGCACCACGCCAGTCATCAGCAGGACCGCGGCGCCGGTCAGCGCCACGACGTCCGAGCGGACCCGGTCCCAGATCAGCGCTGCGATGACCGCAGCCAGCACCCCGAGCGTGATCAGCTGGTCGGTGGACATGGGAACTGCCTAGCGGATTGGCCGGAGTCGCCAAATGGAAAACCCCTCCCGGAGGGGAGGGGTGTCCATTCTTGCCGCTGCAAGAGAAGCTGTAGCGGGCGCTAGCGGCGGGCCATGCGGATGCCGGTCTCGACCGCGCCCGGCAGCGGACGTCCCTCCGCGTAGGCGAAGCAACCCTGGCCGCTCGCGCGGACGCGGCCGCACATGGCGTTCGCGCTCTGCTGTTCGTAGCCGGCGGCCGAGACGCGCCAGTAGCGCTTGCCGCCAACGACGGCCTCGCTGATGACCATCTGGTGCCCGGCCAGCTCGGGATAGCGCTTGACGTAGATGCCCCAGGCGCGCCGCGCTCCCTGCTCGCTGGAGAAGCTTCCGAGCTGGACGAGGTGCGTGCCTGCGGAGCGCGGCGCTGGAGCGGTAGCGGCCGGAGCGCTCGAAGAGCGCGCGTACTGCGCAGCGTGCTGCACCGGCGAGGGAGCGGCCGGTGTCGGCGTCGAAGCGAAAGCGCTCTGGAAGCTGCTCGGCGCCTGATCCTCGATGGCGACCTCGGGTCGGGCCGGGGCCGTCTCGGCCGCCGGAGTTCCGGCGGAGGCGAGCGGCGGAAGCTCGGGGGCGGCGACCGGCGCGGGTGCGGCAGCGCTCGCTTCGGCCGCAAGCTGCTCGAGGCTCGGCGAGTTGGCGAGCGCGAGCTGGACGGGCTGGCCGGCGTCGCGGACACCGGCCGGCACGTCGAGCAGCGCCGCGACGCGCGTCTGCCAGGCCTCGGGCTGCGCCATCGCCGCCCACTCGCCGATGCGGTCGCTGACCTGGTCGGCGGGAACGTCCTGCTCGGCCATGAGCCGGGCCTCGCGCCAGCGGCCCGCGAGCGCGTAGGAGTACGCGAGGTTCTGCCGCATCTTCGGCGTGTTCTCGCCGTTGCGGATTGCATTGCTCATCAGGTGGATGCCGCGATCCGGCTGGCCGGCCAGCGCCAGCGCCAGACCGAGGTCGGCGGTAGCGATGTCCTGTTCCCAGTCGCTGAGCAGCGCCGCGGCTTCAGCATGCCGGCCCGTACCGATGAGCGCGAGGGCGAGGCTCAGCGCGGTGCGCGGAGAATTGTCGCCCAGCTTCATCGCGTCTTCGAACGTGGTCGCAGCCGAAGCGAAGCGCCCGGCGTCGAGGTACGCGGAGGCCAGCGTCGCGCGGAAGGTGGCGTTGTGCGGCTCGGCGAGGACAGCGGCCTCGGCGTGCGCGATCGCCTGCTTGAGCTTGCCGTCGGCAAGCGCGGCTTCGGCACGGCTGGCCGAGACCTGCGCTGGCGGCGCGCTCGACGTGGCGCAACCGGTCAGCAGCGCTGCGGCTATCGCCGAGGTGGCGACCCAGGCGAACTTCGGGCCGATCATACGGGTGCCGTTGACGGTTCGATGCATGGCTGAGCCCCCCTTGATCACTGGCTGTTGCGCTTCAGTTGCGCGGCGAGCGCCTCGACCTCGGGGATCTCGGCGAGAAACTTGTCGAGCGCCTGGGTGACCAGCTGCTGGGCGCTGCGGTTCTTGACGGTGCTCGCGAGGCGCAGCTTGAGGTGGCGCTTGGCGTCGAGACGCAGCGTGAAGGCCGCGCGGCGGCCGGCGGCTTCCTCGCGAGTCTCCTTGGCCGAGATCCCGGTTGGCGCGGGCTTGACGGGCCTCACCGCAGCCGCGGGCCGGGCAACCGGCGCCTTGGCGGATGCGGCCGGGATCTTCGCCTTCGGAGCCGGGGCCTCGGTGGCGCCCTTTTCGAGCAGCTCGGCGAGCTCTTCGTGAATGCTGCGTACGACGGGCTTGGGCGAGCCCGCGTCGGTCCTGGCTTCCGATTCGGGATTGGCGGGTGAGGGCGTCAGCTGCAGCACGTCGGCCGAACGATCGGGCACAACATCGTCACCCATGTCGTTCCAGCCGAGATCCTCGAGCGCATCGAAGTCCTGCAGGGCGCGCGCTGCCTGTGCGCCGTCGGCGCCCAGCGGCGCGAGCTGCGGCCGCATCGCCGGCTTCGCTCCTCCCTTGCGGGCGAGGAGCGTCGGGCCGAGGGAAGCGAAAGGCTTGGGCTCGTTCATTGCGCCGCGCCTCCGCCCTTACTGGGCGACGCGGCGGCCGAAGCCGCCCTGCGGACGGTGGACACCGGGCATCTGCGACACCGCGCCCGGGGCAGCAAAGATCGTGCGGCGGAAGTTCTTCTCGAGCCGGTCAGCGACGTAATGCCACAGCGCGATCACTTCCTGCGCGCTGCGTCCTTCGGGCTCGACTTCCATGACCGTACGACCGTCGATCATCGAGGCCGCGTAGTCGGTACGGTGATGGAGCGTGATCGGTGCGACCGTGCCGTGCTGCGACAACGCGACGGCGGCTTCCGAGGTGATCTTGGCCTTGGGGGTCGCGGCGTTGACCACGAAGATCAGCGGCTTGCCCGCGCGTTCGCACAGGTCGACCGTGGCACCGACCGCTCGCAGGTCGTGCGGGCTCGGACGAGTCGGCACGACGATCAGTTCGGCGACCGAGATCACTGACTGGATCGCCATGGTGATCGCCGGCGGCGTGTCGATCACCGCCAGCTTGAATCCCTGCTGCCGCAGGATCGCGAGGTCGTTGGCGAGCCGCGCGACGGTGGTCTGGGCGAACGCGGGGTATTCCGCTTCACGCTCGTTCCACCAGTCGGCCAGCGAGCCCTGGGGGTCGATGTCGATCAGCACGACCGGACCGGCGCCGGCGCGCTGCGCCTGGACCGCCAGGTGTCCTGAAAGCGTGGTCTTTCCCGATCCGCCCTTCTGCGAAGCCAATGCCAGTACGCGCAAGGCCTATCCCCCTGATTTCGAGCCGGAGACATCCATTTTTCCGGCGGTTCCGGGCACGGGATCGCAGATCACCCTAAATTTTGAGTTAATGCGAAAGGCTTGGCCGAACTGTTCGGGTGACCGAGGTTTCGCACGATCGGTTCCGTTCCACGAGCGCCATTTTGACAGGTCTTTGCTAATGACCTGTTTACTATGGGACCCTAGGATCGAACCGTGCGAGGAAAGGGCGCCATGCTGTCGGATGCGATGAAGCCTGCCTGGGGAACGGCCGCGGTGCTCGCGGCCCTCGTTGCCGTGCCCGCGATGGCCGACGTCAAGGCCGGCGTCGACGCCTGGAGCCGTGGCGACTACACGGCCGCCGTTCGCGAATGGGAAGGCCCCGCGGGGGCCGGCGACCCGGATGCGATGTTCAACCTTGCCCAGGCCTATCGCCTCGGTCGCGGCGTGCCGGTCGATCTCGCCAGGGCCGAAACTCTCTACGCGCGGGCCGCAGCCGCCGGACATCTCCAGGCAGCCGATACCTACGGGCTGATGCTGTTCCAGGACGGGCGCCGCGAGCAGGCGCTGCCCTACGTTCGCGACGCCGCCCGGCGCGGCGATCCCCGGTCGCAGTACCTGCTCGGAATCGCCCATTTCAACGGTGACTTCGTCGAAAAGGACTGGACCCGTGCCTATGCGTTGATGACGCTGGCCAACGCTGCCGGGCTTCCGCAGGCGGCGCAGGCTATCGCCGAGATGGACCAGCACATCCCGCTCGATCAGCGCCAGCAGGCGGCTGCACTCGCCGTCGAGATGCGTAGCGAGGCCGAGGCGGCGCGCACGCGCGAGCTTGCGGCGTTCGATCTCGCCGATCAGGCGCCCGCAACGCCTTCCGCACAGCAGGCGACCGAGCCCGCTCCGCGCGTGCCGCGGCCGGTGGCGACGGTTGCGGTCTCTCCGTCGGTTGCCGCCGCGCGTGCGGCGATCGCCGAGGCGACCCGTGCCACCGGGACCGAGGACCCGGCCGAGGCAGGCGCGAGTTTCGCGGCCACTGTGCCGCAGCTCCGGCTGGCCAGCGCGCCTGAGCCCGATCCCGCACCGGCGTCCGACGTGGCAGCGCCGGCAGTTTCCACCCCAGCCTCAGTGTCGCCGGCCCCTGCCGCAGGCGGCGGCCGCTGGCGGGTCCAGCTCGGCGCGTTCTCCGTAGCCGGCAATGCCGAGCGGCTGTGGAATCAGCTCAGCGGCCGCGCCGAACTGGCAGGACGGTCGCGGCTGCTCGTTCCGGCGGGTCGGGTGACGAAGCTCCAGGCCGGCGGCTTCCCGAACCGCGCCTCGGCCGAAGCCGCGTGCCGCTCGCTGCGCCAGTCGGGCCAGGACTGCCTTGTGACCGACCGCTGATCGGGCGTAAGACCGACCCCGAGGGGGACCGGTCATGAACGTCTCGGCAGCCGCGAATACCGGGTTCACCGATCCGGCAGCCGAGGGCGAGGAGCCCGGCCGGCCGGTTTCCGCCGACGAGCGCATCGTCGCGCTCGACTTCATCCGCGGCATCGCCGTGCTAGGCATCCTGTTCGCCAACATCGTCGGGTTCGGGTACCCGATGATCGCCTATTTCTGGCCGCCCGCGCTCCAAGGCGGGGCGACGGACGCAGACCGCTGGGTCTGGCTGTTTCAGTTCGTCACCGTTGACGGCAAGTTCCGCGGGCTTTTCACGCTGCTGTTCGGGGCCGGGATCTACCTTTTCATGGAGCGCGCCTGGGCGCGCGGGGAGGGGCGCTGGCTGCAGGCGAGGCGGTTGATCTGGCTGGCCGCGTTCGGCCTCGCGCACTTCTACTTGCTGTGGACCGGCGACATCCTGTTCCTCTACGCGGTCTCCGGGCTCGTCGCGTTGTCGATGATCAAGTGGCAGGCAAGGACCCAGCTTCGCGTCGGGCTGGTCTGGTACCTCGTCGCTTCGCTGATGTTCTCGCTCGTCATGGGCGGGCAGGCGGCGATGGAATCCCTTTCCTCCATCCAGGCGCAGCAGCCGGAGGCTTACGCGCAGATGCGCGAGGGGCTCGACCGGCTGGTCGCCAACGCAGAGAAGGAAGGCCGCGTTATGGCCGACGGCAGCTACGCCGAGATCGTCGCCTGGCGCCTCAGCGAGGAAAGCGCCAGCCTCGTCACCGAAGTGCCGTTCTTCGCGCTGCTGGAGACGATCCCGCTGATCCTGATCGGCATGGCCATGTATCGGTTCGGTCTGTTCGACCGGCGCCTCGACCCGGCGAAGATGCGCCGCTGGGGGTGGATCGGGCTCATTTCCGGGGTCGTACTGTCGGTGCCGCTCGGCCTCTGGGTGGTGGCGCGGGACTTCCCGATGATGCTGACCCAGTTCGCCTTCAACGGTCCGTCGCAGTTCCTCCACCTGCCGATGGTGCTCGGCCTCGCGGCGCTGCTCGCGCTGTGGGCGCCAGGCGAGGCCGGGACCTGGCTCGGCAGCCGGCTCGTCGCTGCGGGGCGAATGGCGTTCAGCAACTACCTAGGCACCTCGCTCGTGCTGATGTTCGTGTTCCAGGGCTGGGCAGGCGGGCTCTACGGCCGGTTCCACCGGCCGGAGATGGTGCTCTTCGTGCTGGCGATGTGGGTGTTGATGCTGGCCTGGTCTAAGTGGTGGCTGGCCCGGTTCCGCTACGGTCCGCTCGAGTGGCTGTGGCGCTGCCTGACCTACAGCCATCTGTTCCCGCTGCGGAGATAGAATCCGGCTTGCTATTGCGACCTATTCGCATTAGATGGCGGCGCAGCAACGGAGTTCGCCTGCCATGTACGTCTGCGTCTGCAACGCCATTCGCGATTCAGAGCTGCGCCACGTCGCGCGCCAGACCGAGGGCGATGTCGAAGCGGTCTATGCCTCGCTCGGGTGCGAGCCCCAGTGCTGCATGTGCCTCGAAGAAGCGGCCGAACTGATCGACGAAGAGCGTTCGCTCGACCGGCGCCCGCGCCTCGTGGCCGCCTGACGGGCGCACCTGATTATCATTCGCAAACCCTAGGATTTCTGCCATTTTTTGCGTTTCCGGCCTTGCCGTCGGAGCCTGCGGGGCGCATCATCGAGGCCTTGCAGGAGATGCACGATGCAAGGTGACCCGCAGGTCGTCGATTACCTCAACAAGGCGCTGACCAACGAGCTTACGGCGATCAACCAGTACTGGCTGCACTATCGCGTGCTGAAGAACTGGGGAATAGAGAAGCTCGCCGAGTACGAGCGCCACGAGTCGATCGACGAGATGAAGCACGCCGACACGCTGGCAGACCGCATCCTGTTTCTCGAGGGTCTCCCGAACTTCCAGGCGCTGCACAAGCTCAAGGTCGGAGAGACCGTCGAGGAGATTCTCAAGGCCGATCTCGCGCTCGAACTCGAAGCGATCCCGCTGCTGAAGGACGCGATCCAGCACTGCGAAAGCGTCCGCGACTATGTCAGTCGCGAAATCTTCGAACGCATCCTGGAGAGCGAGGAAGAGCACGTCGATTTCCTCGAGACCCAGTTCGAGCTGATCGAGCGCATGGGCCTGCAGAACTACGTTCAGCTGCAGAGCGAGGCGGCCGAGAGCGACTGACGCCGCCCGCGAACGGGCAGGCGGCGTGTCGCGGCGCGGAGTCGCGAAGCTGTCATCGAACTATCGCCAAAGCGTCATGACCGCCCCCTAGGGCGCCTCCGTCGATGGACGGAGGACGACAATGAAGCTTCGGGGTCAACTTCTGGCCGGCTCGGCGTGCGCGATGCTGTCGCTTGCTGCGCCATATGCCGCGCTTGCCGAGGCCGGCGGTGTCTCGGGTGACGAAGGGGCGGCGCAGCCGCAAGCCAGCAACCAGATCGTGGTGCAGGCGACGATCGGCTACCGCAACCGCAGCGACGCACCCGAGCCGATGCTGGTCTACGACGAGGAATATTTCCAGCGCTTTGAGCCGCTGACCGCGGGCGACGCACTCAAGCGCGTGCCCTCGGTCACTTTCCTCAGCGACGTGATCGAGAGCGATGGCCCGCGTCTGCGCGGGCTCGACCCGGGCTACACGCAGATCCTGATCAATGGCGAGAAGGTACCAGGCCCCAATCCCGATCGCTCGTTCTTCCTCGACCGGATTCCCGCCGAACTGATCGATCGGGTCGAGATCGTCCGCTCTTCGTCGGCGCGGCGGACCGGGGATGCCGTTGCGGGGACGATCAACATCGTGCTGCGCGATGCCTTCGCGCTCGATGGCGGCTACGTGAAGGGCGGCGGGCTGCGCTTCGATGACGGCGAGATCAAGCCCACCGCTGGCATCTACTTCGGTGGTCCGCTCGGGCCGGGACGCGTGCTCGTCGGAGCCAACCTGCAGGGGCGCTACAACCCGAAACGGAAGATCAGCTTCCGCTACGGTGATTCGCCCGAGAACGATCCCGACTACGCGACCAACGAATTCGACAACCGCGAGGACCAGAGCGACATCCGCGACGGCACCGACTACGCGGTCAACGCGAGCTGGGGCATCGACGGGGCGACGACCGACTTCGAGATCGGCGGTCACTTCGTGCGCACCGACCGTACCGAGACCGAGCGCAGCCTCGAGTACAACGTGCCTTCCGGCGAGCCGGGGCCGATCCGCTTCGAGGAGGACGACGAGCCCGGCCTGGTGACTCACGCCTACCAGCTCGAGCAGATCGAGCAGGACAGTTGGGCGGTTTCCGGCAAACTGTCGCACGAGTGGGCGTTCGGCGAGACCTCGTTCAAGGCCGGATACGCCCGCTTCAACGAGCGGGTCGACGCAACCGAGACCGAAGTCGATTTCGAGACCGGTGAGGAGGGCGATCCCGCGAACCCCGAGTGGGAAAGCGAGCGAGTCCGCACGCGCAACGTCGACGAGGAGTTCTCGCTGGCGCTCGATCACGCCGTTCCGCTGACGATGGACATCGATTTGGGGGTCGGGGCATTCTGGCAGGACAAGGACCGTCAGACCGACATTTCCGAAGCCGAGCAAGAAGACGAGCTCGACGGGCGCGACTGGAACCCGTTCACCGACTCGCCCGCCCGGCTAATCGGCGCGTTCGAGAATTTCCAGCCGGTCGCAGGCGGGCTCGGCAGCGTCGAGGAGAAGCGTTTCGATCTCTACGCGTTGCTCGAGGGCGATCACGGAGATCTTAGTTGGGAGGCCGGTCTGAGGTGGGAACGGACCGACGTGCAAATCGTCGACCTGACCGCGGATCCCGACGAGGCCGTGAACGACAACACATACGATCACTTCCTCCCATCGGCTTCGCTCAAGTACGCGGTCGGCAACGGCCGGATCACCGCTTCGGCAGCGCGCACCGTGCGTCGTCCGCAGTTCGACCATATCTCGCCGGTGCTCCTCGAGGAGGAGCTTGGCGACAACGACTTCCTCGGCAATCCGCTGCTCAGGCCCGAGAAGGCCTGGGGCATCGATCTGGGCTACGAACACCGGCTCGGGCGGACCGGGGTGATCGGTGTCAACCTGTTCTACCGCGACGTGAGTGACCTCGTTGAACTGGCGACCCTGCTCGACGCGGACGGGAACCCGGTCCCTGGCTCGGCGCAGGACGAGGGCGACGAAGAAGTCGTCGCCTTCGTGCTGCGGCCGCAGAACGTCGGCGATGGCGAGGTCTACGGGATCGAGTTCGACCTCTCGGCCGACCTCGCCTTCCTCGGCCTGCCGAATACCGGCGTATTCGGCAATCTCTCGCTGCTCGACAGCAAGGTGACCGACGCGTTCGGCGAGCGGCGATTCAACAACCAGTCGGACGTGGTCTACAACTTCGGCGTGATCCAGAACCTGCCGCGCGCGGGCGTGGCCTTCGGGGCAACCTACCGCAAGCAGGGTTCGGCCTATAGCCGAGTTGTCAGCGAGGAGGTGACCACGACCTACGGCGCCGATCTCGAGGTCTTCATTGAGAAGCGCTTCGGCAACCACTTCACGATCCGCGCGGTCGGCTCGAACCTGCTCAACGGCAGGAAGCGCGAGGTGTTCAACAAGTTCGACACCATCGGCGACCAGGTGGGCCGTGATTTCGACGAGTACGAGCTCGAGGCCGAGGAAGCCGGTCCCGTGTTCCAGCTTGTCGGGAGGTATGCGTTCTGATGCGCGCCCCGTCGATCCTCACCCTGGCGGGTTTGCTCGCCGCGTGTGCCACCACGCCCGTCGGACTGCCCCCGGTCGAGGTGGTCGCCGTTGCCGAGACCGACCCGGTCGGCACCGCTGCCGAGGATGCGGCGGACGACCCGGCGATCTGGCGCAACCGAGCCGACCCGGCCGCGAGCCGCATCGTCGGCACCGACAAGAAAGCGGGGCTGCACGTCTACGACCTCTCGGGCCGCACGCTGTTCAGCGAGACTTCGGGCCTGATCAACAACGTCGACCTCGCCGAGCTGCCCGACGGGCGCGTCGTCGTCGTCGCCAGCGACCGCAACGACCCGGCCAACGCCAGGCTGCGCGTGTGGCAGATGGACCCGGCGAATGGCGCGTTGACACTGCTCGCCACGACACCCGGCGGGGAGGGTGAAGGCTACGGCTTCTGCCTGCGCCGTGACGGCGAGGCCCTGCACGCGTTCTCCGCGCTCAAGCATGGCACGGTCGAGGAATACCGCCTGACGTTCCCCGGCGGCGGCGAGCTCCGCTCCGAGCACTTGCGCACGCGCCGCATTCCGACGCAGATCGAAGGCTGTGTCGCCGACCCGCGCGACGGGACGCTCTACGTCGGCGAGGAGGCTGGCGGACTGTGGCGCTTCGGTGCGGAGGAAACGCGCGGGGAACTGGTGGTGCCGATCGACAACCGATACCTCGTCGCGGACCTTGAAGGGCTCGCGCTGATTCCCGAGGGTGCGGACGGCGGCTGGTTGGTTGCCTCGAGTCAGGGCGACAACGCTTTCGCGGTGTTCCGCCTGCCCGGCCTCGAGCCGGTCGGACGATTTCGCGTAGCGCGCGGCGCGTTCGGATCGGTCGAGGAAACCGACGGGATCGATCTCGTTGCCGGCGACTTCGGGCCGCGCTTCCCGGGCGGGCTGTTCGTCGCGCAGGATGGAGACAACGCCCCGCGCGCGCAGAACTTCAAGCTCGTGCCATGGGCGGCGATCAAGGCTGCGCTGGGAATCGACTAACCCTTCAGGCGTGCTA
This sequence comes from uncultured Sphingomonadales bacterium, assembly GCA_937898525.1. GTDB lineage: Bacteria > Pseudomonadota > Alphaproteobacteria > Sphingomonadales > Sphingomonadaceae > Croceibacterium_A. The sequence goes on from CALCBC010000025.1 coordinate 22,691, forward strand.
GATCTCTCGCAAAACACGGGAGGACAAGGATGAAGGGCTGGGCCGCGAAGGGACTGGTGGGCGCGGCGCTGGCGTCACTGGCGCTGGCGCAGGCGGCGGGGCAGACGGTGACACCGCCGTCGATCGCGATCTCGCCGGTCACCGACGTGATGATCCAGAAACCCGATCCCCGCGACTGGCTGAGCTGGCGGCGCACGCTCGATTCGTGGGGCTATAGCCCGCTCGACCAGATCAACCGCGCCAACGTGCACCAGCTGCGCATGGTCTGGGTCCGGCCGCTCGACGCCGGGCACCAGGAAGGCACGCCGCTGGTCCACGACGGGACCATGTACTTCCCGGGACCGAGCGACACGATCACCGCGCTCGACGCCGCTTCCGGCGACGTGCTGTGGATCCACAAGCGCGAGCTGCCCAAGGACCTGTCCGAGCACCTGACCTTCCCCGACACCAACCGCAACCTCGCGATCTACGGCGAGCTGATCATTGCTCGCGGTTCGGACGACTACCTTTACGCGGTCAACGCGCGGACCGGCGAGCTCGCCTGGGAAACCCAGATTCTCGACTATACGAAAGGCGCCAAACAGAGCTCGGGACCGATCATCGCCGAGGGGCTGGCGATCACCGGCCGCTCGTGTGAACCCGAGGGCGGGCCCGACGCCTGCGTGATCACCGCGCACGACGCGAAGACGGGGCGAGAGGTGTGGCGAACGAGCACGATCGCGCGCGGCGACGATCCCAATGACGCTACCTGGGGTGGCTTGCCGCTCGAGAAGCGCATGCAGGTAGGCGCGTGGATGATCCCGAGCTACGATCCCGAGCTAGGCCTCGTCTACATGGGCACATCGGTCAGCACGCCGGCGCCGAAGTTCATGCTCGCGGGGAACGAACACGACTACCTCTACCACAACTCGACGCTGGCGCTCGACGTGAAGACCGGACGGATCGTCTGGCACTACCAGCATGTCGTCGACCACTGGGATCTCGACCACCCGTTCCCGCGCATCCTCCTCGACGAGCAGGTCGCGCCCGATCCAAGCGAGGTCACCTGGATCAACCCGAACATCGACCGCTCGAAGACCTACAAGGTCGTCACCGGCGTTCCTGGCAAGACCGGCATCGTCTACACGCTCGACCGGCAGACCGGCGAGTTCCTGTGGGCGCGGCCGACAGTGATGCAGAACGTCGTCCAGTCGATCGACGGCGCGACCGGCAAGGTCACGGTCAATCCCGAAACGCTATTCACCGAGATCGGCCAGCGGCGCTTCATCTGCCCGTCCTCGACAGGCGGTGCGAACTACCAGGCGCCAGCCTACAGCCCGTTGACCCGGACTATGTATTTCCCGGCGCAGCAGCTGTGCATGAACAGCGTCGCCGTCGCGCCCAACTGGGAAAACCCCGGCTACTCGATCGCCTCGCAGATCGCGCTTTCGCCCGAAGCAGACAACAAGCTCGGGGTGATTACCGCGGTCAACGCGGTCACCGGGCGGACCGAGTGGAAATACGCGATCCGTGCCGGGATGCAGTCGTTGCTGACCACTGGCGGCGGGCTGCTGTTCTCGGGCGATTCCGCCGGGCGTTTCCGCGCGCACGACCAGGAAACGGGCCGCGTGCTGTGGGAGATGAACCTCGGCTCGCCGGTCACCGGCTACCCGGTCACTTTCGAAGTCGGCGGTCACCAGTACGTCGCGGTCTCGACCGGGTTCTGGCTCGGCGACAGTTTCACGCCCGAAATCATCAAGGGCTCTCAGGGGACGCTGTTCGTGTTCGCGCTGCCCGCGGCCGGCATCGGTCATCAGGGCCCGCCGCGCATGCCGATCAACCCGGCCGGCCGGGCGATCGAGGTCGATCCGCCCGCTGCCCCGCAGCGCAGCGTGCGCGAGGGTGTGTTCAGTGCCGCACAGGCGCAGGCGGGCCGGCGTGTCTATGCCGCAAGCTGCGCCGCGTGCCACGGCGCCACCTTCAGCCCCGCGGGCGGCGTGCCCCCGGTGCAGGGTCCGGTGTTCCTCGCCAACTGGCGCGGACGCTCGCTGGCCGAGCTCTATGCCAAGGTTCGCGCCATGCCGCCCGGTGCCGAGGGCTCGCTGCCAGCTTTGGACTACCTTGCCGTCACCGCCTACCTGCTCGAAGCCAACGGCTTCCCGGCAGGCGAGCCGTTGTCTGCCGAAGACGCGGCATTGCGTGCGATCGGATTCGGAGAATGACCGTGACCAGACCGCTTGTCGCCGCTCTTGCCGCCGCGCTGGCGCTCGCCAGCTGCAGCGAGGCCGCGCCGGTGACGCCGGTACCGAAGGAGACTATCCGGCCAGCGAAGTCCGGCTCGGGAACCGGGACGGTCACGGCGGTTGACGCCGATGGCGGATCGGTCACGATCGCTCACGGGCCGATGCCCGAGATCGGCTGGTCGGCGATGACGATGACCTTTGAAGCCGATCCCGCCCTGCTTGCCGGTCTGGTCGAGGGTGACGCGGTCGCTTTCGAGCTCACGATCGCCGACGGCCGCAACATGGTCACCGCGTTGCGCAAGCCGTAGCTGCGCTACCCCTTGCGGGTCACGAGGTAGCTCTCGTCGTTGAACCACAGCTCGCCGTGCTTGCGCAGCACGGCGCGTGTGGCGTCGAGATAGGCCGAGCTGCTCATTGCCTCGGCGAGCCGCTCGTCGTCGATCTGCGCCACGTAAGTCGCCGCGTTCCACGCCGCGAGCAGAGTTGAAGTGCCGATGCTGGCGTCGATCTCCTCGGGCAGCGTGTGCATTTCGTAGCGGAACAGCGCGTGGCTGTTGGGGAGCGGGTCGAAGCTGAACTCGCCAGCCTCGTCGCCGAGCGCTTCGCGCGTCGCGTTGAGCAGTTCGCGCCGCGAGGTGACGAACGGGTCCTCTCCGGGCCAGACCCTCTGCACGATCTCGAGGCCCGGGTCGTCACCCGCCGAGTGGATGCCGAGCATCCGCCCGCCAGGCCGCAGCGCCCGCGCCAGCGGGGCAAGCACGCGCCGCGCCTTGAAGCGCACGTCGGCGCGCAGGCGAAACGGCTGGCTGGCGAGGATCAGGTCGAACCCGGCCTCCGCCGCGCCTTCGCGCGGGATCACGGAGTCGAGGATGAAGCGGCAGTCCTCGCGGTACAGCACGACCGCCGCCGGCGTCTCGGGCAGCAGCCGGCCGGTCCGCGGGTCGAGCCGCGTGCGCCAGTGCGCATCGAGGAAGCCATGCAGGTCGAGAATCTGTCGCTCGAACTCGGCCGTCGTCGTGCCCTTCAGCGGCACCTCCTGCCAAGCGACGGGCGCGCCCGAGGCCGGGCGCAGCCACGGCGCGTCGGCGTAGGGCAGGTTGGTGAGCGCCAGCACCATCTCGGGATGCTCGAGGAACCGATCGGGCATCTTGTCGAGAGTCAGGCGGATGTCCTCGAGACTGATCTCCTTCGCCGCGACGTAGAAGGGCACCCGCTCGAAGCGCTGGTGCAGCGATCGCAGGACCCGTGCCAGTACGGTCCCGTCGCCGACGCCGGCATCGAAGAACCTGAGCGCCGGAGGCGCCGGTCGCAGGGTTTCGACCTCCTTCGCGACCCGCTGTGCGATCACCCACTTCTCCGAGCAGGTGTTGACGAACATCAGGTACTTCTGCCGGTTGTCATAGAACCGGAAGTTCGATCCCTGCCCGGCGATCGCCTGCAGGGTCACGGGTTCCTTGCCCATCGGCTCGCCTCTCCCTCGGCAGCCTCACGTCCGGACAGGGTATGCGCCGCAGGGCAGGCTCACGGCAAGAAGGATGATCTCCTTCGCCCTGCCTCAGGGGCGGACCCGACGATCGACCCCCGGTCTGTGCTCATTCGTCGCGCGGGGGAATGCGCCAGAGGTAGATGCGCGATCTCCCGGCCCGAACCGAACGCTCGGGCTCCCAGGCGCCCATGTCGTGCCAATAGCTGACCACGCGCGTTCCCGGAGCGAGCTCGGCGAGGAGCTTCGGTCGCAGCCGGAGGTTCACGTGAGGGTAGAGAAACAGCGTGACGACCGTCGCGTCGGCGATTTCCGCCTCGAACAGGTCCGCGTGGCGGAATGAGACCCGTTCCGTCACTCCAGCTTCGCGCGCATTGGCCCCGGCTCGCCGAACGAGGTTCGCGTCGATCTCGACGCCGACGCCGCGCGCGCCGAACTCGCGGGCCGCCATGATCGGAATGCGCCCGTCGCCCGAACCGAGATCGTAAACCACGTCGCCGGGGCCGACTTCGGCCAGTTGCAGCATCCGCCGCACGACCTGCCGCGGGGTGGGCTCGTAGCGCACGTCGGGTGTGCGCAGCGTCGCGGCGACCGGCGTCTCGGGCTCGGGTGCGGCGCAGCCCGGCGAGGCCAGCGCGACCAGGACGGCCAGACCCACGGAGAAACGCATCGTCCTGCCTCCTCACATCCCTTTCACCCGCGCCGCCTGTGGGCGCAACTCGTTTCGAGCCGGCCGCGCCGAGGACAGAGGCGTTGTCAAACCCGCCTCGCGCCTGCAAAATCCCCGGCGGACAAGAAGAGCGGGACGGGTCGGTCCCGAATGAGGGGATGGATGCCATGCGCGTGCGGCTCAGCCAGTGCCTAAGTTTGTTGCTGCTTCCGGCGGTCCTGGCGTTCGGCGGCGGAGCCGCGGCACAAGGCAGTCATGCGGCTCATGCCGAAGCTCAGGCGCAGCCGAGCGCGTCGGAGATGAAGAGGATGCGCTGGTCCGATCCCGCGGCCTGGCCGGAAGGCAAGGTGCCCGGCGAGGGCGCCGCGGTGACGATCCCCGCCGGCACCGAGATCGTGCTCGACGTCGTTCCGCCGCCGCTCCGCAGCCTGACAATCGAAGGCAAGCTGAGCTTCGCCGACGACCGCGACCTCGAGCTCCGCACCGAGTGGATCTACATTCCCGGCGGCGAGCTGGCGATCGGCAGCGAGGAACGCCCGCACACCCGCCAGGCGACGATCGTGCTGACCGACGAGGTTCCCGGCGAGGACGTCAACACGATGGGCGACCGCGGCATCATGCTGATGGCCGGTACACTCAACCTTCACGGCGAGCGCGAGAACGCCTGGACCAAGCTGGCGAGGACGGCCCCCGCCGGCGCCACGGCTATCGAAGTGCTCGACGCCTCCGGGTGGCGCAAGGGCGACGAGATCGTCCTTGCCTCGACCGACTACGATCCCCGGCAGGCTGAACGGCGCACGATCGCCGCGATCCGCGGCAACACCGTCACGCTCGATCGCCCGCTCGAGTTCATGCACTTCGGCGAGATCACGTTCGGCGTGGACGAGCGCGGCGAGGTCGGCCTGCTCACGCGCAACATCCGCATTCGCGCCTCGGACGACGCCGAGACGTCGTACTTCGGCGGGCACATCATGGCGATGTCCGGCTCACGCATGTACGTCTCGGGGGTCGAACTCGACCGGATGGGCCAGCACCTGACGCTCGCCCGCTACCCGATCCACTGGCACCTGATCGGCGAGGGCAGCGGCCAGTACATCCGCAACTCGGCGATCCACGACACCTACAGCCGCTGCGTGACGGTCCACGGCACGAATAACCTGCGGGTCGAAAACAACGTGACCTTCAACACCGTCGGTCACTGCTTCTTCCTCGAGGACGGCATCGAGACCGGCAACCAGTTCGTCCGCAACCTCGGCATCCAGACCAAGTGCCACCCGACGCTGCCGTGCGAGCCGACCAACCTGACGCTGCCCCACCAGAGCACGCGCGGCCAGGATTCGCCACACGTGCTGATTCCCTCGGACAACACGGTTTCGACCTTCTGGATCACCAATCCCGACAACACCTACCGCGACAACGTCGCTGCGGGGTCAGACCAGATCGGCTTCTGGTTCGCCATCCCGACCCATCCGACCGGCCAATTCGAAGGTACCGAGATCAGCCAGCGCACGTGGCCCGGTCGCACGAAGCTGCGCGAGTTCAAGGGCAACGTCGCGCATTCGAACTTCGACGGCTTCATGCTCGATCGCGGTCCGCGGCCTGACGGGAAGTTCGGTATCGCCGGCCCCAACCTGATCAGCTACGCCGACCCGACCGACACCAGCAGCGGGGTCATCCCCGCCGTGTTCGAGGACTTCACCGCCTACAAGAACCGCAACGGCGGCATGTGGTCTCGCGGCGAGATGCACCTCTACAAGGGCCTCAAGCTCGCCGACAACGCGATCGGTTTCACCCACGCTTCGGGGGCTCCGGGCATCGCGCCCTATACCTCGCGCGTCGAAGATTCGCTGTTCGTCGGCGAGACGGACAACGTCGGCAATCCGCGGACGCCGGAGGAGGTCGCCTACGGCCGCAGCCTGCCGGCGGCCGCACCCGATTTCCCGATCCGCGGTTACGAGTATTACGACTTCCACCACGAGGTGGAGAACGTCACGTTCGTCAATTACCAGGCCAACGACCTGCGCGACGCGGGCGCGCTTTCGTACCTGCTGTTCACCAGCTTCGGCATGAGCACCGAGAACTGGGTCAAGGGCCTCAAGTTCGTCAACGCCAAGCCTGTCAGCTTCCCGCCGATCCAGCGCCGCTGGGCGTCGGACTACGGCCGCAGCGCCGCCTACAAGAGCGCCGCCTTTCGCGACCTCGACGGCTCAGTGACAGGCAAGCCGGGTGCCTACATCGTCATCGACAACGGCATCGCCTCGGACGAGGACGCCTGCGAGATCAAGCCGACGTGGAACGCTGCCGTGTGCATCGGAGACATCGGCCGTTTCAGCATCGCCGGCGATTTCAGCGGCTTCCAGACCGGGCCGATCACCAACCCGATCATCCTCCAGCGTAACGGCAAGCGTTTCGAGTACGTCGGGGAGACGACGATCGGCAGCGGCGCCGAACTGAGGGTCGAGACGTCGCGCGAAACGCTTTCGCTGTCGCTGACCGAAATGGACGACGGCTCGTGGGTGATTCTCGAGTTTCCAGGCTACAACACCGCCGACGGCGGGACGCAGGTCTCGAGCCTCGAAGAGCTGCGCAAGGCCAGCCAGACCTCATGGTACAGCGAGAACGGCACGCTGTGGGCCAAGCTCGTGGTCGACAACGGCGCCGGTCTGACGGTTTCGCCGGGCAGCAATGCCCCTCCGGGGCTCGCCGTACGCGCGCTGCCCGTGGGAGCGAAGCTCGAGGTCGCCAGGGCCGGCGGCTCCGCAGGGCAGCAGGTGGCGGCGCGGTAGCGGCGGGGCTGGCGACGCCGACCGCCGGGCTTAGTCCTTGTCGAACGGGTTCTTCGGGCTGCGCAGCGTCAGCCGCACGGGCACGGCGCCGAAGCCGAGGTCCTTGCGCAGCCCGTTTACCAGGTACCGCTCGTAGCTCGCAGGCAAGTCGCCGAGGCGAGTGCCGAACACCACGAAGGTCGGCGGGCGAGTCTTGATCTGGGTGACGTAGCGCAGCTTGATCCGCTTGCCGCCGGGAGCTGGCGGTGGGTTGGCCTCGAGCGCGTGCTCGAACCAGCGGTTGAGTGCGGCGGTCGGCACGCGCCGACTCCACTGTTCGCGCAGCTCGAACGCGGCCGACAGCATCTGGTCGAGCCCCTTGCCGGTGCGCGCCGAGACCGCCAGCAGCGGCACGCCCTTGAGCTGCGACAGCCCCTCGTCGAGCGCCGCGCGCACGCCGTTGAACAGCGCCGAAGGGTTCTCGGCGACGTCCCACTTGTTGATTGCGATCATCAGCGCCCGGCCCTCGTCGATCACCATGTTGGCGATCTTGAGGTCCTGGACTTCGAGGCCGCGCGTGGCATCCAGCAGCAGAACCACGACTTCGGCGAAGTCGACCGCGCGCCGCGCATCGGCCACCGCGAGCTTCTCGAGCTTGTCGTCGACCTTGGCCTTCTTGCGCATCCCCGCCGTGTCGATCAGCCTGACCGGGCGCGTTTCGCCGGTCGCCGGATCAGTCCAGCGCCAGTCGACAGCGATCGAATCCCGCGTGATCCCGGCCTCGGGCCCAGTCAGCAGCCGCTCCTCGCCCAGCAGCCGGTTGACCAACGTCGACTTCCCTGCGTTGGGCCGCCCGACGATGGCCAGCTTGAGCGGCCGGCCGTGGTCCTCCTCCTCGTCCTGTTCCTCCTCATCCTCTGCCTGTCGAAGGGCGAGATGCGGCGCCAGCGCCTGGTACAGGTCCGCCACGCCTTCGCCGTGCTCGGCCGAGATCGGCACCGGTTCGCCCAACCCCAGCGCGTAGCTTTCGAGGATCCCCGCCTCGCCGGCGTTGCCCTCCGCCTTGTTGGCCACGAGCACCACCGGCACGCTCTGCTCGCGCAGCCAGCGGGCAATCTCCTCATCGAGCGGGGTGATCCCGGCGCGCGCATCGACCACGAACAGCGCCGCGTCGGCGCCTTTCAGCGACACTTCCGTCTGCGCGCGCATCCGCCCCGGCAGGCTCAAGGGGTCCTCGTCCTCCCACCCGGCAGTGTCGACCACCTCGAACTCGAGCCCGCGCAGACCCGCTTGCCCGAACCGCCGGTCGCGCGTCACCCCGGGCTGGTCGTCGACCAGCGCGAGCTTCTTGCCGACCAGCCGATTGAACAGCGTTGATTTGCCGACGTTGGGCCGGCCGATGATCACGACCTGGGGGAGGGCGGCTTTGGCCATGCGCGAGCACGTGGCGGCTCGGAGCGAGGTTGGCAAGAAGAAGGAGCCCTCACCCCGGCTACGCTAGCGCACTTCGCGAGCGAGCTTCGCCGTCCGTGTCCCACCAGCGGGAGAGGAATACGAAGACCTGGATCCGCAATGCGGGCCTAGGTCGGAGCTGGATGAGGGCCTCTCTCTACTAGTACGAAACGCGCACCCCGGCCCTGAACCGCGAGCCGAACGTATCGAAGAACACCGGATTCGTCGGATAGTTCGACCCGCCGCCGCCACCACCACCGGGGGCCACCGGCGGGTCGGTGTCGAACAGGTTCTCGATCGAACCGAAGATTTCGACCGAGCGGTCGCCGCTGCCGCCGGGGAGCGGGATCTCGTAGGACATCGCCAGGTTGAAATAGGTCCGGCCATCGACGGTGTTGTCGTTGATCGAGTCGGGCAGCGTCGGATCGTAGCGGGGGTCGTCGGGACCGATCCGGTCGATGTTGTAGATGCCCGAATTGATCCGCCGCATGCTCAGCGTCGCGTTGAAGCCGCCGTTGTCGTAGGTGAGGAAGCCGGTGAACATCCAGTCGGGCGTCGGGCTCAGGTTGCCGCCGCCGAGCACCGGTCCCGTTTGCCCGGCGAAGTCGCGAGATTCGACGCTCGGGTCGGGCTGCACGACCTGGTCGTACTGGTGGTTCGCGAGCAGCCTCAGGCCGAGCCGGCCGTCGCCGAGCGACTGGCTGATGTCCGACAGCTGGAGCCGGTAGTCGAGTTCGAAGTCGAAACCCCGGATGGCGACGCTGCCGAGGTTGACGCGGCGGGCGTCGATGAAGGTGATGCCGCCGTCGCCGGGCAGCCCGAAGGCCACGCCTGTGTCGGCATCGCGCGTGATGCGATCGCAGAACAGCGAATAGTCCTCGCAGAAGTCGACGATCGTCTGGGCGCTGAGAATGCTCACCGCATCCTTCAACTCGATCTGGTACCAGTCGACCGACAGCCGCAGGCCCGGCACGAAGTCGGGGCGGAACACCACGCCAAGTGTCGTAGTGTCGGCCTTCTCCGGCTCGAGCGCGAAGCTGCCACCATTGAGGATCGGCGTAGCGTCGTCGTTGGCGTTGGGAGCCCGATCCGGGTTGTCGACGATGCCGAGCGTCGAGCCTTCTTCGCTCGGGGCGTTGCGCTCGAACAGTTCGCGGAACCCGGCCGCGCGGATGTCCCGCGAGCGCGATCCGCGCAGGCGCAGGCCGCCGCCGATCTCGTAGATGCCGCTGACCTTCCAGCTGACCGCCTCGGTCGAAGTCTTCTCGGAGGTGTAGCTGTTGGTGGCAGTGTTCTTGCTCCACCGCACCGCGCCGTTGAGCTCGAACAGCTCGCCGATCGGCAGGTTGCGGAACACCGGTACGTTGAGCTCGCCGAACGTCTCTATCACCTCGATCTCGCCGCCGTAGTCGAGCCCGAAGGTGAAGGCGTAGTCGGTGTAATTCGGGATGTCGCCGTGGGTAACGTCGCCGCCTTCGCTGCGGTACTCGGCGCCGGCCGCAGCGCCGATCGGGCCGGCCCATCCGTCGAACAGCGTGCCGTTCACGCTGACCGCCGCGACGTGCTGGTCGTAGATAAAGTCCTCGACGACCGGGCGATAGGCATAGTCGATCGCCGCCTGATCGAGGTTGTCGAGCCCGAACAGGTTCATCGGTACACATCCCTGTGCCCGCGGATCCGGGTTCGGGTTGAGCAGCTCGCGGCATACGATATCGCCGGTGTCGGGATCGACGACCGCGTCGAGCGCGTACTGGAACTCGGTGTTCACTCGCGAATAGCGCGAGAACTGATGCCGCTCGTTGCGGCCGTACTGGTAATAGGCATCCCAGTTCCAACGGCCGCCGATCTCGCCCGACAGCGCAAACACCCCGCGCCAGACCTCGGCCTTGGCCTCGTTGTATGCGGGAATCTGGTCGTCGACATCCTTGCCGAGACTGAACGAGGCGCCGTTGAGCAGCACGCGCAGCTCCTCGGGCAGGAATGCGTTGTCGGCATGGACGAAATAGGTCGAGCGCGGCCCCGCGGTGACGCCGCTGTTGGATGCCTTGCGGTTGGCGTAGGTGAGCTCAGCGGACGCGGTCACGCCGTCGAGAACCTCGTACTCGCCATAGAGGTAGCCAACCCACCGATCGAGCGGGGTCTGGATGTCCGAGTCGTCGTAGGTCGAAGCGCCGTCGCCGCCCATCCGAGGGCCGAACGTTGTCGAGTTCACGAACTGGCCGGGATCGAACTGGACGATGCCTGTGCCATCGTCGGTGAAGCGCCAGTTGCGCGCTTCCAGCGGCGCCGGTGGGCGATTGCGGACGACCCCGCGCGGATCGTTGTACGCCTGGCGTGAGCCCGGTCCGATGATGTAGTTCGGCAAGCCGTACCCGGGCGTGCCGGGGAGATCGTGCCCGGAGATCGTTCCGTCCGGCAGGATGGTGTTGGCGTTGACGTAGACGTCCCACCCCTCGGCGCACCACAGCCGGACTTCGAAGCAGTCGCCGATGCCCTCGCGCTTCTCGTACTCGCCGCCAATGACAAGGTGGCCGCGGTCGCCGACGCGCGTGCCGTAGACGAGAGATCCGTGCCAGCCTTCGCCGTCGCCGCGGAACGTCTGCCCGTAGTCGGCCTGCGCTCGCAGGCCCTCGAGGTTGCGGGCGAGGATGACGTTGACCACGCCCGCGACGGCGTCCGAACCGTAGGCGGCCGAGGCGCCGCCGGTAACGGTCTCCACGCGCTCGATCATCGCGGTCGGGATCAGGTTGAGATCGACCGCCCCGCCATCCGACGTGGGGACGAAGCGGCGCGTGTTTACCAGCGTCAAGGTGCGGGTACCGAGTGAGGGATTGAGGCCACGCAGGTTGGCGTAGGAAGCGCCGACATCGGCGCCCGCGGTGATCCCGGCGACAGCATCGGAGACGAACGCAGTGTTCTGCGGCATCAGCTCGACGATGTCGCCGGCGCTGACGATGCCGAGGTCAGCGATCTGCTCCCCACCGAACACGGTCGAGGGAGTAGGCTCGTTGAAACCGCCGCTACGCTCGATTCGCGTGCCGGTAACGACGATCGCGTCGCTCCGCTCCTCCGGTAGATCTTCCTGTGCGCCGACCGGCAATGCCGCGAGCGCACAGGCGAGCGCGACGGTGGCGGCGCTATTCCGAAGGGTCGCTCGGGACGTGAATCGAGGTCTCATCATGGCAGTCTCCTCCCTTTCGCCGTCGACGCGGCTTGAGGGGCGCCTTGCCGGTAGCGGGGGAGGGAGACTTGCCCCTATGGGCCGCAACTACTGATATTTCAGGCTTTTGAGGAAGGCGAGCGAGGCGCCCCGAAGAACGCAGGAGACCGGGAAGCGAGGTGGCAGGCAGTCCTGCAGCGCATCGCTCGTGTCGCGTTGGCCCTCGCCGGGATGACCTACCAGCTACCGGTATTCGGCATGCTCGCCCACGGTTCGCGCGGCTCCAGGTGTCCATCCTGCAGCAGCTCGATCGAGATCCCGTCGGGCGTCTTTACGAACGCCATGTGGCCGTCGCGCGGCGGGCGGTTGATGGTCACGCCGGCGTCCATCAGCCGCTGGCAGGTCTCGTAGATGTCGTCGACCCGGTAAGCGAGGTGGCCGAAGTTGCGCCCGCCGGTGTATTGTTCGGGCGGCGAACCGTCCTCGGGCGGCCAGTTGTAGGTAAGCTCGACCTCGGCGACGCCCTCCTGTCCGGGAGCGGCCAGGAAATAGAGCGTGAAGCGGCCCTTCTCGTTCTCCATCCGGCGCACTTCCTCGAGACCGAGCAGCTTGAAGAAGTTCAGCGTCGCCTCGGGGTCGCTGATGCGGATCATCGTGTGGAGATACTTGACCATGTCTTCATGAACTCCGTTCGTCGCTATTCAAGCACGGTTCATCGCCAGAGGCGCACCCGCATGCGAGTTGTACACCGCCTTCAGGGAGCCGCTCATGTCCGACGTTAGCCAAGACGCCCCGCCTTCCGCCACCCCCTTCTGGCGTCGCCCGCAGGCGCAGCTCGTGCTGGCGGGCTCCGGTATCCTTTCCGCGGGACTGATTCTTGGCGGCTACCTGCTGGGCGACGGGCTGACGCGAGCCCGCGCGGCCGACCGTTCGGTCACCGTGCGCGGTCTCGCCGAACGCGACGTGACCGCGGATCTCGCTACCTGGACGATCGCCTACTCCGCCTCGGCCGGCGACATGGCCACGGCACAGGCCAGCGTCGACCGCGACACCGCAGCGATCCGGGCGTTTTTCAAGGAGCTCGGCTTTCCCGACGATGCGTTGCAGCCGGCCGGGGTCAACGTCTCCAGCTACACGCAGGACGGTCGCACGATCTTCACCGTGCGCCAGCGCATGACCCTGCGCACGATCGACATCGAGCGGGCCCAGCGGGCCGTGCGGCGGCAGTTCGACCTCGTCCGCCGCGGCGTGCTGCTCGAGGAAGGTTCGGGCATGGCCTACACCTTCACCAAGCTCAACGACATCAAGCCGGAGATGGTGGCCGAAGCGACGCGCGACGCGCGCCGCGCTGCTGAGCAGTTCGCCAAGGACAGCGACACCGGGGTCGGCGGTATCAAGCAGGCGACCCAGGGCTATTTCGAGATCACCGCGCGCGACGGCGATGGCGGCGGCTGGGGCGTTGCCGACACGCCCCACAAGCGGGTGAGGGTTGTCACCACGATCGACTTCTATTTGCGCTGACGGCACGAAAAAGGCCCGCGCCGTTGCCGGCGCGGGCCCTGATCCGGTCGTGGGTGGCCGGTATCAGAAGGAGAAGCTGAGCGTGCCGACCACCGTGTCGTCGGTGATGCCGTCCCACGCCGGGCCGCTCGGCCCGTCGACCCCGACGTACGCCACGCCGACCGACAGCCCGCCGAGGACCGTGACCGAGGCGCCGATCGAGTAGTCGAACGAGTTGCCGTCGGCGCCGGTCGAAAGGAAGCCGTCGGTGTAGCCGATGTGGCCCGAGATCGAGAGCGGGGTATTGGGAATGTCGACCCCGGCATCCGCCGAGAGATACAGGTTGTCGCCGTCGCCGAGCGAGTCCTGGTCGGGCGCGTAGAATACGCCCAAGGTCAGGCCGAGCGGGCCGACGCTGGGCGAGAGCTTGCCGTAGAATTCCCACACGTCCGACGGCCCGGCACCGGGGTCCTTGGACGGATAGGAGTAGTAGGTCACGCCGACGTCGGCGCCGAGTCCCTCGGCGATGTCGCCGGCCCAGCCGGCAAAGAAGTCGAGCTCGATCTCGCCGTACACCGGGCTGTCCTCGAGCGACGAGGCCCAGGTGCCGAAGTAGATGCCCGGCTTGGTGTTCAGCGTGATGCCGCCCTGGACGGCGGGATCGCCGCCGGACAGGCCGACGCCGCGGAAGCGGTAGTCGGTGACCAGGGCGACGTTGCCGGAAACCGTGACGACGGGATCTTCGTCTTGCGCCAGGGCCGGAGTGGCCGCGAAGGTCGCGCCGGCAAGAACAGTTGCAGCCAGAAGGCTGCGGACGGACGTAAGCATGGGCAGTTCCCTCATTCTTGGGGTGAAAACTCTGCTTCGTCCCACCTGCACACCGCGGTCCGCCCTCATGCCGGGGCGGTCTCCTGCGGTGCGCAATTAACTTGCACAGTCATGCTGCAGCGCACAAGGGAATTGCGCGGGCACCGGCTGATTGGCCCCGGAAGTGTGCTTTTCGCGTCACATTAAGCGGGGAGACAGGGTTTCTTGCGCAACTGACACACCTTCTCTTGTGCCTTGCCGTTTGGTCGTTAGGGGATCGACCCGGATTTCCGATGTTACAGGCTCTCAAACGCTTCTTTGCGTCGGCCGAGCCGGCCGACCTGCCCGCAATCCCCGATGGGGAACGGGTCTACGCGATCGGCGACATCCACGGCCGCCGGGATCTGTTCGGCGCTCTGGTCGAAGCGATCGATGCGGATGACGCCGCGCGTGGGCCGGCCGACACCACGGTCGTGCTGCTCGGCGACCTGGTCGATCGGGGGCCGGCCAGCGCGCAGGTCATCGCGCTCGCGCGTGAGTGGCAGGCGCGGCGGAGGGTGCGCATCCTCGCCGGCAACCACGAGGAAATGTTCCTGCGCAGCTTCAACGAGCTCGAGATCTTCCGCCACTTCCTGCGCCACGGTGGGCGCGAAACGGTGCTGAGCTACGGGGTCGACCGCACGCAGTTCCTCCAGGCGGAGCTGGATGAAGCGCAGGACCTCCTGCGCGCGTTCGTGCCGGCGGAGGACATCGCCTTCGTTGGATCGTTCGAGGACATGATCAGGATCGGCGACTACCTGTTCGTTCACGCAGGGATCGACCCCGGGGTGCCGCTTGACGCCCAGAAGCCGCGCGATCTCAGGTGGATCCGCGAGCCGTTCCTGTCCCACCCGGACCCTCACGGACCTGTAGTCGTTCACGGGCACACGATCAGCGAGGAACCGCAGGATTGCGGCAATCGCATCGGCATCGACACGGGCGCCTTCAGAACGGGCCGGCTGACGGCACTCGCGCTCGAAGGGACGACGCGGCGCTACATCGAGGCGGTGGAGACCGACAGCGGTGTCGCCGTCGCGCCGCTGGCGGCCTGAAACACGTGCCAGGGGGCCTGTAAGCCGGGTTCTGTCCCGCACGCGGTATCCCCGAGGGGACGGGCGCGCGGGGGCAGCCATTCATCTCGGCGACCGGTTGCCCGGCCGCTCCAGCAACCAACCCGGGCCTCTCGGGGCGAAACTCCCCTGCCTCCGCTCCGAAGAGCTCGGGCGCGAGACCCCTATTCGGTCTTGCTCCGGGTGGGGTTTGCCGTGCGGGCCCTGTTACCAGGACCCCGGTGCGCCATTACCGCACCCTTTCACCCTTGCCTGTGCCCTTTAGGGGCCATCGGCGGTATACTCTCTGTGGCACTTTCCCTCGGCTCGGGCGGACCCTGGCCGGGCGGGCGTTACCCGCCACCCTCGTTTCGCGGAGCCCGGACTTTCCTCGACTGATCCCCGCTTTCCCTCGACGAACTCGGGATGAGCGGAGGAACAGGCGCGGCTGCCCGGCCCCCTGGCGACGCCTATCTAGCCCTTCCGGCATCGCGATCCAAGAGCAGCTGGAAGAGGATCGCGCGCACTTCGCCGTCGATCACGCCGTCGATCCGTTCCGGCCGCCAGCGGCGCTGGAAGGCCTCGACCGCCTTGCGGCCTTCGGTGACGTCGTAGCCGAACCGCTCGAGTGCGAGGTAGAACGTGCCGTCGTTGTCGTAGGGATCGCCCAGCTCGAGCTTCTGCGGGCGGGGCAGACACAGCCGGCATTCGGCGAGGCGGTCCCAGGGAAACAGCTCGCCGGGATCGATCTTGCGCGCCGGGGCGACGTCCGAATGACCGACGACATTGGCCCGGGGGATGTCGTGGCGGCGAACGATGTCGTGGAGCAGCGGGATGAGCGCCTCGATCTGCGCTTCGGCGAACTCGCGGTAGCCGAGCGCGTGGCCCGGGTGGTCGAGCTCGATGCCGATGCTCGCCGAGTTCACGTCCCGGTGACCGCGCCAGTAGCTCGCGCCGGCATGCCAGGCGCGCTTGCTCTCGTCGACAAGGCGGACAACCTCCCCGTCTTCCGAGATGAAATAGTGCGCACTGACCTTCGCCTCGGGATCGGTCAGGCGTCGCAGCGCGGCTTCGCGTTCCATCTCGGTGTAATGCAGCACCACCATCGACACCGGTAGCGCGCGCTCGTCCCAGTTGGGTGAGGGAAGTTCGCGGTGGACCAGCCCTGCCGTCATCAGCCTGCGCGGTCGGGCAGCACGGCGCCCATGACCAGCGCCTCCGCGCTCAGCGCGTACTGGAGGCCGCCCCCCAGCTCCTCAGCGAGCAGGCGGATCATGTGTGCGGGCGCGGTGCGGCCGCTGAGCTCGTGCGGCGCCAGCGATCCGTCGAGCGCCTTGCCGATATTGCCGTCGAACGCCACGCGCGGGCCCGACGCGCGAACGGCGATTTCCGTCGTCCCCTGGCGGCGCTCGGCTCCCACGGCGAGCGTGCCGCCGCGCACCAGGGCGTCGATGGCGATCGCCGCGAGATTGAGCAGCACCTTCACCGCCGGCTTCGGCAGTGTCGTTTCGGCGACGGCCCACTCGAACTCGATCCGGTCGTTGGCTGCGACCAGCCCGGCCACCAGCGCGCGCGGCTCGTCCGCCGGAACCTCGTCGCCGAACCCGCCCGCGGCGCCATAGGCGAGACGAAAGAACTTGAGCTTGTCGGTGCTGATCTTCGCGCTCTGCTCGAGCAGCTCGAAGCACCGCTTGCGCATCTCGGGGTCTTTCTCGTCGGCCATGAGCTCGAGACCGTTGCTCAAGGCCCCGACCGGGCTCAGCAGGTCGTGGCACAGGCGCGAGCAGAGCAGGGCGGCAAGATCCGTCGAGGAAGTCATTGGCGCGCCTTAGCGGTCCTCCACGACATAGGAAAGCGGCGCGAAGCCCGTCTCCTCGTCGCGCCAGAACGTTACGCCGCCCTCGGCGACGATGGCCCAGACCTTGCCGTCGCCGGCCGCCATCGCCCGATCGACGTCCGAGGGGCCGGCCGGGCCCGCCGGATGCGAGTGATAATAGCCCATCACCTGGGGCCCTCCCGAGCGGGCGGCGCGGTATGCATCGACCAGCGTCTGCGGATCGATCTCGAAGCGTCGCGTGCGATCGGGGGCGACGTTGATTGCCGGGCGTACCTCGTCGATGATCTCCCGGCCCAGGAGCAACCCGCAGCATTCCTCGGGCGCCGAGGCCTCGGCTTCAGAGCGTAACCGCTCCATCGCGGCTCTTGAGACACGCAAGGTCATTTCCCATCTGTTTCGTATCATGGGGGAGGGCAAAGTCATCACCGGGGTGGTCGAAGACGGGCCGCGGCTCGACAAGGCGCTGGCGGCGGCCAGCGGGCTGTCGCGCGAGCGGGTCAAGGCGCTTATCGGCGAGGGCAAGGTTTCCCTCGACGGCAAGCCGGTCAGGCAGGCGTCGGCGAAGTCGGCCGGGGGTGCTTTCGCGATCGAAGTTCCCGCGCCGGCCGATGCGAAAGCTGCGCCGCAGGACATCGCGCTGACCGTGGTCTACGAGGACGAGCACCTTCTCGTCGTCGACAAGCCGGCGGGGATGGTCGTCCATCCCGCGGCGGGCAACCCGGACGGCACGCTGGTCAACGCGCTGCTGCACCACTGCCGCGGCAAGCTTTCTGGCATCGGCGGCGTCGCGCGACCCGGCATCGTCCACCGGATCGACAAGGGTACCTCGGGCCTGCTGGTGGTCGCCAAGTCCGACGTTGCCCACGAAGGCCTCGCGCGCCAGTTCGCCGATCATTCGATCGAGCGCGTCTACCTGGCCGTCTGCAACGGCCGGCCCAATCCGCCCTCGGGCACGATCGCCACGCGAATCGGGCGTTCGGATGCCAATCGCAAGAAAATGGCCGTGCTGCCCAAGGATTCCTCGCGTGGAAAACACGCTATCACGCACTATAGAACGCTGAGGGAACTCAAGGGATGTTCGCTCGTTGAATGCCGCCTTGAAACCGGGCGAACACACCAGGTTCGTGTTCACCTTTCGTCCATCGGCCATGCGCTATTAGGTGATTCCGTCTATGGACGGCCAAATTCGCGGGTACGAGAGGTGCTCCAGCGGCTCGGATTTCGCCGGCAGGCGCTCCACGCGGCGGTTCTCGGCTTCGTCCATCCGGTAACGGGGGACGAGCTGCGCTTCGAGAGCGTCCTGCCGCCGGACATCAAGGAACTGATCGACGAAACCGGTCATTCAAATCGATGAAAAGCGCGCGACAAGGTGTCTTAGTCGTGTATAACAGGGGCAAGGTGGCTGCGCCCCGCGGATGCCCTGACGGGGTCCGCAAACCGGCAGCCGACAGGAAAGGTCTAGGGATAAAGTGAGCGACAACACCACCACCAGGTCAGTAAGCGTTCCGGCGCTCGGCGGTGAGCAGAGCCTCAACCGCTACCTGGCCGAAATCAAGAAATTCCCGGTGCTGACGGCCGAGCAGGAATACATGCTCGCCAAGCGCTACCAGGAGCATGGGGACCCCGAGGCAGCGGCCCAGCTGGTGACGAGCCACCTGCGGCTCGTGGCCAAGATCGCCATGGGCTATCGCGGCTATGGTCTGCCCGTGTCGGACCTCATCTCCGAGGGCAACGTCGGCCTGATGCAGGGTGTCAAGAAGTTCGAGCCCGATCGCGGCTTCCGCCTCGCGACTTACGCGATGTGGTGGATCAAGGCCTCGATCCAGGAGTTCATCCTGCGCTCGTGGAGCCTCGTGAAGATGGGCACCACCGCGGCCCAGAAGAAGCTGTTCTTCAACCTTCGCCGGATGAAGAAGAACCTCGAGGCTTACGAGGACAGCGACCTCCACCCGGACGACGTCAAGAAGATCGCCACCGACCTCGGCGTGCCCGAGCAGGAGGTGATCAACATGAACCGCCGGATGATGATGGGGGGCGACGCGTCGCTCAACGTCAGCCTGCGCGGTGACGAGGAAGGCTCCGGTCAGTGGCAGGACTGGCTGACCGACGACCGCCCGCTGCAGGACGAGACGGTGGCCGAAGCCGAGGAGGCGATGGTGCGTCACGAGATGCTCGAGGAGGCGATGGAAAGCCTCAACGAGCGCGAGCGCCACATTCTCACCGAGCGCCGCCTGACCGACAACCCGCAGACCCTCGAGGAATTGTCGCAGGTCTACGACGTCAGCCGCGAGCGCATCCGCCAGATAGAGGTGCGCGCGTTCGAAAAGCTGCAGAAGGCGATGCAGCGGATCGCGGGCGAGCGGCTTCTGCCGGCGGCGTGATGGGATGTAGGCAGTAGGCAGTAGGCAGTAGGCAGTATGCCTGCTGCCTGCTCCGTTTTGGAGCCATCTCAGGAGGTCACGGCCCGACAAGTCCGTTATTCCCGTATCGTGCGTGGTGTCCGGTCTTATCGTGACCTGCTCGTGTGGCAAAAAGGGATGGATCTCGCCGCCGCCGTTTACCGGCTCACTCGCCGTTGGTCGAAAGAGGAGGCTTTTGGCCTCGTGGCACAGGCTCGCCGAGCTGCTGTTTCGATCCCGGCAAACGTCGCCGAAGGTTATGGCCGACAGAGCTCAGCAAGCTACATCCATTTCCTGAAGATTGCTCGCGGCTCTCTGAAAGAGCTCGAAACGCACCTGCTGCTCGCAGAGCGCGTCCAAGTGGCACCATGTGGCAGTTGCAACGAAGCACTGGCTTTAGCGGATGAACTCGGAAAGATGCTCGGTGGCCTGATAAGTTCGCTGCGCAAGCCCTAGTCAGTCTCTCATCCGCAGCAACCCTACTGCCTACTGCCTACTGCCTACTGCC
>CALCBC010000026.1 GCA_937898525.1 uncultured Sphingomonadales bacterium
TAGCCACTGTCCTATTTTCACGGGGTAGTGGAGTGGATATCGGGCCCTGCCTATTTCATTTATAGGTTCCGAGGGCTTTGCATCGGCTCGTCAACGCTATACGTTGTATTTTCTTGCTTTGCCGTGATTTCGGCAGATGCAGGTCGGGTGGGGTCGGACTAACTGTCATGCGCCCACCTCATAGCGCTCGCGCCGATCGACCATGATCGCCGGGAGCGCCCTCCTTCTCTGGGCAGGTCTGCGTCCCGGCGTGGCCTGCCCTTTTCTGTGTCGGCAATAGGCTCGGCCCTATGGGCCCGTATAAGCCCCTCGCCGATTGCTTCTGCTCCAGCAGCGAGGGCAGGACCGTATTCCGAACGACGGAAGGGATGCCATGCGGAAGACGGTTTCCACGATCGCCCTGTCGTGCGCACTGGCTGCGGGAGTCCTTGCGGCGGCGCCGGCCACGGCACAGGAAGCGGGGCCCGCGCGCCCCAACATCCTGCTGATTATTGCCGACGATGTCGGTCTTGACGTCACACCCGGGCTGTACCCCGGACTCGCCGACCGGCTACTCGAGCTTTACGGGCCTCGCGGCCATGACCATCCCGAGTATCGCGAGATCGACGGCAAGCCCGCCTCGATGCCGGTGCTCGACCGGTTCGCGAGTGAGGGGATGGTTTTCACCGACGCCTGGGCGCAGCCCTATTGTTCGCCCACGCGGGCGTCCCTCCTGACCGGCCTGTTCGCTTCGAACACCGATGTGCTGACTTACGCTGACGCCCTGTCGCAGGACCACGATTCCTTCGTCAGGACCTTGGGCACCCGGGGAGGCTTCAGCACCGCCGTCTTCGGCAAGTGGCATATGGCGGGGCTGCCGGGTAAACCGCGCGACTATCCCGGCATGAAGCCGAAAGAGGCAGGCTTCGAGCTGTTCCGCGGGAACATGCACGCCGCGCTGCCGAGCTTCTGGCAGTATCCCGAGCACATCCAGGATGACCAGACGCCCCCGGGGGAATGGCGCACCGAGGATCCGCGGGCACGTTCGCTGTCCGGGATTGCCCCGACGACCTACGCCCCCGTGGTCAAGGCAGCGGACACGATCGACTGGATCCGGGAACGGGAACGCGCAGACCCCGACAAGCCGTGGTTCGCCTGGTTGGCCTTCAACCTCTCCCACGCGACCGCGGCGCAGCGGCAGGGCAGCCAGATGATCGTGCCGAACGCGGACACGCTCGACGAGACGACAAGGCGCGAGATGGAAGAGTGCGGCGGAACGTTCGGCACCAACCAGGTCGGCTCGTGTTCGGGCGAGGCGCTCATGCGGGCGATGACCAACTCGATGGACACGATCATCGGCAGGATTCTGGACGCCGTCGACCAGCTCGATCCCAATACCTACGTGATCTTCGTTTCGGACAACGGCACGCCGATGTATGGCAGGCCGCAGCTCGACTTCATCGACAACCTGTACATCACGCGGTCGGGGCGCGGGAAGGGGACCCCATTCGAGAGCGGCGCCCGCGTCGCCCTTGCCATTCGCGGCCCGGGCATCGAAGCGGGCTCGGCGAGCAACGAGTTCGTCCACGTCGCGGACTTGTTCCCGACGATCCTCGAGATGGCCGGATTGCCCGTACCCGAGACCGTCGCCGGAGGCGATGGACGCTCGGCGGTTCCGCTCGACGGCGTATCGCTCATGCCGATCCTGAGCGGGCGCGAGGAATCGGTGCGGGATCCACGCCGCGGTTTCATCCTCACCGAGTCCGTCGACCTCCTCAAGGATTCGCGCAAGGTAGTCGGGGCGCGGAATGCGAGGTTCAAGCTCGTGTGCACCGACTCCGCGGACAATTGCGCGTTCTACGACCTGCAGTCGGATCCCCTCGAGGAATATCCGCTCGAGGCGCCCGCTTCGTGCGAGGAGGCGACGGCGGCACGCTCACGCGACGATCCAGCCTGGGATTACTGCCATCTCGCCGGGATCGTCGCCTCGCGCTCGATCCTGAAGGAGTCAACTTAGGCCGCTCGCCCGCTTCCACCGGCGACGGGCGGCTCGCCTGCTCGGGTCAGGACGCCAGTGCGATGTCGGATCGCCGCTCGCGCAAGGCAGCCCTAGGCGGCCACGGGCTCCGCCACATCGAGGAAAGGCCGGACGACTGAAAGCGTCCGTTCGACGTAAGCCTCCTTTTGGCCGACCGGAGCTACGTAATGCATCGCCTCTGCGGCGTCCTCGAGAGATGCGAGGCGCGCGATGATCCAGCTCGCGAGATACTGCGTCGCCATGCATCCTCCCGCCGTCGCCACGTTTCCGTGCGCGAAGAAGGGAGCGTCGATCACGTCCACGCCAGCCTC
>CALCBC010000027.1 GCA_937898525.1 uncultured Sphingomonadales bacterium
TGGGAGCCGCGCCCCTAGGGCAGCGTCCCGGGGCTGTCAACCGCCCTTCCCGCACCGCTGGCCGCGCGGTCCTTGCCTGCCGGAAATGATCGGTTCGTTAACCCTATTTTGGCGCCTTGCAGCGCATGGGCCCACGGCCGCGGCACCGCCCGTGCAATGGGGGAGATAGCATGCGTTGGACCCTGGTCATGGCAGCTCTGCTCGCTGCCGGTGCTGCCCGGGCGCAACCTGTCACCGTCGAAAGCGCGGTCTACGCGGAAACCGTCACGGACGACGGCGCGCGCGTGATCGTTCCCGCCGATCGCCTCGCGCGCGGAGACCGGATCGTCACGATCCTGCGCTGGGAGGCCCCGCACGACGGTGCGTATACTGCGATCAGCCGGGTTCCCGTCGGCCTCGCACCCGAAAGCGCCAGCAATCCGGGTCTCGAGGTGTCTACCGACGGCGGCCGTTCGTGGCAGCGGATCGGCCGGTCGGGCCGGATCCCGCGCGAAGCCACGCACCTGCGCTGGCAGATTCGCGGCGGCGAAGGCCGCCTCAGCTACCGCGCGGTGGTCCGCTAGCGTTCGTACTTCCAGTTGCGCCGCTTGCCCTCGGCGAGCCATTCGAGCGCCTGCCCGATCCGCTTCGCGCGCGTCTCCGCGCGCTTGGCGCCCGTGATCCATTCGAGGTACTCGTAGCGGTGCGATGGAGCGAGCCCGTCGAAGAACTGCGCCGCCGCCGGGTTGGCCGCCAGCGCGACCGCGAAATCCTCGGGAACCTCGATGGTCCTTGCTGCCGCCCGCGGCGCGGCGGAGCTGCGCTTCTGCGCCGTGCCGGCTTCGTCGATCCGCGCCTGCGCGGCGCGCAGCTTCTCGATCAGCTCGGCGTCCGGCGGGAGGTCGTCGAGCGACGCGATCTTGCCGAACTGGCCCATCCCGTCCTCGTCGCCCTGGCGGCCCTCGCCGTGGATCATGAACGCACAATGCGCCTTGAACGCCGCCATGCCGGCGATGTTCTTACCCTTGTAGGTGAAATGCGGCATGCCCCACTTGATCGCTTCCGAGGCGTCGGGAACCGCCTTGTGCACCAGTGCGCGCAGATGTTCGAGGATCGGCCGCGCAAACTCCGCGGCCCTGGCGATCTTCTCGTCGATTCGCGGATCGCGCGGCATCGTCCGTCCCCTCAGTCCGCCAGCAGCAGCACCGGGGTCTCCATGAGCCGCTTCACTTCCTGCACGAAAGCCGCCGCATCGTAGCCGTCGACCACGCGGTGGTCGCAGCTGATCGACAGGTTCATCAGCTTGCGCTTGGCGACACGCTCGCCGCCGAGCCCGTCGGGGACGAACATCGGCCGCTCGACAATGCGGTTGGGGGCGAGAATCGCCACCTCGGGCCGGTTGATCACCGGCGTCGAGGCGATCCCGCCGAGCGGGCCGAGCGAGCTCAACGTGAAGGTCGAGCCCGACAGCTCCTCGGACTTCGCCTTGCCCTCGCGAGCGGCCTCGGACAGCCGCAGGATCTCGGCCGCGAGCTGCCACAGGTTCTTCGCCTGCGCATCGCGGATCACCGGGACCATCAACCCGGCGTCGGTCATCGTCGCGATGCCCATGTGCACGGCGCTGTGGCGGGTGACGACGTTGGCTTCGTCGTCGTAGCGCGCGTTGAGCATCGGATACTTCGGCAGCGCACGGCAGATCGCGGTGATGAGTAGCGGCAGGAGGGTGAGCTTGGGCTTCTCCCCCCGGTTGGCGTTGAGATCGGCGCGCACCTGCTCGAGATCGGTAACGTCGCACTCCTCGACATAGGCGAAGTGCGGGATGTTGCGCTTCGAAGCCGCCATGTTCTCGGCGATCCGGCGCCGCAGGCCGACGACCTTGATCGTCTCGTCGCGGCCGGTCCGGCCGGCCGGCGCATAGCCCCGGGAACCGCCGTAGGAGATGAACGCGTCGAGGTCGGCATGTCGCACGCGGCCGCCCTCGGCCGGGCGAACGTCGGCGAGATCGATGCCGAGCTCCTTTGCCCGTGCGCGCACGGCAGGGCTGGCGAGCACCTTGGCGTGAGAACGCGAGGAGGACTCCCCCGCCGCTTCAGGGGCGGGGGTCGGGGGGCGGGGGACGCTCTGTTCGGGTGCGGGGGCTGGCGTTGGGGCTGTGGTCCCCTCTCCCAACCCTTTCCCCTGAAGGGGAGAGGGCTCTGCTGGGCTTGGCTGGTCGAGCGTTTCGGCCGCCTTGGCGACATCGTCCGCATCGGGCGTTTCGACCTCGATACGCTCCTCGACCGCGGGCGGCAGCGGTGTGGCGGCCGGTTCCTCGGCGACGTCTCCATCGGTCTCCAGAACCACCAGCGGCGAGCCGATCGGTATCACGTCGCCGACCTCGCCCGCTATCTCGAGCACCTTGCCGGCGACCGGGCTCTCCATCTCGACCGTCGCCTTGTCGGTCATCAGGTCGGCAAGGCGGCCGTCCTCCGCGACCGTGTCGCCGGGCCTGACGTGCCAGGCGACGATCTCGGCCTCTGCGATGCCCTCGCCGATGTCGGGGAGCCGGAAGACGAACCTGCCCATCGCTCAGGCCTCCAGCAGCCGGTCGATGCCCTCGCCGACGCGAATCGGCCCGGGGAAATAGGCCCATTCGAGGCTGTGCGGATAGGGCGTGTCGAACCCGGTCACCCGCTCCACAGGCGCCTCGAGGTGATAGAAGCAGCGCTCCTGCACCAGCGCCGCGAGCTCGGCACCGAAACCGGAAGTGCGCGTCGCCTCGTGCACGACCATGCATCTGCCGGTCTTTTCCACAGAGGCTTCCACAGCCTCGATGTCGAGCGGCACCAGCGTCCTCAGGTCGATGATCTCGGCGTCGACACCCTTCTCGCGGCACACCGCCTCGGCGACATGAACCATCGTCCCGTAGGCGAGGATGGTCATTGCCGAACCCTCGCGCACGATCCGCGCCTTGCCGAGCGGGATCGAGTAGTAGCCTTCGGGCACCAGCGCGTCGGGATGCTCCTTCCACGGCCGCGTCGGGCGGTCGTAATACCCGTCGAACGGGCCGTTGTAGATCCGCTTCGGCTCGAAGAAGATCACCGGGTCGTCATCCTCGATCGCCGCGATCAGGAGGCCCTTGGCGTCGTGCGGCGTGCTCGGCACGACAGTCTTGAGGCCGGCGACGTGCGTGAACAGGGCCTCGGGGCTCTGGCTGTGTGTCTGCCCGCCGAAGATGCCTCCGCCGAAGGGGGTGCGCACCGTCATCGGGGCGATGAATTCGCCGGCCGAACGGTAGCGCAGTCGCGCAGCCTCGCTCACAAGCTGGTCCAGCCCCGGATAGATGTAGTCGGCAAACTGGATCTCGGGCACCGGCCTGAGGCCATAGGCGCACATCCCCACCGCGGCGCCGATGATGCCGCACTCGCTGATCGGCGTGTCGAACACGCGCGTCTTGCCGTGCTTCGCCTGCAGCCCCGCGGTGCATCGGAACACGCCGCCGAAATAGCCGATGTCCTCGCCCATCAGCACGACGTCGGGATCGCGCTCGAGCATCGTGTCGAGCGCATCGTTGATCGCCTCGATCATCGTCATCGCCCTCGCGGGCGCGTCGGCCAGCGTGACCGGTTCGTCGTCGGTACTTGCGCGCGCGTTCATTCTGGCCACTTGATGTGCCTTTCGCGGATCGCCTGCTCGCTCTGCTCCTCGAGATGCCAGGGCAGCTCCTCGAACACGTCTTCGAACATCGTGTGGAACGGATGGTGCAGGCCGTGGCCGAGGATGCCGTTCTTCTCGGCCTCCTTCTGCGCCTCGCGAATTTCCTCGTCGATCTCCGCGTCCATCTTCTCCTGCCGCTCGTCGGACCATTCGCCGATGGCGATCAGGTGGGCCTTGAGCCGCGCGATCGGGTCGCCGAGCGGCCATTCCTTGCCTTCCCTGGCGCTCCGGTAGACGCTCGGATCGTCCGACGTCGAATGCCCCTCGGCGCGGTAGGTGAAGAACTCGATCAGCGTCGGCCCGGCGTTCGACCGCGCGCGGTCGGCCGCCCAGCGCTCGGCCGCGTAGACCGCCAGCGCGTCGTTGCCGTCGACCCTCAGGCCAGCAATGCCGTAGCCGATCGCCCGCGCGGCGAAGGTCTGCCGCTCGGCGCCCGCGATCCCCGAGAAGCTCGAGATCGCCCACTGGTTGTTGACCACGTTGAAGATCGTCGGCGCGTTATAGACCGCGGCGAAAGTCAACGCGGCGTGGAAGTCGCCCTCGGCGGTCGAGCCTTCGCCGACCCAGGCGGCGGCGATCCGGCTGTCGCCCTTGATCGCGCTGGCCATCGCGAACCCGGTGGCCTGCGGCATCTGCGTCGCAAGGTTGCCGGAGATGGTGAAGAAATTGACCGATTTCGCCGAGTACAGGATCGGCAGCTGCCGCCCTTTCAGCTTGTCCGCCCGGTTCGAGTAGATCTGGTTGACCATCTCGAGGATCGGGTAACCGCGGGCGATCATGCACCCCTGCTGGCGGTACGAGGGGAAGATCATGTCCTCGAAATCGAGCGCCAGCGTCGCCGCGACCGAGGTCGCCTCCTCGCCCGAGCACTTGAGGTAGAAGCTCGTCTTGCCCTGCCGCTGGGCGCGGTACATCCGGTTGTCGAACGCCCGCACCAGCGCCATCGTGCGCAGGATTTCGCGCAGCTTGCCCGGCGACAGGCGCGGGTCCCACGGGCCGTGCGCCTTGTCGTCGTCGCCGAGCACCCGCACGAGGTCGCTGCATAGCGGCCAGGTTTCGGAGGCCGGGCACGCTTCGTCGGGCCGGGGTTGCGCGCCGGCTTCGGAAATCACCAGGTGGGAGAAGTCAGGGTCCTCGCCGGGGCGCGCCTGCGGCTCGGGGACGTGCAGCGAAAGGCACGGGCGATTGGTCCCGTCCTGCAGCTCCGGCTTGGCCATCCCGCGCTCTCCCCGTCACTGGAATGAAATTATCTCAGAGAGACATTTTATTACAGAGGCGACTTTCGGTCAACGGCGGCCGGCGCTCCTTCCCGGCCCCTCCGGCTTGACAACGATTCCTCTATCATATCGTGCCACAAGCCGCGACGGAGGCTGACCGACAATGCGATTTCTCATCACCGGGACGGCGGGTTTCATCGGCTTCCATCTCGCGCGGCGGCTGCTCGACGACGGGCACGAAGTCACCGGGTTCGACGGCATGACCGACTACTACGACGTGCGGCTCAAGGAAGCCCGCCGCGACCAGCTCGTGCGGCGCAACGGCTATCGTCACGTCACCGGCCTGCTCGAAGACCGTGCCGCGCTCGACGAGGCCGCCGCCCTCGCCAATCCCGAAGTGATCGTGCACCTCGCCGCCCAGGCCGGCGTTCGCTACTCGCTCGAGGCCCCGCGCACTTACGTCGACAGCAACCTCGTCGGCTCGTGGAACGTGCTCGAGCTGGCGCGCGAGTTGAAGCCGGCGCACCTGCTGCTCGGCTCGACCTCGAGCATATACGGCGCCAACCGCGAGATTCCGTTCAGGGAAGCGCACAAGGCCGACGAGCCGCTCAACCTCTATGCCGCGACCAAGAAGGGCATGGAGGCGATGGGCTGGTCCTACGCCCAGCTGTTCGGGATCCCCACGACCACCTTGCGCTTCTTCACGGTCTACGGGCCGTGGGGGCGCCCGGACATGGCGCTGTTCAAGTTCGTCCGCGCGATCCTCGAGGGCCGTCCGATCGACGTCTACGGCCACGGCGAGATGGCGCGCGACTTCACTTACGTCGACGACCTCGTCGAATCGCTCGTCCGGCTGATCCCGGTGGCCCCGGACGAAGCGAACCGCGTGGACAGCGACACCCTGTCCGACGGTGTCCCGGCCCGCGTGGTCAACATCGCCAACGGTGCCCCCGTGAAGCTGATGGATTTCGTGTCGGTGATCGAACAGGCGCTCGGCCGTACCGCGGAGCTCAACATGCTGCCGATCCAGCCCGGCGAGATGCGCGAGACCTGGGGTGACGCGAGCCTGCTACGCGCCCTGACGGGCTACGTTCCGCGGACTTCGGTCGAAACCGGCGTGGCCGAGTTCGTTCGCTGGTACCGGGAGTACTACGGCTAGACCGCGACCGGTGCCCTTATCGGGCCCTGCGGCGCGTAGTCGCGCACTTCGAAATCCTCGAACCGGTAGTCGAAGATCGAAGCCGGCCGGCGCAACAGGTGCAGCGTCGGCTCGCCCGAAGGCACACGCGAAAGCTGCTCCTCCACGAGGTGCGCGTGATTGAGGTAGAGGTGCGTGTCACCGCCGGTCCAGATCAGCTCGCCGGGCACGTACCCGGCCTGGGCGGCGATCATGCGCGTCAGCAGCGCCGCCCCGAACAGGTTGAACGGCAACCCCAGCGCGACGTCGCAACTGCGCTGGTAGAGCTGGCAGCTGAGCTTCCCACCGGCGACGTGGAACTGGTAGGTCTTGTGGCAAGGCGGCAACGCCATCGCGTCGAGCTGCGCGACGTTCCACCCCTCGATGATATGTCGGCGTCCGCCGGGATCGCGGCGCAGGCTCTCGATGACCTGCGCGACCTGGTTGATTCCGGGGCCCTTGCGATAGAGCCCCTCCCCCGCCGGCTCGTAGGTGTCCCAGTCGACCCACTGTTTGCCGTAGACCGGGCCGAGTTCGCCCCATTCCGCGGCGAAGGCCTCGTCCTCGACGATTCGCGCTTCGAACGCTTCCTGCGAAATGGCATCGCCCGTGG
>CALCBC010000028.1 GCA_937898525.1 uncultured Sphingomonadales bacterium
CACCGGCGCGGCCGAGCCAGGCGGGCAGGTGAAAGAGAGGGACGCTTCCGGTGGGCGCACACGACATTCGGCGGGCCCGCCCCGAGATTTTCGCAACCCCAGCCGCCGACCGCACCGGTCGCCGCTGGAGACGCCGGGTCGCACTACTCCCGGCTATCGCGCAGCAACGCGTTCACCACCTTGCCGAGCTGCGTGCCGTGCGAAGCCTTGACGAGGATTACGTCGCCCTCGCGCACCCACCGCCCCAGATCGGCCAGCAGGGCCGCAGCGTCGGGAAACCAGCACCCGTCGGTCCGGTCCAGGACACGCTCGGCCACGGCTTGCATCAGTGGACCGCACAAGAGGACCCTGTCGGCCCTTGCAGCAAGGATGTCTTCGACGATGTCGAGGTGCATGGCCTGCTCGCCCGGCCCGAGCTCGAGCATGTCGCCGAGGACCAGCACGCGCGAACTTTCGGGAACTGAACTCGAGGCCTGCATGGTTTGCAGGGCAGCGCGCATCGACGCCGGATTGGCGTTGTACGCATCGTCCCAGACCTCGATCGCCTTACCCTCGAACGTCGCCGTGCTGCGCTTTCCGCGCCCACTGAGCAGCTCGAAGCTCTCGAGCTGGGCGGCCGCCAGACCGAGGTCGCGACCGAGGGCAGCGACCGCAGCGAGCACGCCCACGCTGTTGAGCGCCATGTGCTTGCCGGGCGCGCCGAGCCTGTAGGCGACCCGTTCGCCGAAGATCCGGGCCTTCACCGCACCGCTCGCCTGATCGTACCCGACGAGCTGCACGTCGCAATCCGGCGACGTGCCATAAGGGATTACGCGCAGGTGTCGCGCGGTCGCGGCCGCATGGACGATGTCCCATTCAAGCATCTCGCGGTTCAGTACCGCGACCGAGTCCGGCCCCATGCCGAGGAATATCCGGCTCTTGAGCCGCGCGATCTGTGCGGTCGACTTGTGATGGACGAGGTGGGCGGCAAGCACGTTGGTAAAGATCGCGACGTCCGGCCGCGCGAGCTCGGCGCTCTGCGCCATTCGCCCGATGCTCAGCTCGAGCACGATGTGCGGGTCACTCCAGCGCATTGACGCGAGGTTCCAGGCGACGCCGAGCGGCAGATTGGCGTTGTGGGCCGTCTGTCCGACGAGGCCGAAAGGACGCAAGGCATGGGCCGTCATCGCCACGGTCGTCGTCTTGCCGGCGCTGCCGGTCACGGCGACGACCTTGCCTGTGAAGCGCGCGCGCGCGTAGCGTGCCATGTCCATGACGGCGCGCTCCGGAGACTCGACCCACAGCTTCGGGACGTCGAGCGGCACTTGCGCCGGGTCGCTGGCGAGAATTGCCGCCGGCCGGATCGCGCCCTTGACGAGAGCGCCGGGTGCGACGCCTTTTTCGACCCCCTGCAGGCGGACGGCGGCAACGCGTCCGGGCAGGAAGCCTTCCGGGTGGATGAAAACGCCGGTAGAGCGCCAGCGCTCGGGCGGACGAACGCGCCATACGCCGCCCGTCGCAAGCGGGAGGTTGCGCGCGTTCCAGCCGGTTTCGTTACGCTCGCGCCATTCCACCCTTTCCGGATCGGCCGGATGGCGCTCGCCGCGCTCGAGCAGGAAGCGCCGGTAGGCGATCAGTCCCGAGAGGTAATGCTCGACATCGTCGATGCGCACCCGGAACGCGTGGTGCCGGATGAAGAAGCTGCCGACGATCTTGTCCGGGCGCGCGTAGAACATCGCGAGCTCGGGCCAGAAGTGCCCGTTGAGCAGGTAGTGGGCGCGGAAATGCAGCGCCTCGTAGAAGCTGTCCCGGTCGACCTCGCCGAGCAGGTGGCGATGCCGGGGCGAGGCCTCGATCCGCGCGAGCAGCTGTTCGGCGGACGTCATGAGCTCGAGGAGTGTCGGAAAGGTCGTGATACGCTCGAGCACGAAGTCGAGGTAGGAGCGGAAGTTGCGCAGGCCGAAGCGGAAGTAGCCCTCGCTCGGCCGGTAGAACGTCAACTCATTGACGCAGTAGCCGAGCCAGTGGTCGTGCGCCTTCCAGTGGCCTTTGCGAATGAAGTGCCGGAACGCCAGCTCGACCGCGGCGAGCCAGCGCGGCTCGCAGGTCAGGCCGTAAAGCCGCACGAGGCCGAAGGCGGCCTCTCCCTCGTAATAGATGATCCGGAACGGCTCGCTGACCTCGAGAGAAGGATAGCGCAGGACATGATCGAACGAGCCGTCCTCGGCGTGCTGCATGTGCAGGATGCCTTCGCCGAGGTGATCGAGCAGGTCGCGATGGCGCTCGGTGCCGAACACCTCCGCGTACTTGACGAGCGCGAGCAGGCACACGCCGTTCCCGCCAAGCTTGATCTCGCCGTTCGTCTCGACGAGGAAGGCCATCGCCTTGCCCGCGGCCTCGACCGGCCTGATGAGACGTTCGCACAGGTACGTCGCAGCTCGCTCGATCGCCTCGCCCAGCACCGGGTCGCGCGTGACCTCGAAAGCCTCGAGCATCGCGTACAGCGTGCTCGCGTGGCGCAGGCTGTTGTAGGTGCGGATCGGGCGGTCGAAGCACGGGTGCCAGCCATAGGCGAAGCGCCCGTCCGAGCTGACCTGACGGGCGAGATAGCGGCTGCCGGCGGCAATGAGCCCGTCGAGATCCGCGACGCCCAGCACTTCGACGCGGCGGCGCCCGGCGTTGCGCCCAGTGCCGTGCAGCTCGACCGGCGCGGCGTCCTCGTCCGCCAGGAACAGGCCCCCCGTGCGAAACACCCAGACAGCCCTCGCCGGCGAAAAGTCGACCTCGGACAGGCCGTGGCGCAAGCGCGCGTAGCGCGCGAAATTGCGCTCGTTGAGCACGGCATGGACTATCGCGTTGCCGCCATAGAGCATCGCGTTGGCGTTGAGCTCGGTCTCGAGAAAGGCGTGCCGGAACGCCCCGTCCAGCGAGATGCCACAGCGGAAATAGTTGCGCTTGGTTCGCTCGAGCGTCGAGCGCAGCTCGGCCATCGTCATCTCGGCCGCTTCCTCGACCCAATCGAGCCTGAGCCAGCGCGCGCCGGGGCAGCGCTGCGCGGCCTTGTTCGCGCACTCGGCCCACGCCGCATCGAAGCTCTCGGCGCAAGCGCTGACGGTGACTGCACGGTCGTGCCCGGCAGTGAGAGAGAGGAATAGCACGTAGCGCGCGGGGTCGCCGAACGGCCGAACCGTCTTGCTCGCGAACTCGCGCATCCTCGTGATGAGCCCCGCGGCTCCCTCGCGACCGCTCCGCATCGCTCCGCCTATCTCTCGCGCAACGCTTCGCCGGCGCGGTTGAGGGGCTTGAGCAGGTACTGCAGCACGGACTTTTCGCCGGTGTGGATGTCGACCACGGCGATCATTCCAGGCACGATCGCGAGCCTGTTGCCACGGCCGTCCGTCAGGGCATCGGTCTCGGTGCGAACGAAAACCCGGTAGTAGTAGACCTCGGGCTGTACTTCGTCCTGGATCGTGTCGGGCGAGATGGTCGTGACCACGCCGTCGAGACCGCCATAGATCGAGTAATCGTAGGCGGTGATCTTCACCGTCGCCCGCTGCCCCGGATGGATGAAGGCGATGTCCCGCGGCGAGATACGCGCCTCGACGAGGAGCTGATCGTCGAGCGGGATGATGGTCATGACCTGCCCGCCGGGAGGCACGACGCCGCCGATCGTCGAGATGTCGACACTCTTGACGATACCGCGCACGGGCGAGCGCAAGGTCAGGTTCTCGAGAGAAAAACCGCGGCCCTTCACGACCTGCGAGAGCGATTCCATCTCCTTGCGCGCTTCGGCGAGTTCCTCTCGCGCCTGCACCATATACTCCGAGCGAATGTCGGACTTCTTGAGCTCGAGCTCGGCCTGCTGGCGCTGCAGGCGGATAACCTCGACGTTGCTCGCCGCGCCGACCTCGAGCAGCGATTGCGCGATGCGAAGCTCGTCTCGAATGAGCGCGAGGGAATCGTCGACGAGCTCGAGCGACTCGGCGAGACTGCGTCGACGGGTCTCGTAGAGCCGCCGTTCCGTCGCGAGCAGGTCGGGATGGTCGTCGAGCTCCTTCGGGAAGACGAGCGGCTTTTGCCCGACTTCGGCCTCGAGCCGTGCGACCCTCGCGAGCGTCGCGCGGTAGCGCGCGGCGCCTTCCTCGAGATCCGAGGCCGAGCGTGTCGGATCGAGCTGGGCGAGCACCTGGCCGGGCTCGACGATGTCGTCCTGGGCGACCGCGATGCGGGACAGGATACCGCCCTCGAGCGACTGGATCGTCTGCTCGCGCATGGTCGGGACGACGCGTCCGGACCCCGTTGCAACCTCATCGAGGCGGGCAAGGTGCGCCCAAACGAGAAACGCGAGGAAGCCGGCGGCAACGATCCACACGACGCGCGAGCTGCGCTTGAGACGATCGTCATTGAGATCGCCGTAAATCCAGGCGTCGTCATGAGCGGCGCCGTGCATCGTCATGACCGCACGACCCTGCGCCGCGCGACCGGGCGCGCGGCTTCTCGCACCGAGGCATGCTCGGCGAGGAAGCGCGCCTTGGCCTGATCCCTGACGAGGCGGCCGGCGTCGACCACGAGCACGCGCTCCACGAGGTCGAGGATGCGCGTGCGATGGGTCGCGATCACCACGGTGCGCCCCTCGCTCCACCGGCCGAACTGCTCGACGAAGTGGCGCTCGGTTGCCTCGTCCATCGCCGCCGTCGGCTCATCGAGGAGCACGATCGTCGGGTCGCGCAGCAGGAGGCGCGCGAGCAGCAAGGCCTGTACCTGTCCGCCCGAGAGCCCGGCGCCGCCTTCGCGGATGCGGTACTCGAGGCCGCGCTGAAGCGTTCGGATGAAGTGCTCGGCACGAACGATTCCGAGCGCGGCCATGATCTCGCTGTCGCTCGCAAGCGGCGCGCCGAGCGTGAGGTTCTCGCGGATCGTGCCGTGGAACAGACGCGCGTTGTTGCTGAGCAAGCCGATCTCGCGCCTCGCATCGGCGGGATCGACATGGGCGAGATTGAGCCCGTCGACCAGCACTTCCCCCGCGCACGGCTCGAGCAGTCCGGACAAACCCTGGAGGAGCGTCGACTTGCCCGCTCCGTTGCGCCCGAGCACGGCGACCCGCTCGCCCGGCGCGATCTGCAACGCGTCGACCGAGAGGATGATCGGGGCCTCTTCGTCACCGTGACGGAACTGGGCCCGCCGCACCGCGATCTCGCCGCGCGCTGACGGCATGCTGATGCGGCTTTCCCCTTCCGGATGGTCGACCGGGAGCTGCATGATGCGGTTGAGGCTCTGCGCGCCGAGGCGGGCCTGCTGCAGCCGGCTGAAGACCTGCGTCAGGTGCGCCATGGGCGCCAGCATGCGCGAGCCCATGACCGAGGCGCCCACGAGCACGCCTGTCGTGATGTCGCCGGAGATCACCATCGGCGCGCCGACAAGCACGGTCGTCGCGTAGACGCCCATCTGGACCTTCTGCGTCCAGGCCGTGAGGCTGTTCGACAGTCCGCGCAGCTTGAGCTGCGCCTCGGAGGCCACCGCGGTATAATGATTCCACCGCCGCTGGAAGTGCTCCTCGGCCTGCAGCGTCTTGATGTCCTCGATCCCCTGCACTGCCTCGACGAGCATGCCGTTGCGCAGCGAGGATTCGCGCATGGCCTCGGTCGCGTAGGCCCGCAGGCGCCGCTGGGCGAGGATGCCGGGGACGACGAACAGGACGAGCGCTCCGATCGGGACGAGCACCAGCCAGCCGGCGAGAAACCAGAAGATCGCCGCGAAGAGAATGAAGAACGGTATGTCGGCGATCGCCGCGATCGTCGTCGAGCTCAGAACCTCGCGGACCTGCTCGAGATCGCGAAGCTGGGCGATGAACGACCCCGTCGACTGGGGCCTTGCCGTCCCCTTGACCCGCAGCGCGTGCCCGAAGACGAGATCGGAGATGCGTCGGTCCGCCTGCTTTCCGAGGAGGTCGATGATCGCAAGGCGCATGCGATGGAGAACGAAGCCAAGGCCCAGGGCGAGAACTACGCCCACGAACAGCACGACTAGCGTCGGCATCGACTGCGCCGGGATCACGCGGTCATAGACCTGCATCGAGAACAGGATGCCGGCGAGCGCGAGGCTGTTGGCGACGAGCGAGGCCAGCAGCACCGGGCCGTAGGACTTCGCATCGGTCCGCAGAAGCCGCCAGAGCCAGTTGGCCTGATAAGGCTTGACGTAGGCGTCGACCCGCTCGTCGGTGAGCTGCCTCGCAGTTCGGGCGTGAACGATCCTGCGTGCCTGCGCCGTCAGCTCGGGGATCGGAACGGTGCGCTCGGCTGCCGGTGCGTCGGCCGGTGCAACCCTTGCATCGTCACCGGCAATCGCAGTCACAACCGCGACGGCACCGTCGTCCATTTCGAGGAGCAGCGGGAGGTGAAGGCTGCTCATCCGGAAGTCGGCAGGATCGCTGAAGGCGACCCGAAGCCCCAGCCGGCGGGCCATCCCGCGGATGCGTGGCTCGAGTTCGTCCGCGTCGTCCCACTGGCCGGCAAGACGCGCCGACTGGTCGGAGAGCGAGACCCCGTAATGGCGGGCCACGAAACGCAGCCCCGCCAGCCAGCCCTCCATGGGCATGCCCGTGTCCCGCACGGGCTCGGTGACGCCGGGCACGGGCGCGTTCACAGCGCCACTCCGTCGACGACCATCCCCTCAAGCCCGAGCACGGCCCTCAGCCGGCCGGTCGCGTAGAGGCAATCGACGCCGAGGCGCAGGAGGTCGTATTTCGAGTTGACCAGGTCGAAGCGTATCTGGCTCAGTTCCTGCTCGGCATTGAGAAGGTCGACGAGCGTCCGGGTGCCGAGTTCGAGATACTGCAGGCTGTAGAGCTCGCGGGTCGTCCGCATGGTTGCAAAGCGCCTTTCGAGGGTGTCGCGCCGCTGCTCCAGGCTGGCGAACTGGGTGCGCGACTCCGCCACGAGGCGCGCCGCTTCGAGACGCGCGGTCTCGGCCGCCGCGCGGGCTGCGGCTCGCGCATGGTCCGCGCCACGCATGCGGGCGCCCGTGGCTCCGCCGTTGAAGAGGCTGGTCGAGACGTTGAAGCCGACGGTGTAGTCGCTGCGCGAGTCGCGGAAGGGGTCGCCGAGATCGGTCCTCGCGCCCGCGCCGAGGGTGACGGTCGGGAAACGGTCCGCCCGCTCCCGCCGAACCAGAGCATCGGCCTGCTCGAAGCGGGCCTCCGCCTCCTCCACCGCCGGGACGCTGTCCCACCCGGTCGGCTCGGCTCGGCAGGCCGTACGAAGCGCCTCCGGCAGCTGCGAGGCCACGGCCGGCGGCTCGTCGCGCCCGAGCAAGAAGGCGAGGTTGCTCTGCCAGCGATGCAGTTCGGCCTCGATCTGCTTGATCGTCGCGCGTGCGCCGTCGACGCGAGCCTCGGTCTGGAGCGCGTCGGATCGGGTAGCAGCCCCGCGGCTATGGCGTGCCTCGACGAGGCGACCGATGCTGCCGACCCCCTCAAGCTGGGCCTGGGCGGCATCGAGAAGCTCGGTTCCGCGCAGCACCTCGAGCAGCGAGTACGACGTGTCCCTGACGATAGCATCGACCGCAAGCCATACCCGCGCCTGCGTGGCGCGCACGCCGGCGCGCTCGGCCGCGAGCTCGCTCGAGAGCTTGCCGAAGTCCCAGATTCGCTGGCTGACGTCGAGATTGGCACGCGGCCTGAAGTCGCCGCGCAGCGTACTGTCATAGCCCGCTGCCACGCCGCCGGTGACTTGTGGGTAGTACCCGGCTTCGACTTCCTCCACGCGCTGTCGCTGTGCATCGAGCTGTGCGACGGCCTCGACGATCGAGGGGTGCCAGGAAACCGCTTCGCGGGCTGCGGCCCCGAGGTCAAGTGCCCCGGCCGCGTCCTGCGAGAATGCCGGCTGCGCGACGCACAGCAGCGCGCCGCCAAGGACACTGGCCAGCCACTGCCCGAAAAGCCTGCCCGGGCCGGACTTCATCTGGTCCGGCCCGGGTCGACATTCAGAGCAGCGACGACGTCGTCCGCGAGCAAGGATCGCCACGTCCCTTCGCTATCCGGCGAGCGGTTCGATGGGCAGCCGACTAGATCGGCTGCTCGTCGACCTTGCCAAGCGCATCCGCACCGAACAGCGGGTCGGGATGGAAGAGCTCGAACTCGGAGAACTCTTCCGGCCCGATGTCCTCCTCAGGCGCCGCGATCTCGGCGTCTTCGGGCTCGTCTGCCGGCTGATCGTCCTCGAAGTCGATCGTCGCGCCCGGGTCGTCGAGCAGCAGGGCGAGCTCGGCCGCGAAACCGGCCTCGACGCCTGCCCCCGAGGGCTCGACCGTGACCGTCAACGAGCCCTCGTCGACCTCGCCGTTCGGGTGCACGAGACGATAAGTGAAGGTATCGGTCTCGCTCTGGCTCGTGTGGGCGGGCGTGTAAACGTAGTCGCCGTCCGCATCGACCGTCAGCGAGCCGAAGGACCCCGTCACCGTCACCGGTCCCGAAGAGGTCACCGCGACGAAGTCGGTGCCATCGAAGATCTCGAGCTGTGTGTACTCCGAGCCCGGATCGTCGTTGGCGAGCAGGTTGCCGGTGTGACCGGTCAGGCTGTCGACCTCGAACTGGTCGAGATGGACCACATCGACTTCAGTCGTAATGCCGAGCGTCAGGGACAGCACGCTCGTCTTGCTTGCCGTCACCCGATAGGTCCCGGCAGTGAAGTCGACCTCCGACAGGTCGATCGACGCCACAACGCCGAGTCCTCCGACCAGTACGGTGAAGCTCTCGCTGGCCACGGTCTCCCAGGTTCCGGGGCTGGTTTCGCGTTCCAGCGCAACCGTGCCGTTCGCTGCGGCCGCGAGGATCGCGGCGACAGTGATGCTTCCGGAGACCTCCATGTCGTCCGTGATCTCGAACGTGTCGCTGGTGTAGGTCTGGCTTCCGAGACCAACCAGCTGGCCGGCGCTGTCCTCGAAGTAGTTGTCCTCGACGACGTTGGCCCACACGACCTCTGCCGTCGCGGCGTCGTCGGTTGCCGCAAAGACAGCCGTGGCGGGCGTGCCGGGATCGTCCGGATCCCAGGTCATCGCAACACCGTCGCTTCCGATCTGCACGTAGAGCGTCGAGGTGGTCGTGGCACCGCTGACCGTGTCGACCAGCGTGTAGGTGAACGCGTCGACCTGGCCGATCCCGCTGCCGTCAGTGTCGAACGGCGTGTAGGTGAAGCTGCCGTCCGGACCGATCGACAGGGTGCCGTACTGCCCGGTGATCTCGGTGTCGGGTCCCGTGACGTCGACCCCCTCGACGCTGTCGACCACGGTATCGGACGTCGTCACCGGATCGTTGTCCATGACATTCCCGCTGACCGGCACGGCCTCGTAGCCCGCGATCTCGGTGTGATCGTAGTCCGTACCCTCGACGGCGAGCGTGTTGAGGACCGAAAGGCCGATTCCTTCGAAGGTCACGAAGGCCCGATAGTCACCGCTGCCAAGCCTCTGCTCGACCCCGAAGGTGTCGGTGTCGAGGATGCCGATGTCGAGCAGGGTCGCCCCCTCGGCAAGGCCGTCGATGGTAGTCCACTTGCCCGCGGCGGCGTCCCACTTCTGAACGACGATCATGTAGTCGCCGATGGCTTCGGCCCCGAGCAGGGAGTCGAACGTGAACACGAGATCCTGCGAGTGCCCCGGCTCGATGCTGAACTCGAGCGTGGGAACACCGAGCAGGGCGGCCTGCAGATCGAGAATGCCGAAGCTTAGCCCGGCCCCGATGAGGTAGGTCACACTTCCCTGATCGACATCCTCCTCGGTCGGCAGGATGTTCACCTGGGCCGAGACGACGTCGTCCTCGGCTTCGATGTCCGCGTCGGCGTCGGCATCGGCATCGGCATCCGCATCGGCATCGGCATCGGCATCGGCATCGGCATCCGCGTCGGCATCAGCATCCGCGTCGGCGTCAGCGTCAGCGTCAGCGTCCGCATCGGCATCAGCATCCGCATCGGCGTCTGCGTCAGCGTC
>CALCBC010000029.1 GCA_937898525.1 uncultured Sphingomonadales bacterium
TGCTCGAGATCGCCTACTTCGACCCGGCGCGGATCGGCGCGACCGGGCGACGGCTCGGTCTCGCGAGCGACGCCCGCACGCGTTTCGAGCGCGGGGTCGATCCCGAATTCCTCGACCCGGGGCTCGACCTGCTGACCGCGATGATCCTCAGGATTTGCGGCGGCGAGCCGTCCGAGGTCGTGCGCGCGGGCGCGCCGCCGGCGACGCCGAGGGTGGTCGCCTACGACCCGGCGCTTGCCGAGCGGCTCGGCGGCGTGGCGATTGCCGAGGACGAACAGCGCCGCACGCTCGCGGCACTCGGCTTCGAGGTCGCGGCCGACTGGCGCGTGACCGCGCCGCTGCGCCGGCACGACATCGAGGGGGCGGCGGACATCGTCGAGGAAGTCGTGCGCATCCACGGGCTCGACCGCATCAGCAGCGCGGCGCTGCCGCGCGTCGACGGGGTCGCTCGGCCGACCGCGACCGCGGAGCAGCGGCTGGAACGCCGGCTCCGCCGCGCGGCCGCCGCGCGCGGGCTCGACGAGGCGGTGACATGGTCGTTCCTGCCGCAGGGCGAGGCAGACCATTTCGCCGACGCAAACGCCGGCCTGTGGGTGCTCGAAAACCCGATCAGCGAGGACATGAAGGCGATGCGGCCCTCGCTGCTGCCGGGTCTGCTGGCGGCGGCCAAGCGCAACCTCGACCGCGGCGCGCGCGGCGTGCGGCTGTTCGAGATCGGTCGCCGTTACCTGCGCGGCGAGGGCGGGCGCAGCGACGAGCGGCCGGCGCTCGGCGTGCTCCTCGCCGGCGAGAAAGCGCCGCGCGGCTGGGCTACCGGCAAGGCCACCGCATTCGACGCGTTCGATGCCAAGGCCGAGGCGCTGGCGTTGCTCGCCGAGGCCGGGGCGCCGGTCGACAAGCTGCAGGTCATGGACGAGGCCGGGCCGCAGTTCCACCCGGGCCAGTCGGGCACGCTGCGGCTCGGGCCGAAGACCGTGCTCGCGCGGTTCGGCGCGCTCCATCCGAAGACGCTCGAGGCCTTCGACGTCGAAGGGCCTGCTGTCGCTGTCGAGCTGTTCCTCGATGCGATCCCGGGCGGCAAGGGCGGCTTCGCTCGCGCGCCCTACGCGCCCCCGGCGCTGCAGGCCGTGAAGCGCGACTTCGCCTTCCTGGTGCCGGCGGCGCTGCCGGCCGGAGACCTGCTGCGGGCCGTGCGCGGCGCCGACAAGGCCAACATCGTCGCGGCGCGGGTGTTCGACCTGTTCTGCGGGCAGGGCGTACCCGAAGGGCAGAAGTCGCTCGCTGTCGAGGTCACGCTCCAGCCGGGCGAGAAGAGCTATACCGACGAGGAGCTCAAGGCGATCGCCGACCGGATCGTCGCCGCGGCGGGCAAGCTCGGGGCCGAACTGCGCGGGTAGCGTGGGCGAGGCCGCTCTCGTCACGATCTCGAACGGCGCCCTGACCGCGCGGATCAACCCGCTGGGTGCCGAGCTGTGGTCGCTGACCGACGCCGACGGGCGCGAGTACATGACCGATGCCGACCCGGCTTTCTGGACCGGGCGGGCGCCATTGCTGTTTCCGATCGTCGGTGCTCTCAAGGACGGGCGGTACCGGCTCGAAGGCGCCGAATACGTGCTGCCCAAGCACGGCTTCGCGCGGGCGAGCCGGTTCGATCCGGTGGCGATCGAACCTTCGCGGGCACAGTTTCGCCTGACCGAGAGCGAGGCGACGCTGACCGCCTATCCGTTCCGGTTCGTGCTCGACATGAGCTTCTCGCTCGACGGTGCCACGCTGGGGATGACGGCCACGATATGCAATCCCGGCAAGGAGCCGCTGCCGTTCAGTTTCGGCTTCCATCCGGCGTTCGCCTGGCCTCTGCCGGGAGGCTCCGCGAAGGAAGAGCACGTGGTCGTGTTCGAACGCGAAGAGCCGCAGGACATCGGCCGGCTCGACGGCAACGGGCTCCTTGCGCGCAGAGAGCCGACCCCGGTCGACGGGCGCGAACTGGCGCTGAGCCCTTCGCTGTTCGAAGACGACGCGCTGATCTGGGACACCCTTGGCAGCCGGCGCCTGACTTGCGGCGTGCCAGGCGGCACGCGGCTCGACATCGCCTTCCCGGATATGCCGATGCTCGGCATGTGGCAGAAGCCGGGCGCGCGCTACCTGTGCATCGAGCCGTGGGCGGGCATTGCCGATCCGGCGGACTTCGCGGGCGAGTTTGGCGACAAGCCCGGGATCCAGCGAGTCGAGCCTGGCGGCAGCCGCAGCTTCCGGATGAACGTCACGGTGTGCCCGGCGTGAGACCGCTCGCGCTTCTCGCCGCGGGAATTCTGTTGGGATCCGTCGCCGCTCCGGTGGCCGCCCAGTCGTGTCGGATGGGTGAGGCCGACCGCGCCTGGCTTGTGGCCGCGCTCGAGCAGTGGCGGATTGCCGAGGTGCGCCACCTTGCGCGGCCGGCGTCGTCGCTGCCGACCGTGGTGGCCATCGACGGGTCCTGCACGTTTCTGTTGCCCGAAGGCGATTTCGATCGTGCCGAGGGTCAGCCGCACGGCGAGACGGTCGTGCTGCCCGACGGGGCCGAAGCGCCGCTCGGGCCGATCTCCTTCGCCAGCGGGGAGGGCGGCTATTTCGCGATGAGCCTGCCGTCGGTCTGGCGCGAGGCTGGCGTGGACAGCCCGCTCGGGCTCGAGACGCTCATGACCGGCGTGCTGCTCCACGAGATGATGCACATCCGCCAGACGGCGCTCGCGGCGATGACGCTCGGCGACGCCGCGCAGCGCGTGGGGGTTTCGGACGACGAGCTGACCGACGACATCGTGCAGCAGCGGTTCGGGGACGATCCGGACTACGTTGCCGCGTACACCGCCGAGCGCGACGCGCTGTTTGCGGCCGCGACGGCGGCCAATGACGACGAGGCGCGCAGGCTCGCCGCAGAGGCGCTGGCGCTGATGCGGGCGCGGCGCGAGCGCTGGTTTACCGACGACAGGGCCGGTTTCACCGAACTCGACGACGTGTTCCTGACCATGGAAGGCATGGGGCAGTGGCTGATCTACAGCTATTTCCTCTCGGCCGCCGGCGGGAGCCAGGCGCCCGAGGTGGCTCTTCCCGCCGTCCGCCGCGGCGGGCGGTGGTGGAGCCAGGACGAGGGGCTCGCGCTGATGCTGGTCGTCGACCGGCTGCTGCCGGGCTGGCAGGCACGGGCGTTCCAGGATCCCGAATGGCGCGCGGCCGAACTGCTCGCTGCGGCCGTTGGCGAAGAGGCTCAGCGAGGCGAGTAGGCCTCGCGCAGCGCGGCGGCGACCAGCGCGTCGATCGTCCAGCGGCGCACCTCGCGCGCCTGATCGCGGTCGAGCCCCGCGACATCGGTCAGCGCGATGAAGCCCTCGGTGCCGACGACCATCGTCAGCGCCTGCACCAGCCGCTCGACCCGCGCCTTGCCGAGCCGCGGGGCGAGCGGGGCCAACGCCTGCTCTATCAGCGGTCCGCGGCGGTTCTGCCTCAGCGGCGCGCCGTCGGCTCCGCGCCCGACCGAGCGTTCGAGCGTCCGCGCGAGCATCAGCCTCAGCGCGGCCTCGCGTTCGCGGCAGGCGCGGTCGAACGTGTCGTCGACCAGGGTCAGCCGCTCGAACGGATCGTCCGGCGCGCCGACGCCGAGCAGGTCGCCCGGTTCCGGGATCAGCCCGTCGACCGCCGCTTCGCTGAGGAGAGCATCGAGCCCGGGAAAATAGCGATAGGCAGTCGCGCGCGAAACCTTTGCCTCGGCGGCGATTTCGTCGAGGCTGGGTTTGTGCCCGCGCGCGAGCAGCGCGCCTGCGGCACGCACGATCGCCTGGCGCGTGCGGGCTTTCTGGTTGGCTCTCATCCGAGCTGCTGCGCGATTGCAGCGCTGTCGATCCACACGTTCTCGCGCGCGATGCGGCCGTCGTCGGCGAACTCGAGCACGTGCAGCAGGCGGAATTCGAGCGGGCGGCCGCGCCCCTCGAAGCCGAAAGGCCGGCCGACCGCAATGCCGCTCCAGACCGATTCGTCGACCATGAACCTGTCGCCGTAGAGCCGGCGCACGCTGTGCACCCGGCCGTCGGCGAGATCGGCGAACAGCGCCTCGTAGAACGCGCGCGTCGCCTCGCGGCCGCGGCTCGGGCCGAGCGGCCAGCCGACGATGTCGTGTTCGACGTCGTCGACGAGGGTCGTCAGCACGCCCTCGACGTCATCCCTCATTTCGAAGCCGAAGTGTTCGTCGAGCTTCGCATCCATCATCGCCGGAGTAAGCATGGAGCCGCCTTTCATCGTTTATAAGATTGAAGTCTCATAAACAGATTCGAGTCTCATGTAAAGCGCATGGACGCACGCCGCCCGCCCGGCTAACCGCGCGCGCCATGGCGAATTCCCCGAATCCGGCGAGCAACCGGCGCACCTTCGCGATCATCTCGCACCCCGACGCCGGCAAGACGACGCTGACAGAGAAGCTGTTGCTGCAGGGCGGGGCGATCCATCTCGCTGGCGAGGTCAAGGCGCGCGGGGCCGCGCGGCGCGCGCGCTCCGACTGGATGAAGATCGAGCAGCAGCGCGGCATTTCGGTGACCTCGAGCGTGATGACGTTCGAGAAGGACGGCATAACCTTCAACCTGCTCGACACGCCGGGCCACGAGGACTTCTCGGAGGACACGTACCGCACGCTGACTGCGGTCGATTCGGCAGTCATGGTGATCGATGCCGCCAAGGGCATCGAGCCGCAGACGCGCAAGCTGTTCGAGGTCTGCCGGCTGCGCTCGGTGCCGATCATCACCTTCGTCAACAAGGTCGACCGCGAGGGCAAGTCGCCGTTCGCGCTGCTCGACGAGGTCGCCGAGACACTCGCGC
This sequence comes from uncultured Sphingomonadales bacterium, assembly GCA_937898525.1. Classification (GTDB taxonomy): domain Bacteria; phylum Pseudomonadota; class Alphaproteobacteria; order Sphingomonadales; family Sphingomonadaceae; genus Croceibacterium_A. The sequence continues at coordinate 4,840 of CALCBC010000029.1, forward strand.
TCGACGTCAGCCCCCAGGCCTGGCCGGTCGGCATGGGCGGGACCTTCGAAGGCGTGCTCGACTTCGTCACCGGCGAAGTCAGCCGGCCCGAGGGTCCGAGCAGGGAGTTTCTCGGCGCGCGAGAGGCCGGTGCGGCGCTGCCGGGCGAGGTGGCCGAGGAAGTCGAGCTCGCCCAGATCGGCTATCCCGAGTTCGATCTCGAGGCCTATCGCAACGGCGACCTGACCCCGGTCTATTTCGGTTCGGCGCTGAAGAACTTCGGGGTCGCCGAGCTGATCGAGGCGATCGCCCGCATCGCCCCGCCGCCGCGGCCGCAGCCGAGCGACGCCGGCCCGATCGAGCCGACCCGCGACGAGGTGACCGGCTTCGTGTTCAAGGTCCAGGCCAACATGGACCCGCAGCACCGCGACCGGATCGCCTTCATGCGGATGGTCTCGGGCACTTTCAGGCGCGGCATGAAGCTGACTCCGTCAGGCCTCGGCAAGCCGATCGCAGTCCACTCGCCGATCCTCTTCTTCGCCCAGGACCGCGAGCTGGCCGATACCGCCGAGGCCGGGGACATCATCGGCATTCCGAACCACGGCACGCTGCGCGTCGGCGACACGCTGAGCGAGAAGAACCAGCTCCGCTTCACCGGCCTGCCCAACTTCGCTCCGGAGATCCTGCGCCGCGTCCAGCTCCGCGACCCCACCAAGACCAAGCAGCTGCGCAAAGCGCTCGACGACCTCAGCGAGGAAGGGGTGATCCAGGTGTTCTACCCCGAGATCGGCGGACAGTGGATCGTCGGCGTGGTCGGCCAGCTCCAGCTCGACGTGCTCGTCTCGCGGCTCGAGGCCGAATACAAGGTCGAGGCTGCGCTCGAAACCGCGCCGTTCGCGACCGCGCGCTGGCTCAAGGGCCCGGCGGCGGCGCTCGACGCCTTCGCCGAGTTCAACCGGGCCCACCTCGCCAAGGATCGCGATGGCGACCCGGTGTTCCTCGCCAAGTCGCCGTGGGACGTCGGCTACCAGCAGGAAAAGAACCCGGACCTCGTCTTCAGCGCTACCAAGGAGCGCTGATCAGCCCTCGGCGAGGATAGCCTGTGCGGCCAGTCGCCCGGTCTGCGCGGCGCCGTTCATGTAGCCGGGCCAGGCGTCCGACAGGTGCTCGCCGGCGAAATAGACCGGACCCGACTGCGCCTTCTGGCTCGCCGTCCCGTCCTCGCCCTCGACCCACAGCAGGTGGCCGAACCGCGTCAGCTGCCCGGGCGCGAAGTTGACGTAGGCGCCGCGTGAATAGGGATCGCCTCCCCAGCCGGTGCGCGCGGCATAGGGGTGCGCGGCGCCGGCGAGATTGCCCATCGCCGTGCCGACTGCGGCCTCGACCCGCGCGCGGAGACCGTCGTCGGCGATCGCAGCGGTCTGTGCGCCGCCGAAATACCAGCTGAGCACGCCCTGCGGGCCCGGCTGCCCGCCGGTGCATTCCCAGACTTCGGAGAACGTCGCGTTGTCGCTGAGGTCCCAGGTCGCCCCGTCGACGCCCATCGCCGTCTCGCTCCACGGCTTGCGGCGATAGACCGCGTTGAGCTTCTCGTTCGATCCCTGCCGCACCTCGCGCGCGAAGGCCTGCCAGTCGGCCGAGAACAGCCCGCCGTGGTCGATCTCGCCGAGCAGGCTGGCCGGTACGGCGAGGATCACCCGGTCGACCGTCGTCTCGTTGCCGCTGGCGAACCGCAGCGTGACCCGGTCGCCCTCGGCCGGAGCGAGTCCGACCAGCCGCCGGCCGGGGCTGATCCGGCCGCCGTGCGCATTGACGAGAGCGTCGGTCACCCGCTGCGAGCCGCCCTCGACCACGTAGCGCTCGTCGCTCGTGCCGAGGACCTCGTAGGCGTCGCCGTCGACCGTCGGCAGGTTGAAGATCAGCTGCAGCGCGCTCGCCGCGCCCGGCTCGGCCCCATACTCGGTGCGGATCGACTGCTCGAGCAGCCGGCGCGCGGCGGGGCTGCCGATGCGGTTGCCGTGACGGTCGAGATAGGCCGCCACCGACAGCGCATCGAGCTCGGGCGCGACCGCGTCCCACTCGGCATCGAGCCGCTCGCTGTCCTCGGCGATCTGCGCCGCGATCGGCGCGAGCGCCTCGGCGAGCTCGGCCTCGGCAATCAGTCGGCGATCGCGCACCGCCTGGTCGGCGCCGCCGAGTGTCTCGCCGTCGATCAGGTTGAGGTCGAACGTCCTTGCCAGCGCCAGCATGTCGGCGTGATCGCTGTTGACCAGCTGCCCGCCCATCTCGACCCAGCTGTTCGCGACCGGAAAGTCGGTCCGGGTGAAGATCCGCCCGCCGAGCCGGCGGCGTGCCTCGTAGAGCCGGGTCGAGACGCCGGCGCTGGCCAGCGTCCGCAACGCGACGAGGCCGGCGATGCCGCCGCCGATGATTGCCACTTCCTTGCGGCTGCCGCCCCCGCACGAGGCGAGCGGCATGGCGGCCAGCCCGGCGGTCGCGCCCATCGCCTTGAGCAGCGCACGGCGCCCGATGCCCGAATGGCCGGGCAGCGGCGGCGGCCGACCGGCGGCCTGTCGCTGGCGGCGACGGGCCCGCTGGAGTGCCTGGACGACGATCGGCGATCCGCGCATCGTGGTGTTCCCCTCTTGGACGCACGGCGGGGTAACACGTCACCGGCGCCGACGCGATGGCGGGGTGACGCGCGGCATCGGTCCGCGTAAGTCGGCGCCATGGCCGAATTCTTCGACGCGCTGACCGACGAGCACGTGGCGATGATCGCCGCGCAGCCGCTGTTCTTCGTCGCCACCGCCGCCCCGGGCGCGCGAATCAACCTGAGCCCCAAGGGCTACGACTGCTTCCGCGTGCTCTCGCCGACGCGCGTCGCCTGGCTCGACCTCGGCGGCTCGGGCAACGAGACCAATGCCCACCTGCTCGCCGATGGACGAATCACGGTCATGTTCTGCAATTTCCGGCAGCCGGCGCGGGTCCTGCGGATCTACGGCCGCGGCGAGCCGGTCGTGCCGTGGGACCGCGGCTGGGACGAGCTGTCGCAGCACTTCACGCTGTTGCCCGGCACCCGCCAGATCTTCGATATCGCAGTAGAAAGCGTGCAGACCAGCTGCGGCTGGGGCGTGCCGTTCATGACCTTCGAGAAGGAGCGCAAGTCCCTGCTCAAGCACCATGCCCAGGCCGATCCCGACATCTGGGCCGGCAAGCATCGCGCGCGCCGCACCAGTATCGATGGGCTGCCCGCGCGCACCACGGATCGCTACATCGCCGGCGATCCCGGGGTCCTGCTCGACTAGCGCCTGCAGCCTCGCGTGCGACTGACTTTCGCCAGCTACAACATCCACAAGGCGGTGGGCGTCGACGGGCGTCGCGACGCCGACCGGATCGTCACCGTGCTGCGCGAGCTCCAAGCCGACATCATCGCCCTGCAGGAGTGCGATTACCGCTTCGGCGAGCGCGAGAGCGTGCTCCCCAAGGCCATGCTCGACGATACCCCCTGGCGTGCCGCGCCGGTCGCCAAGCGCGCCCGCAGCCTCGGCTGGCACGGCAACGCGCTGCTCGTGCGGCGGGACATCGAGATCGAGCACGCCGAGCCCCTCACGCTACCGACGCTCGAGCCGCGCGGCGCGGTGCGCGCCGACCTCGTGCTCGACGGCCGGCGCGTGCGCGTGCTCGGCATGCACCTCGATCTTTCGGGACTGCGGCGCCGCGACCAGATCCGGGCGATCCTCAAGCACTGCGACGGCTGCGAGCACGCCGTGCCGACCGTGCTGATGGGCGACTTCAACCAGTGGGGCCTCGCGACCGGCGCCTTCCGCGAGTTCGCCAACGGCTGGCACGTCCCGCCGATCGGCAACAGCTTCCCGAGCCGCCGCCCGATCGCGCCGCTCGACCGCATTGTCCACTCGCCCGAATGGAGCTGCTGCGAGGCCGCCGTACACCACAGCGCGCTGGCCGCAGCGGCCTCCGACCACCTCCCGGTGAGAGCAACGCTCGAGCTGCCCAATATATAGGCAACTTGCTCAAGATTCGAGCGCGCCGCCTGGCGAAGGCTTACGCCGTCGCGCGGCACGCGCTTGAACTTGCGGCGATTCCGGCGATTGGCACACCAATTGCAAAGATGCCCCCGGCCGGGGATCGCCCGGCAGTAACCGGGGGTCTGTGATGAAATTCATCATCGCCATCATCAAACCATTCAAGCTCGACGAGGTGCGCGAAGCCCTCGGGGCAATCGGCGTGGCGGGCATGACCGTCTCGGAGGTCAAGGGTTTCGGTCGCCAGAAGGGCCAAACCGAGATTTACCGCGGCGCCGAGTATTCGACCAACATGCTCCCCAAGGTGAAGCTGGAAATCGCCGCCAGCGACGCGCTCGCGCCGCAGGTGGTCGAAACCATCCAGCAGACCGCCAGCACCGACAGCATCGGTGACGGGAAGATTTTCGTGCTCGACCTCGCGTCGACCACGCGCATCCGCACCGGCGAGACCGGCGACAACGCGCTGTGAGCCTCACCTTGGACATGAGGGGTATGACTATGATCCGCAAACTCGTTTGCGGCGCCGGCGCGCTGGGTGCGTCGATGTTCGCCGCGACGGCCGCCTGGGCGGCCGAGACTGCCGAAGCCGTAACCGACGCCGCCGCCGAGGCGGCTGCTGCCGTTCCGGCCGAGGTCGCCGAAGTGGTCGAGGAAGTGCCGACGATCGACACCGGCGACACCGCCTGGATGCTCATTTCGACCGTCCTCGTGCTGACGATGATCGTGCCGGGCCTCGCGCTGTTCTACGGCGGCCTGCTGCGCGCCAAGAACATGCTGTCGATGCTCACCCAGGTGCTGGTCCTTGCCAGCCTGGCGATCGTCGTCTGGGTGACCTGGGGCTACAGCGTCGCCTTCAGCGGCAGCAATCCGTTCTTCGGCGACCTGTCGACGGCGTTCCTCGCCGGCATCACGCCGGACTCCGTCTCGGGGACCATTCCGGAATACGTGTTCGTCAGCTTCCAGGCGACGTTCGCCGCGATCACCCTGGCACTCGCGCTCGGCTCGCTCGCCGAACGCGCCAAGTTCTCCGGCCTGCTGGTCTTCGGCCTCATCTGGCTGACCATCGTCTACTTCCCGATGGCGCACATGGTGTGGTCGGGTGACGGGTTCTTCGCCTCGCGCGGTGCGCTCGACTTCGCCGGTGGTACGGTCGTGCACATCAACGCGGGCGTCTCGGGCCTCGTCGGCGCGCTGATCGTCGGCAAGCGCCTCAGTTTCCCGCAGGAGCCGATGCCGCCGCACTCGCTGACCATGACGCTGATCGGCACGAGCCTGCTGTGGGTCGGCTGGTTCGGCTTCAACGCCGGCTCGGCCGCGGCTGCCAACGGCACCGCCGGCCTGGCGATGATCAACACCTTCACCGCCACCGCCGCCGCCGCCCTCGCCTGGTTCTTCGCCGAGAAGCTGTCGGGCCGCAAGTGGACCCTGCTCGGCGCCTGCTCGGGCGTGATCGCGGGCCTCGTCGCCATCACCCCGGCGGCTGCCTTCGCCGGTCCCTTCGGTGCGATCGTGCTCGGCGCGGTGGCCTCGGTCGGTGCCTACATCTTCGTCAGCTACATCAAGCCGAAGCTCGGCTTCGACGACACGGCTGACGTGTTCGGCATCCACGGCATTGCCGGCATCATCGGCTCGATCGGCGTCGCGTTCACCATGGCGCCGGGCCTCGGCGGTCCGGGCGATGCCGACTACACGATCGGCGGCCAGATCGGCACCCAGCTCTTCGCGACCGCTGTCGCCATCGCCTGGGCCGCCATCGGTTCTGCGATCGCCTTCATGATCGCCAAGTACACCGTGGGTCTCCGGGTTACCGAGCAGGTCGAGGTCGAAGGTCTCGACATCGGCGAACACGGAGAGCGCGCCTACAACTGATGCAAGGTTTGGCGGGGTCGGGGCTCCTCTCCTCGACCCGATCCCGCCCCCAGACGTTCCTCCTGCGAACGCAGACTAAGGGCCGGAGTCTTCGCTCCGGCCCCTTTTTTGTGTCCGCGTTCTGGCATCTCCGCCGCGTGCGACGAGTGTAGCTTTTGCGCAACAAATGGATGCAAAACGCACGATCACACTTGCATTTCTGTCGCCTCGGGCGTCAGGCGCTGGAACGAACGCGCGGCTGAATCCTTGGAAGTTCGGACTGTGCGAACGGGTCGCGCTGCCTTGGGTAAAACTGGACGTCCGACTTTAGTTGCCAGAAATTCAAGCTGGAATTACAAGGCGGGCGGGCAGGTTCAAAGGGGAATCCAATATGAGAAAGATTGCGCTGGGAATGGCAGTTGCGGCTACGGCAATTGCCGCACCCGCCTTGGCCAGGGATGGCCAGGCCTATCTCGAAGCCGATATCGGCGCCGTGATCGACAATGAGGTCGACGTCGCCATCGCAGGCTTCGAGAACGCCGCCAGGATCGACCATTCCGACGGCTGGGATCTCGGCGGGATCTTCGGCTACGACTTCGGCTTCCTCCGTGCCGAGGCCGAGGTATCCTACAAGGAAGGCGATCCCGACACGATCGTCGCGACCGGACCGGGCATTCCTTTCCTGACCACGGCGCCGGTAACCGGGACTTTTGACCCGGTCGCGGGCGAGCTTTCGCTGGTCTCGGTGATGGCGAACGCCCTGCTCGACTTCGGTGGCAACGACGGCATCGGCTTCTCCGTCGGTGGCGGCGTCGGCCACGTCTGGGCCAACGCCAACTATATTCCGGGCGTGAACTTCGCTCGGCCGTTCGGCGGGTACCTCGACGACAGCGATCACGATTGGGCGTGGCAGGGCATTGCCCATATCCGCGTTCCGGTGTCTGACGAGGCCGAGATCGGCCTGAAGTATCGCTACTTCAACACCAAGCAGTTCGAGATGGTCGACACCATCGGGCGCGCCAATGCGTTCGAGGTGGAGTCGCACTCGGCGCTGCTGACGTTCACGGCCAACCTCGGTGGCCGGGAAGCGCCTCCGCCGCCTCCGCCACCGCCGCCCCCGCCGCCGCCTCCTCCGCCCCCGCCGCCTCCGCCGCCGCCTCCGCCGGTCGCGCAGTGCAACCAGGGGCCGTACATCGTGTTCTTCGACTGGGATAAGTCGGACATCACGCCCGAGGCTGCGACGATCCTCAACAACGCGGTCACGGCCTATGCCAACTGCGGCACGGCCTCGATCATGCTGGCAGGTCACACCGACCGGTCGGGTTCGGCGGAGTACAACATGGGCCTCGCGGCTCGCCGCAACGCGAGCGTGCAGACCTACCTGACCGGCCGCGGCATCCCCGCGTCGCGGATCACCAGCCAGGCGTTCGGCGAATCCATGCCACGCGTCCCGACCGCCGACGGCGTTCGCGAGCTGCAGAACCGTCGCGTGGAGATCACCTACGGGCCCGGCTCGGGCCAGTAATCCCGCGCCGAGACAAGAAGGGGGCCGGAAAGCTCAGACTTTCCGGCCCCTCTTCTTGCGTGTCGTCCGGGTGAGGGGTGCGTTGCGGCTCAGGCGCCGGAGCGCGAAGCCAGCGTCTCGAGCAGCGGACGGATTGGCCCGACGTCGTAGCCGGCGCGCGCGGCATCCGCGGCGATTTCATCGGGCGCGCGCCCCCGCTGGGCCTGTGCGAGCGACCACAGCAGGGTCGACCGCGTGCCTGAGCGGCAATAGGCGAGCACCGGGCCCCGAGCCGCCTCGAGCGCCTCGGCCATGGCGCTGACCTGCGCCTCGCTGAAGCCGGAATGGGTCACCGGGATCGCGAGATAGTCGAGTCCGGCCGCCCTCGCGGCCGCCTCGATCTCGGGGCCCGGCACCTGGTCCTCCGCTTCGCCTTCGGGCCGATTGTTGACGACCAGCGCGAATCCCCTGGCCTGTGCTTCGGCTACATCTGAGAGGTCGATCTGGGGGCTTGCCCAGAACGTGTCGGTCACTTGCCGGAACTTGCTCACGCTCCGCCCTCCTCTGCCGCCTGGCGGACCGCGCGGGCACGCCGGTTCCGCTTGATCATGTTGAGCACCTCCACCGCCACGGAGAACGCCATCGCGGTGTAGATGTATCCCTTGGGAACGTGGAACCCGAACCCGTCTGCGATCAGCACCAGGCCGATCATCACCAGAAAGGCCAGGGCGAGCATCACCAGGGTCGGGTTGCGGTTGATGAACTTCGCCAGCGGATCGGCCGCCACCAGCATTATGCCGACCGTGATGACCACCGCGGCGACCATGATCGCCACATGGTCGGCCATGCCCACCGCGGTCAGGATCGAATCGACCGAGAACACCATGTCGAGCGCGATGATCTGGACGATCGCGCTTCCGAACGTGAGCGTGGCAGTACCTCTCGTCTTGTCGAGCAGCTCGCCGGAGTCCTCTTCCGGGTCGATGTTGTGGTGGATTTCCTTGGTCGCCTTCCAGAGCAGGAACAGGCCGCCGGCAAGGAGGATGAGGTCGCGGCCCGAGAACGCCGTCTCGAAGGTCGGCCCGCCGTGGGGCCCCTCGCCGCCCGCGATGCCGAGATCGAACAGCGGGGCCTGCAGCGTGACGATCCAGCCGATCAGCAACAGCAGGGCGATGCGCATGACCAGCGCGAGGATCAGCCCGATTCGCCGCGCGCGCTGCTGCTGGTGTTCGGGGAGGCGCCCGGAGAGGATCGCGATGAAGATCAGGTTGTCGATGCCGAGCACGACTTCGAGCAGCACGAGCGTCACGAGGGCCGCCCAGGCAGCAGGATCCGACAGCAGCGAAAGGATCTCCATGCCGCTCTCTTGCCGAACGCCCAGAGACTGGCAAGCAGCGTCGCACCGATTCGCGCTTTCGCAGCGCGCCGCATCCTGCGGCAGCCGAAACCGCGGTCCGGCTGCCCTGTTGGGCAGGACAGGAAACGAGAAGGGAACGACGACGATGCGAATGACGGCGGCCGGGATCGGGAGCGTCCTCCTCATGGGGGCGATAGCCGGTTGCGCTCCACAACCTGGCCCTACCGGCGCGCGGGCCGCGCCGCCGGCCACCGTGGCGACCACTCCCGCGGGCGGACCGTTGATTACCGGAACTTCGACCGCTTCGATGGCAGGCCAGTATGAACGGCCGATACTAGGGCCGACGCCCGCCGCCGGCGCCAGCGCCTGGGTTCGACCGGCCCCGGCGCCGGCCTTCGTGGATTCCACCCCCCTGCCCCCGGCCGCGCCGCCTCCGCCTCCGCCGGCCGCAGTCGCCAACCGACAGCCGGCGCCTCCATCTGGGTCCGTCCCGCCATCCGAGGTCGTCCGGCCGGAAGCCGCCGCCGCCGACGCTCCCGACCCGGCGCCGGGCGCCGGCGCTGATCTCGCCGCCGGTCGCCGGTTGTTCGTCGACTATGCCTGCGGCACCTGCCACACGCTGGCGGACGCGGGCGGTACCGGCGGCATCGGTCCCTCGCTCGACCGCAACCCTCGCCTGACGCAAGCGCTTGCTGCCGACGTGATCGCCAACGGCAGCGGGGCGATGCCGGCGTTCGGCGGGCAGCTGAGCGAGAGCGAGATCGAGACGCTGGCCGCCTACGTCGTGCACGCGGCGCGCGACTGACGCCGGCTACTTGCCCGCGAGGTGCCGGGCCCAGTCGATCCGGGCCAGCGCCACGAGCCCGCCGATCATCGCCAGCTGCAGGCCGATCCCGAGCGGGCTGGTCAGGGCCTCGCGGAACGCGTCGCCGATCGTCAGGCGCTCGACCACCTTCGCCCCGCCGGCGTAGACCGAGTACTCCACGAGCCGGCCGGCGAAGAATATCAGCGTGAACGGCGCCAGCCGGACGCCGGTCAGGCCGGCGGCGGCGAACAGCTGCGCCGAGGGGAGTGGCGAAAGCGCGAACAGGCCGAGCGCGAGCCATCCGCGCCGGTGGTTCTTCTCGAGGGCGGCCTTCGCCGCCTCGAGATTGTTTCGCGTCTTTTCCGACACCCGTTCGCGCAGGAGCCGAAAGCCGTGCGCGAGACCGTAGCGGCCGAGCGCCGCCGCCACCGCTCCGGTCACGACGATTCCCGGCAAGGGAAGCTCGCCGTTGAGCCCGTAGAGGACGATGATCGTCCAGGTCGGCGGGGCGAAAGCCGGCACCAGGTTGATCGCGAGAACCAGCGCGAAGAGCAGCAGGTAGGCGGTCACGGGCGCTTCAGATCCAGCCGGCCAGCTCGCGTCGGACCAATCTTTCGAGCATCGCCATGCCGGCTGCCCCGGCGTTGAGGCAGGACAGTACGGCAAAGTGCTCGCCGCCGGCGCCGAGAAAGCGGTCGCGGCCGCGGATCGCGAGCTCCTCCAGAGTCTCGAGGCAATCGGCGGAGAAACCCGGCGCCGCCACTGCAAGACGTTTCGTTCCGGCCCGGGCCTCTTCGGCCAGCACCGCGTCGGTCGCGGGCTCGAGCCACTTGGCCTTTCCGAAACGCGACTGGAACGACGTCGCGAAGCGCAGTCCCGGGCGTGCCAGCGCTCCCTCGAGCAGGCGCGCCGTCTTGCGGCAATGGCAATGATAGGGATCGCCGAGATGCAGCGAGCGCTCGGGCGTGCCGTGGAAGCTGAGCAGCAGCACCTCGGGCGTGAAGTCGAGTGCGTCCAGCTGCGCGGCGAGATCGCTCGCCAGCGCGCCGATGTAGGCGGGGTCGTCGTAGTACGGCGGCAGAGTGCGCAGCGCCGGCTGGCGGCGCATCCGCCGGAGCGCTTTGCCGGCCGCGTCGATCGCCGTCGCCGTGGTCGAGGCGCTGTACTGCGGGTAGAGCGGGGCGAGGAGGATGCGGTCGCAGCCGGCTTCGACGAGCTTTTGCAACTCGTCGCCGATCGCCGGACGTCCGTAGCGCATGGCATGGGCTACCTCGACCGTGTCGCCGAGGCGCGCCTGGAGGGCCCGGGCCTGCTCCGCGGTGATCGCCGCCAGCGGCGAGCCGGCCTCCGTCCAGACCTGCGCATAGGCGCGCGCCGACTTCTTCGGCCGTGTGTTGAGGATGATCCCGCGCAGGATCGGCTGCCAGACGACCGGCGGGATCTCGACCACGCGGCGGTCGGACAGGAACTCGGCGAGATAGCGGCGCACCGCTCCGGGCGTCGGCGCGTCGGGGGTGCCGAGGTTGACCAGCAACACGCCGACGCGTCCGCTCGCGACGGCCGGATGGTCGGGCGGCCGCATCACAGGCCTCCGGAAAGAAGCGGCAGGCGACGCAGCCTGAGGCCGGTCGCCGAGAACAGCGCATTGGCGATCGCCGGCGCTACGGGAGCAACCGGCAGCTCGCCGGGATCGAAAGGCTCGGCGTCGCTTTCGATCAGGTCGATCGCGATCTCCGGGCTCTCGGCGAGCGTCGGCAGGTTGAGCGCGGAAAGGCGGCCCTGTTGCGGCATTCCGCGCCGGTACTCGACACCCGAGCCGAGCGCGAGTCCGAGCCCGTAGATCAGCCCGCCTTCGATCTGCTGCAGGGCGATGTCGCGATTGACCACGCGGCCGATGTCGACGGCGACGGAGAGCTTGCCGACGCGCACGCCGCCCTGGCCCGCGACGGCGGTCGCAACGAGCGCGATCCGCCCGCCGGTCGCCGCGTCTCCCATGCGGTGACAGGCGAGGCCCTGCCCGCTGCCCGGGGCGCCGCCGTTCCATTCGCCGAGCCGCGCGGCGCGCTGCAGGCAATGCGCGAGGCGCAGGTCGTCGCCGAGCATCGAGATGCGGAAGCTGAGCGGCTCCTGCGCGTTGCGCAGCGCAATCTCGTCGATGAAGCTCTCGACGAAGAAGCAGGTGTAGCCGTGCGCATTGCCCCGCAGCCGGCCCGTCGGCAGCGCGATTCGCACCGGGACGTGGTCGACCGCGACGTTGGGGATCGAATAGGGTGGCATCAGGCCTTCGCAGGCTATCGGGTCGGCCTCGCCCTCGACCGCGTCGATCGCCGCCCAGGTCGTGTTGTTGTCGAACAGCCGGCGCCCGAACTCGAGTGCCGAGGGTGGCATGGCCAGCCGGGCGCGGAACGTGTCGATACGGCCCTCCGCCCCGAACCGCGCGCTGAGTATCGCGGCGACCGGCGGGCGCGGACGCAGCGCCAGCTGCTCCTGCCAGCGCGACCAGGTCAGCTGCACCGGGCGTCCGATCTCCCGTGCGACCAGTGCCGCCTCGATCGCGTGGTCGTGCTCGAGCCGCCGATCGAAGCTGCCGCCCGCGGGCATCGGGTAAAGCACGACGTTGGCAAGGTCCATGCCCAGCGCCTTGGCCGCGGCCTCGCGCGCCTTCTCCGGCGCCTGGCTGGCGAGCCACAGCTCAAGTCGGCCGTCGGCGAGCCGGGCGGTGCAGCTCGCGGTCTCGATCGTGCCGTGCGCCGCCGGCATCACATCGTAGCGCAGCGCCAGGCTCGGCTTGTCCATGGTTGAGTCGCCGGCGCCGCGCACGGCGACCCGTTGCGCTTTGCCCCGCCGCACGCCCGCGTCGAGCAATTCGTCGATCCGCGCGCTCGTCACCGGTCCCGAAAGCGTGAAACGTGGGGCCATGGCGTCGAGCGCCCGTTCGGCCGTCCACCAGTCGGTCGCGACCGCGGCGAGCCAGCGCTTGCCCTCGACCACGCCGACCAGGCCGCGCATCCCGGCGGCTGCCTCGGCTTCGAAGCTCGACAGCTCGGCCTGGTCGACCGGGCCGTGGCGGATCGCCGCGTGGACCAGGCCCGGAAGACGCACGTCGCCGGCGAACAGGTGACTGCCGTCGACCTTCGACGGAAGGTCGAGCCGCGGATAGGCGATGCGCAGCTCGTCGGGTGCGACAAACGGCGGCAGCCGGTCGGCCGGGGGTTCGGGCCTGAGCGGCGGCGGATCGGGGGGCGAGTAGCGTGCCGCTTCCTCGGCCAGCCGGGCGAAGCTCAGCCGCTGCTCTCCGTGGACGACGAAGCCGCCCTGTGCGTCGCATTCTTCCCAGTCGACGGCCCAGCGCTCGGCCGCCGCGATCGCCAGCATCGCCCGCGCGGCGGCACCGGCCTCGCGGCACGGCATCTCGAACGCGGCAAGCGAGGTGCCCTCGGCAGTGGCCCCGAAGCGATGGTTCTCGGCCCAGCGGCGCAGCAGCCAGTCGTGGGGCTCGTCGGCAAGCGCGGCAATCGTCGGCCGCCACAGCGGCGCCCAGCGCGCCGCGAGCGGCAGGTTGACGTAGGCTCCGCTCGCCGGGGCCGGCTCGACCGCGACCTGGCGCCAGTCGGCGCCGAGTTCGATCGCGACGATCTGCGGCAGGAGGGTCGTCACGCCCTGGCCCATCTCGAGCTGCGGCACCGCGACCGTGACCACGCCGTCGCTGCCGATCTTGAGCCAGGCGTTGAACGCCGCCTCGTCGCGGCCCGGAGAAAGCGGGACGTCGTGGCTGCGCGGCAGCAGGGTCCAGGCGACGAGCAGCCCGCCGCCTGCGGCGGCGCCGGCGAGCACGCCGCGCCGCGAGACCCGGAGGCGGCTCAGGGTTCGACCCTCACTGCCGGTCGAGCCACTCGCCGAGCCGCTCGGCTATCGCCGCGAACGGCTCCCCCTCGGGCCGGTCGCCGCCGGCGGGCGGCTGGCCCGCGTCGCTGGCGATGCGGATCGCCATCGCCAGCGGGATGCGGCCGAGGAAATCCTCGCCGAGCGCGCGCGCCGCGGCTTCGGCCCCGCCCGCGCCGAACGGGTCGCTCGGTTGCCCGCAGTGCGGGCAGAGGTAGCCGGCCATGTTCTCGACGATGCCGACCACCGGCACCTCGGCCTGGCGGAACAGGTCGAGCGCCCGGGTCGCGTCGATCAGCGCGAGGTCCTGCGGCGTCGAGACGACGATCGCCCCGGCGGGCTTGAACTTCTGCAGCATGGTCAGCTGGACGTCGCCGGTGCCCGGCGGCAGGTCGACGAGGAGGACCTCCGCATCACCCCATTGCGCGTCCATCAACTGGCCGAGCGCGCTCCCCGTCATCGGCCCGCGCCAGGCGATGGCCTTCCCCGGCGGAACGAGCTGGCCCATCGACAGCAGCTTCACGCCATGCGGGCTTTCCACGGGGATCAGCTGCTGGCCTTCGGCCGTCGGCTTCTCGTTGGCGGCATCGAGCAGCATCGGCTGCGAGGGGCCGTAGATGTCGGCGTCGACCACGCCGACCTTGCGCCCTGCACGGGCGAGCGCGACGGCGAGGTTGGCTGTCAGCGTCGACTTGCCGACCCCGCCCTTGCCCGAGCCGACCACGATCACCTGCCGCCGGACCTTGTCGGCCATCAGCGCGACGCGCACTTCGCTCACGCCGGGGAGACCGCCGACAACCTGCTCGAGCTCGCGCTGGAGCCCGGCGGCCTCGGTGCGGCCGAGGCCGGTCGCGTCGGCAACCAGCGTCGCAACCCCGTTGACGAACCGCACGGAGCGGATGCGCGGGGCTAGGGTGGCCGGAAGCTGCTGCTCAATATCGCTGGCGGAAGTCATGGCCCGCCTGCTAGCCTGTCTGTCCGCGCGGTGCAGCGAAAATGTAGGCGCCCCTGTTTTTTGCAGCGCCCGCCCCTATAACAGTGCCGATGGAGCGAAAGGGCGGGATGATCGAGAGGATCGTACTGGCGATGGCCGGCAAGCGCAGTCCGTGGGGCAAGCCGGGGGGTGACAAGGGCGCCGGCGGACAAGGCGACGGAGGCGACGCGCCGTCTTCCGGCGAGAACCCGCCCAAGGGCCCTCGCAATCCCTGGCTTCCCGGCGGGGGTTCGGAGGAGCGGCGGCGTTCGGCGAACATCGAGGATATCTTCAAGCACCGCGGTCCCGAAGGTCCGCGCCGCTCGGGCGGGCCGCGGGGCCCGAACTTCCGTCTGCCCGAAAGGCCCGGCGGCGGAAGCTGGCTGCCGATCATTCTCGGCGTCCTCGCGGTGGCCTGGCTCGGTTTCACCAGCGTGCACTTCATTCAGCCGCGCGAGCAGGGGATCGTGACCTGGCTCGGCAGCAAGTACTCGCACACGCTCAACCCGGGCACCAACTTCACCTTTCCCTGGCCGATCCAGTCGGTCAGCGTGGAGAACGTCAGCGAGATCCGGCTCGAGAACATCGGCGGCAGCGGGGAGAACCTGATCCTGACCGGGGACCAGAACCTCGTCGATCTCTCATACCTCATCCGCTGGAACATCAAGGACCTGGTCCAGTACAGCTTCGAGCTCGCCGATCCGGTCGAGACGCTGCGTGAAGTGGCCGAGGCAGCGATGCGCGCCTCGGTGGCCGAGACCGACCTCGACCGCGTGCTCTCGGGGGCGGGGCGCGAACAGGTCGAGACGCGCGTGCGCACCCGCATGCAGGCGATCCTCGACGCCTATGGCGCCGGTATTGCCGTGCAGGGCGTCGAGATCGCCCGGACCGAGGCGCCGCAGCAGGTGATCGAGGCCTTCAACGACGTGCTGGCGGCGCGGCAGGATGCCGAGCGGAACCTCAACGACGCGCGCCGCTACGAGCAGCAGCTGCTGGCCCAGGCACAGGGCAGCGCGGCCGAGTTCAACGAGATCTACGAACAGTACCGCCTGGCGCCCGAGGTGACCCGGCGGCGCCTCTATTACGAGACCATGGAAAGCGTGCTCTCGAACACCGACAAGACCATCGTCGAGGCGGACGGGGTGACCCCGTACCTGCCACTCCCCGAACTGCGCCGCCGCGCGGCCCAGCAAGCAGCGAGAGACGACTGATGGAAACCGTCTGGCAGAACCACCGGCTGACGATCCTGGCACTCGTCGCGCTGATCCTCGTCGCCGCCAGCTCGATCGTGATCGTGCCCGAAACCCACCAGGCGGTGAAGATCCGCACCGGCGAGCCGGTCAGCGTGATCAACCGCTTCGACCCCGACCGGCCCTACGGTCAGACCGGCGCCGGCCTGTGGTACCGCGTCCCCCTGGTGGAGCGCATCCAGTACGTCGATCGCCGGATCATGGATCTCGACATGGAAGGCGAGACCGTGCTGTCGAACGACCAGCAGCGTCTCGAGGTCAACGCCTATGCGCGCTTCCGCATCTTCGATCCGGTGCTGTTCGTCGAGCGCGCCGGGAGCGAGGAACAGCTGCGCAACCAGCTCGAGCCGATCCTGACCTCGGTGCTGCGGCAGGAGCTCGGCCGCCGTACCTTCGCCAGCCTGCTGACTCCGGAGCGCGGCAATGCGATGAGCAACATCCGCGAGGCACTCGACCGCCAGGCGCGGCAATACGGCGCGCAGGTTCTCGACGTTCGCATCAAGCGGGCCGACCTGCCGCAGGGCACGCCGCTCCAGGCGGCGTTCACGCGCATGCAGTCCGACCGCCAGGAAGAGGCCGAGACAATCCGCGCCCGGGGCCGGCGCGATGCGCAGATCATCCGCGCCGAAGCGGAGGCCGCCGCGGCGAGGATCTATGCCGAGGCCTTCAACAAGGACCCCGACTTCTACGATTTCTACCGCGCGATGCAGTCCTACCGTCAGACGTTCCAGACGGGCAGCGGCAGCAGTTCTATCATCCTGGACGAAGGCAACGCCTATCTTCGCCAGTTCCGCAACGGCGGGAGCCGCTAGCCGTTCAATCGGTATTCAGCCCGGCAATCGTGAATCCGCCTGCTGGACCGAGGATTTGAGAGAAGGAAACAAGAGGACGTGAAGCCCGTGCGCTACTCCTACGGCATCACCGCGGCCCTGCTGGCAGGCGGGGCGGCCGTGTCCCTGATCACGGGCGTCCCTGCGGGTGCGCAGGTCGCCCAGAACGACGAACGGCAGATCAGCGGGATCGTACCCCGCTCGGGCGCGCCCGCGAGCTTTGCCGACCTGACCGAGCAGCTCGCGCCGGCGGTCGTCAACATCTCGACTCGCCAGCAGATCACGGTCAACGCGAACCCGTTTGCCGGCACCCCGTTCGCCGACCTGTTCGGCAATCGCGGAAGCGGCCAGCCGACCACGCGCGAGGCGCAGTCGCTCGGGTCGGGCTTCATCATCTCGCCCGATGGCTACGTAGTTACCAACAATCACGTGATCCAGCCCGACGGCCGCGCTGAACTCAAGGAAGTCACCGTCACGACGCCCGACGGGACCGAGTATCCGGCCGAAGTCATCGGGCGCGACGCCGCCTCGGATCTCGCGGTACTCAAGATCACCCGCGACGAGCCGTTCCCCTACGTCGAGTTCGGCGATTCGAACGATGCGCGGGTCGGCGACTGGGTGGTCGCGATCGGCAACCCGTTCGGCCTTGGCGGCACCGTCACCAGCGGCATCGTCTCGGCCGTGCACCGCGCCACCGGAGCGGGCGCCTACGACCGCTACATCCAGACCGACGCCAGCATCAATCGCGGCAACTCCGGCGGTCCGCTGTTCGACATGCAGGGCCACGTGATCGGGATCAACAACGCGATCTTCTCGCCCTCGGGCGGCAGCGTCGGCATCGGTTTCGCAATCCCGGCCGAGACCGCCAAGCCGATCGTCGAGAAGCTTATCGCCGGCGAGGAGATCCTGCGCGGCTACCTCGGCGTGCGCATCCAGCCGATGAACGAGGACCTGGCCGAGGCGCTCGGCCTGCCCGCCAACCGCGGTGAGTTCATCCAGTCGGTCCAGCCTGGCGAACCCGCCGAGCAGGCCGGCCTGCTGCCGGGCGACGTGGTCGTGCGCGTCGACGGCAAGGAGGTGACCCGCGACCAGACGCTGTCCTTCCTCGTCGCCAATATAGCGCCGGGACGGCGGATCAACGTCGAGGTGATCCGCGACGGCGAACGCCGCACGATCCCCGTGACCGTCGGCCGCAGGCCGAGCGAAGAAGAGCTCGCCGCGCAGCTGGTCGACCCCGAAAGCGGTGTACCGCAGCGGCCGGGCGAGGAAAGCCAGGGCACGCTCCCGCAGTCGCTGGGACTCCAGGCCGTGCCTCTGACGCCGCAGATCGCGGCCCAGCTGGGTGTCGGTTCCGACACGCGGGGCCTGGTGGTGACAGACATCGACCCGAACTCCGACGCCGCGAGCAAGAGCATCACCCCGGGAACGATCGTCCTCAGCGCAAACGGCCGGACCGTGGGCAGCGTCGCCGATCTCGAACGGGTGATCGCCGACGCGAAGGCGGCGGGCCGTGAAGCCGTGCTCCTGCGCGTGCGTCCGCGCAACGGCCAGCCGGTCTCGATCCCGGTCCGTATTCGCTGATCCGGGGAGCCGGGGCGGCCCCCGGCTCCTATTGCCCTTCGCCGTCCTGGTTGCGGCCGGTGGCCCGATCCAGGAACTCGTCGCTCGCAGCCGGCGGGGCCGGACGACCGGGCGCCGGCTCGGGCACGCGGGTTTCGGGACGGCGCGGCGCTTCGGGCGGCAGCTCTCCTTCGACCGGGAACGGCGGCCCGCGGCGATCGGTCGGGACGGCGGGCTCGATCAGGTTGCCCTGCTCGTCGACGTAGTAATAGTCATCGCCGGGCTGGCCGTAGAGCCACTCCTCATCAGGCTCCAGCTGCCAGTCCGGCAACGTGATCTCGGTGTCGAACTCCTCGATCGGGCGACCCCTCACGGCCTGGCGCATGAAGGCAGCGAAGGCGCGGGCCGGGGCCGTCCCGCCCTGCAGTCCGGCGACGGAGCGCGCATCGTCGCGCCCCATCCACACGCCCGTGGTGATGCCGCTCGAGAAGCCGACGAACCAGCCGTCCTTGTTCGAGCTCGTGGTGCCGGTCTTGCCCGCGACCGGGCGGCCGATCTGTGCTGCGCGGCCGGTGCCGGTATTGACCGCGGTCTGCAGCAGGTCGGTGATACCTGCGGACACATAGTCGGGTACGAGTTGATAGCTGCGCGGCTCCTCGCGCCGGTACAGCACTTCCCCGTCCGAAGTGAGGACGCGGGTTATGCCGTAGGGCTCGATCGAGCGGCCGCCAGCGGCGACCGAGGCGAACGCGCGGGTCAGGTCGATGACCCGCACTTCCGAGGTACCGAGTACCATTGATGGGTTGGTGTTGATCGGAGTGGTGATGCCGAACCGGCGCGCCATCGAGGCGACGTTCGAAAAGCCGACCTCGTTGCCGAGCTGCGCGGCAACCGTGTTGATCGAATAGGCGAACGCGGTGCGCAGCGTGGTCGGTCCGATGAAGCGGCCGTTCGAATTGCGCGGGCTCCAGCCCCGGATCGTCACGGGCACGTCCTGCACCGTGGCATCGGGCGTATACCCGGCCTCGAGCGCAGCGAGATAGACGAACAGCTTCCACGCCGATCCCGGCTGGCGCATCGCGTCGGTCGCGCGGTTGTAGTTCGACTTGACGTAATCCGTGCCGCCGACGAGCGCGCGGATCGCGCCGTCTCGATCGAGACTGACGAGCGCACCCTGGGCTCCGGAGGGAACGTTGGCCCTGATCGCGTCGGTCGCCGCCCGCTGCATGTCGAGATCAAGCGTGGTCCAGACCTCGATCGGCTCATTGCCGGGGTCGGGCAGCAGCAGCTCGAGCTGCGGCAGGACGTAGTCGGTGAAGTAGCGCGCCGAGTTCTGCCCCTGCTCGCGGCGCAGCTTGACCGCCGAGACGTCGACCGTGGCCGCTTCGGCCGGCCCGATCGCTCCGTATTTGCGCATTTGCTCGAGCACCACGTTGGCACGCCCGACCGCGGCGTCGACGTCGGCGGTCGGCGAGTAGCGGCTCGGAGCCTTGACCAGCCCGGCGATGATCGCCGCTTCCGCGGTCGACAGCTCGCGCGCCGAGTGGCTGAAGAACTTGCGGCTCGCCGAATCGATGCCGTAGGCACCACCGCCGAAGTAGACCTTGTTGAGGTAGAGCTCGAGGATCTGCTCCTTGGAGAATTTCCACTCGAGCGCCATCGCCAGGACCGCCTCGCGCAGCTTGCGGTCCATCGTCCGGTTCGAGTTCAGGAACACGTTGCGCGCGAGCTGCTGGGTGATCGTCGATGTCGCGCGGATCGGCTGGTCATCGGTGGCCGCGACCCACAGCGCGCGGGCAATGCCGATCGGGTCGATGCCGAAGTGCGAGTAGTACCGCCGGTCCTCGACCGCGACCATCGCGTCCTTCATCACCTGCGGAATTTCGTCGGAGTAGAGCCACTCGCCGTAGCTCGGGCCGAGCGCGACGATCTCGGTTCCGTCGCGCGCGCGGACGACGATCGTCTGCCCGACCTGGCTGGTCATCAGCGTGGCGTAGCCGGGCATGTTGCGCGCGGCGAAATAGACCGCTGTACCGAGCGCGAGCAGCAGCAGCGCGGCGAGCGCGCCGCTCCAGATGAACAGCCGCTTGAGCCATACGCGCCAGCGCGGCGGTGGCGGTATCGGAGGGCCGCCCCGCCGCGCGGCCTTGGTTCGGTTGCGGGTTCGCGTGCCCCGCTTCAGCTCGGCCATCGGGCGTCAGTCATCCTGCAGCGGGGCGTGAGCCACCCTCCCAGTCAGCGCGTCTGTGCATAGGGTAATCGGAACGTGGCGTTAACGCGCGGCGCGCGTCCGCCGTTCACTTTTCCTCCGGCCTGAAGTCGAGCGCGGCGCTGTTGATGCAGTAGCGCAGGCCGCCGCGGTCGGGCGGACCGTCGGGGAAGACGTGGCCGATGTGCCCCTCGCAGCGCGCGCAGACAACTTCGGTGCGGACCATTCCGTGCGACACGTCGCGATGCTCCTCGACCGCCTCGTCCGAGACCGGGCGCACGAAGCTCGGCCAGCCAGAACCGCTGTCGTACTTGTCCGCGCTCTCGAACAGCGGCTGTCCGCACCCGGCGCAGAGATATGCGCCGGGTGCCTTGTTCTTCTCGTATTTGCCGGTGAACGCGCGCTCGGTGCCGTGCTGGCGCAGGATCCGGTATTGCTCAGGCGTCAACCGCTCGCGCCACTCGGCGTCGGTGAGGATCATCTTGTCGGCCATGGCCGGGTCTCCTTGCGCGAGCAAATATGGGATGGCTTGGCGGATGCCCAAGGGGCAGCGGCGTCTCGCCGGGTTTGGGGCCTCTGCTCAGGCGTTCACGTCGGCGTAGTGGCTTGGCGGGGGGATGCCGTCCATCTTCTCGGTCAGCAACGGGCGGAAGCTCGGGCGGCTCTTCATGACCCGGTACCAGCCGTGCGCCTCGGGGTGGCCGGTCCAGTCGATCCCACCGAGGTAGTCGGCAACCGAGATCTGTGCCGCGGCGGCGAAATCGGCGAGGCTCAGCTGGGCGCCGGCAAGCCAGCGGCGCGTATTGATCAGCCAGTCGATGTACTCGAGGTGCTCGTGCGCCTGGCGCATCGCTCGGCGCAGCACAGCCGAGTCCGGCGGCTGCCTGAGCACCAGCCGCTTCTTCATCTTCTCGTTCAGCAGCGGCTGGGTCACGTCGAGGTAGAAGGCCTCGTCGAACAGCGCGGTCAGCCGCCGGATCTCGGCGCGGCCCGCGGCGGTGCCGAGGATCAGCGGGCTCTTGTCGACCGTCTCCTCGAAGAACTCGCAGATCGCCTGGCTGTCGATCAGCGTCAGGTTCTTCTCCTCGAGCCGCAGCACCGGCGTGCGGCCCGCCGGGTTGAGCGCGTAGAACGCGTCGCTCGCCTCCCACGGGTACTCGCGGCGCAGCTCGTAGCCGACGCCCTTCTCGCTGAGCGCGAGCCGGACCTTTCGGCTGAACGGGCATAGGGGGAAACAGAACAACTGCCACATGGCGCCCCGGCTCATGCCGCACGGCGCACGGCGCGTCTACAGCCCGGACGCCTCCAGCGCCGAAAGGCACGGCTGCATCACCTCGTCGAGATAGGCCGCGCGGTCGGGCGCCTCCGCCGCGGCCTGCTGCAGCGCTCCGACCTCGCCGCGCAGGCTTGTCTCGACCTGCTCGCGGCTGATCGCGAGATCGTCCATCAGCCGCACGCTCGAGCGGACGAAGTACTCGCGGCCGCGCTCGGTCAGCGGCGGATAGGCGAGGGCCGCGGCGACGCCACGCTGCTGCTCGCCGGCGACGATCGCGAACACCGCCGAGCAGCGCAGCAGCATGCGGTGCTCGAGCGTGTAGCGCGGCGCCTCCTGCGCGGCGGCGGGAGCGGCGAGCACGGCGACGGCGAGGAGCGCAGGGAATCGGGTCATGCCGCGCCTTCTAGAACCTGCCGCCTGAACGCCAACCTCCCCGAACCAGCGGGCGGATCACGAAAATAGGGACAGTCCTATTCTCCCGGCGAAAAGAGGGCTGTCCCTATTTCCCGGGCGAGGGTCATTCGAGCATCCTGGCTTTGCGGCGGGTCTCGGCGAAGTTGTCGCGGCGGACATTCTCGAACGCGATCCGCTGCTCGTGGCCCGCATCTTCCGGATAGTCGCGGTAGTCGGCGAGGATCTCGGCGAACAGCTCCTCGAGCTCGGCCTTGTGATCCGGGTGGGGGAAGATGTTGGCGCGGTTCTCGCGGATGCCGTCGAGGATGCGCGCGCCGATGGTGTCGGGTTCCATGCCGAACTCGTGGATGCCCGCGAGCCGCTCGACCGCCGCCGCGTCGACCGTCCTGGCCGCGCCCTTGAGCCGTTCCGGCCGCACCTCGTCGCTCGCGTAGATCACACTCTTGACCAGCCCCGGGTGCACCACCGAGACGCCGATGCCGTACCGATACATCGAGTGGCGCAGCGAGTAACTGAGCCCGCGCACCGCGAACTTGGCGGTGTTGTAGATGCCCGGCGCCCCGCTGGCGATGAAGCTCGCCATGCTGGCGGTATTGGTGATGTGCCCACCGGTGACCTCGCCCGACAGGGCGCGCGCCTTCATCCGCGGGGCAAAGGTCATCACGCCATTGATCACCCCGCCGAGGTTGACGCCGAGCACCCAGTCCCAGTCGTCGTAGGAGCTGTCCTCGATCGTCTGGAAGAGGTTGATGCCGGCGTTGTTGAACACCAGGCTGACCGGGCCGAACGCGGCCTCGACCTCGTCCGCGGCGGCAGCGAAGCCTGCGCGGTCCATCACGTCGAGCCGGACGCCCATGACCTCGCGATTGTCGAGGCTGGCAAGGGCCGCGTCGATCGCGTCCTGGCGGATGTCGGCGATCGCAACCTTGCAGCCCTCGTTGAGCAGGTTGCGCACGATCCCGAGCCCGACGCCGTTGGCCCCACCGGTGACGAAAGCCGTGCGGCCGGCGAAGTCGATCACCGACCGCCTCCCATTGCCAGCACCGGGTTGCCCAGCCCGCTCTCGCGTCCGGGCAGGAACTCGTTGTAGATCTTGCGCCGCTTGAACAGCCACCGCCCGTCGACCCGGGCCAGTTCGTCCTCGTATGTGCCGAACGACGGCGTTGCCACCGAGCCTTCGGGGCCGCCGTTGGTCATTTCCCACCACAGCCCGACGTGCCACGCGCGTTCGCCGTCGATCTCGAGCGCCTTCTGGTGCACGAGGTGGCGCAGCTTGGCCGGGTTGCCCTGCCAGTCCTTGAACACCTCGGCGATCTTGTCGCGGAACACCAGCGCCTCGGCGCGGATCGCCTCGCGGCCGACCAGCGTGCCCATCGCGTAGTCGAGCACGCCGTCCTCGGTGAAGCACTCGGCGTAGGCGTCGGCGTCGTGGTAATCCATCGCGAACAGGTAGCGGGCCATGAGATCGGCGATCTCGGCCCGGTCGCGCGCGTACCCGCTCACGCCGCCGCCGCGTCCATCGAGCGGATCGGATTCTCCGGCCCGCTCTCGCGCCCGGGGAGGAACTCATTCATGATCCGCCGCTCGCTGAACAGCCAGCGGCCGTCCACCTTGCGCAGCTTGTCCTCGTAGATCCCGAAAGTCCCCATCTTGAGGCTCTTGCCGGGCCCGTCGTTGGCCATCTCGAACCATTGCGCGCGGGTCCAGGCGCGGTCGCCGACCACGCGGATGGCGGTGTGCGCGAGCACGTGGCGCAGCACCGCCGGGTTGCCGTCCTCGTCCTTGTAGTGCTCGCCGATGCGCTTCTTGAAGCCTTCGACGGCCTCGAGGATGTTGGCCTTGCCTGCCACCCGGCCGCGCGCGAACTCGAACTCGGCGTCGTCGGTGAACATCTCGATGAAACTGTCGAGGTCGTTGTAGTCGAGCGCGAACAGATAGCGCGCCATCAGGTCTTCGATCGCGGCGCGATCGGCTGCGTACTGCTCGTCGTATTCCTGGGGACTCATGCCTTGAGCTTCTCCTGCCGGGCTCTTTCGGCGGCGTGAACCGGGTTACGGAACAGCCGTGCGAAAGTCTGCTTGTATTCGTGGTTCTCGGGCCGTCGATGGGGGACCGCGGCGACCATCGCCGCGGCGCGGTCCCGGACCCCTTCGAGGAATTCGGAGTGGGTGAGGATAAACAGTTCGTCGGCGAGGATACCCTCGAGCACGCGCTCGCCGACTTCCTCCTTGGTCATGAACAGGTGGTGCAGGTTGCTCGAGCTCTGCCGCGCCTTGTCGGTCTCGGCGTAGCCGGTCTCCGCGAACCGGGCCTGGCGGGTCTTGCCGGCTTCGGCGATGTTCGACTGTACCCCGCCGGGGCAGAACGCCGAGCAGATCACCCCGCGATCCTCGAGCTCGGCGCGCATCGCTTCCATCAGCCCGACGATCGCGCACTTGGCAGTGACGTAAGTCGCCGCCCCGGCGTGCGGAACGATGCCGCTCATCGACGCGGTCGAGACGATGTGCCCGCCCTCGCCGTGGGCGAGGATGCGCGGCAGGAAGGTGACGATGCCGTTGATGGTGCCGCCGAGACACACGCCGAGCGTCCAGTCCCAGTCGCCGTACTTGGCCAGCTCGACCGGGCCGAGCGCGGCGACGCCGGCGTTGTTGACCAGCACGTGGACGTTGCCGAACTTGCGCTCCGTCTCGTCGGCCGCGGCGGCAAAGGCCTCGCGGTCGGTCACGTCGAGCGGGATCGGCAGCACGTCGCCTCGGCCGTCGAGCTCTTCGCGGGCGTTCTCGAGGTGGTCCTCGCGGATGTCGGCGATGACCACGCGCATCCCGGCGCCGAGCAGCGCCTGGGCGATTCCCAGCCCAATTCCGCTCCCACCCCCGGTGACGAACGCCGTCTTGCCGGCGAGATTCTGCATCGCGACCCTTTCTCTCCCGTCGCTTGTCGCCGTTGCGACGCAATGCGACAACTTTCCCGCTCGCGTTTTCCTATTCGCCTCCTAGAAACTAGGGGCAAGCGGAATCGCGGCAGAACGACCCCGGACAACGCGGGGCAGCGGGAGAGCAGCCATGGCGATCGCGCCCACCGGAGGGGAACTGGCCGCAGAAGCCGGCAGGGCTGCGTCCGGCGCCGCGACGCAGCCATGGCCCTCGGAAAAGGCCGGCTACTGGGCGCTGTTCGCGGTGGTCTTCGCGACCTTCATCACCTTCCTGGACCAGACCGCGTTCGGCCTGCTGGCCGAGAAGATGAAGCTCAGCTTCGGCATTTCGGATTTCGTGCTCGGGCTGCTGCTCGGCCCGGTGACCGTCGTCGCCTACGTGATCGTCGGCATCCCCCTCGCACGGCTGGTGGATATCTTTCCGCGCAAGTACGTGCTTTCGGCCGGGATCGCCGCGCTCGGCACGATCATGGCGCTCGGCGGCCTCGCGCAGAACCTGTGGCAGCTCGTCGCCACCCGGCTGTTCGTCGGCGCGAGCTCGTCGGCCAACGGGCCGGGCTCCTACTCGATCCTGGTCGACTATTTCCGTCCGCTGAAGATTCCGCTGGTCTTCGCGCTGCTCCAGCTCGGCTTCATCCTCGGCAACTCGCTCGGCAACATCCTCGGCGGGCGGCTGATCCGCTGGACCGAGACGCTCGGCGAAACGCTGAGCTTCGGGGTGTTCGAGATCTTCAGCTGGCAGCTGGTGCTGATCGCCGTCGGCCTGCCTGGTCTGCTTGCCGCGCTGATCTGGCTGACGGTCAAGGAGCCTCCGCGCCGCAGCCCGCCCGCGGCCCGGCAGCTCGTGCCCCCCTCGGCGCCGCTCTGGCGCAAGGCGCTCGCCTTCATGGGCTTCGATGCGGCGGTGGCGATCTGGAAACGCAAGTACGTGTTCCTGCCGTTGTTCGTCGCGCTGGCGATGTCCGCGACCGAAAGCCAGGGCCTGCCGCAATTCCGCGCGCCGTTCATCCTGAGGACCTACGAGGGGTGGGACGAAGCCCAGCTCGGCGACCTGCTCGGGACCATGCTGCTGGTGGCGATGCTGCTCGGCATCGCCGTCGGCGGCGCGTTCGTGACCTGGCTCGGCAAGCGCTACAAGGACGCCAACATCCGCGCGACCGCGATCATCTTCACCTGCACCGCGGCCGTGACGATCGCCATGCCGCTCATGCCGAGCGGCGAGCTGGCGCTGCTGATGATGGCACTGGCCGCGTTCTTCGGGCTCGCCGGTGCCCCCGCGCAGAACGCGGCGATCCAGCGTATCGCCCCTAACGAAATGCGTGGCCAGGTGACGGCGCTCTACCTGTTCATGTTCACCTTCTTCGGTGCGATGGGGCCGATGGTCATCGGCGGGGTCAGCACTTTCGTCGTCGGCGACGAGGAGCAGATCTGGAAAGCGATCCTGATCACCGCGGTAGTCCTTCTGCCGACCGCCGCGGTCTTCATGTGGCGCGGGATCAAGCCCTATCGGGAAGAGGTCGAGCGGCTCGAGTCTATGGGCCTGTGAGCGGCTCGCAGCCCCGTTGACTCGGCAACGGGGCCGCCGCAATCGTAAGCAACACATACGAACCGGGAGAGTCGTATGGTCAGCCGAGCCGCTCTTCGGACCGTCTCGGATCGAGCTCTCCCGCGACCACGAAGGAGGCTTCCTTGCCTGAATATCCCGACCTCCACATGATCATCGACGGCGAGAAGGTCTCCGGCGGCGGCCGGCGGACCTTCGACGTGGTCAACCCGGTTACCGGCGAGCCGATCGGCGCGTTGCCGCTGGCCGAGGCGGCCGATCTCGACCGCGCGCTCGAGGCCGCGGCTAAGGGCTTCCGGATCTGGCGCAAGTCGACCCCGCAGGAACGCGCCGCCGTGCTCCAGGGCGCCGCACGGCTGATGGCCGAGCGGCAGGAGCAGATCGCCCGCATCGCGACGATGGAGGAGGGCAAGCCGCTCGCCGAGAGCCGCATCGAAGTGATGATGAACGTCGGCCTGTTCAACTTCTACGCCGGCGAGTGCTTCCGCCTCTATGGCCGCGAGCTGGTCCGGCCCGAGGGCATGCGTTCGACCGTGCGCTGGGAACCGGTCGGGCCGGTCGCCGCGTTCGCCCCGTGGAACTTCCCGATCGGCAACCCCGGCCGCAAGCTCGGCGCGCCGATCGCGGCCGGGTGCTCGGTGATCATGAAAGCGGCCGAAGAGGCGCCCGCATCGGCGCTGGCGGTCCTCCAGTGCCTGCTCGATGCGGGCCTGCCCAAGGAAGTTGCGCAGGCAGTGTTCGGCGTGCCCGATGAAGTGAGCCGCCACCTCCTGGCATCGCCGGTGATCCGCAAGCTCAGCTTCACCGGCTCGACCGTCGTCGGCAAGCACCTCGCCAAGCTCGCCGCCGAAGACATGAAGCGCACGACGATGGAGCTCGGCGGGCACGGTCCGGTGCTGGTGTTCGGCGACGCCGACCTCGACAAGGCGCTCGAGACCGCGGTGTTCGGCAAGTACCGCAACGCCGGCCAGGTCTGCGTCAGCCCGACCCGCTTCATCGTCGAGGAAAGCGTGTTCGAGCAGTTCCGCGACGGCTTCGTCGAGCGGGCGAAGGCGATCAAGGTCGGCGACGGCCTCGTCGAAGGCACGCAGATGGGCCCGATGGCCAACCCGCGCCGGCCCGAGGCGATGGACCGGCTGATCGGCGACGCGACCGCCAGGGGCGCCAGGCTGCACACCGGCGGCAAGCGCATTGGCAACCGCGGGTTCTTCTACGAGCCCTCGGTGCTCAGCGAGATCCCGCTCGATGCGCAGATCATGAACGAGGAACCGTTCGGCCCCGTAGCGCTGATCAACCCGTTCAAGGGGGAGGCCGAGATGATCGAGGAGGCCAATCGCCTGCCCTACGGCCTCGCAGCCTACGCCTGGACCGGCGACTTCCGCCGCCAGCGCCGCCTCGCGGCCGAGCTCGAGGCCGGCATGGTCGGCATCAACAGTCACATGATCGGCGGCGCCGACGCGCCGTTCGGCGGAGTCAAGTGGTCGGGCCACGGCAGCGAGGACGGGCCCGAGGGCGTGCTCGCGTGCATGCAGCTCAAGGCGGTGCACGAAGGCTGAGCCGGGTTCTGGAAGAGGAAACCGCGAGATGGACGAACGAACCCTGCCTCCGGGCAGCCTCGACGCCGCACTCGAAGCGATGCGCGCCGCCCTGGGCGCGGAGAACGTCCTGACCGATCCCGAGGGCATGGCCGATCATGGCGATCCCTTCGCCCCGCCGGGCGAGTGGTATCGCCCGGGCGCAGTGTTGCTGCCCGGCAGCGTCGAGGAGGTGCAGGCGGTGCTGCGCATCGCCAACGCGCACGGCACGCCGGTCTGGACCAGCAGTCAGGGGCGCAACAAGGGCTACGGCGGCGGCGCGCCGCGCGTCTCGGGCAGCTTCGCGATGAGCCTGAGGCGGATGAACCGCGTGCTCGAAGTCGACGAGGACAACTGCGTCGCGCTGGTCGAGCCGGGGGTGCGGTTCTTCGACCTCTACGATCACTTGCGCTCGATCGGCTCGAAGCTGTGGATGTCGGTGCCCGACCTCGGCGCGGGCAGCGTGATCGGCAACGCGCTCGAGCACGGGCTCGGCTACACCCCGATCGGCGACCATTTCGCCCACCACTGCGGGATGGAAGTCGTGCTGCCCGACGGCGACATCCTGCGCACCGGGATGGGCGGGATGTCGAACCCGCACAACTGGCTGATCTATCCGCACAGCGCGGGGCCGAGCTGGGACGGGATCTTCACCCAGTCGAACTTCGGGATCGTGACCAAGATGGGCGTCGCGCTGATGCCGCCACCAGAGGTCTATGCCCCGGGCTGGTTCACCCTCGCCAACGAAGAGCACTTCGGCACCTTCCTCGACGCGCTGCGCCCGCTGATGATCGACGGGACCATTCCCAACCAGCCGATGATCATCAACGCCGTCTGCGCCGCGAGCGCGTTCTGGGGCCGCGAGGAGTGGTACACCGGCGAAGGCCCGATCCCCGAGGAGGTGCTCGACCGGATTTCCGCGACGCCCGGCTTCGGCCGCTGGGTCATGCGCTTCGCGCTCTACGGCGATGCGCCGGTCGTGGCGCACAACCGCGCCAAGATCGAGCGCGCGCTGACCGCCGTGCCGGGCGGCGCGGTGACCTTCGAGGAATTCGACGGGCACGACCTTCCCGAGTTCGAGAATCCGCATCACCGCGTGCAGGCGGGCATCCCGAGCATGGCGCTCGACCGAATGACCCGCTGGTACGGCGGCGAGGACGGCGGGCACATCGGCTTTTCCTGCGCGATGCCGATCGCCGGCAAGGACGGCTGCGCGATCCGCGATCTCGCGCGCGGCGTGCTCAACGAGCGCGGGCTCGACTATTCGGCCGCGATCATCGTCGGCAGGCGCAGCATGATCCACGTCGCGCTGGTGGTGTTCGACACGAAGAACGAGGCCCAGGCGCGCGGCGCCTATGCCGCGGTCAAGGCGATGCTCGAGCCGGCCGCGCGGCTCGGCTACGGCGAGTACCGCAGCCACGTCGACTTCATGGACGAGGTCGCCGCGCTTTACGACTACAACGCCAATGCCCAGCGGCGCTTCGCCGAGCGGATCAAGGACACGCTCGACCCGAATGGCATCCTCTCGCCGGGCAAGCAGGGAATCTGGCCGCGCGCCTACAGAACCGAAGGGACGCAATGACTCACGAACTCAAGACCGGCGGCGATCGCGGCTACCTGCGCATCGCCACCGAGGAAGCCTTTGCCACCCAGGAGCAGCTCGATGCGATCCTGCGGCTGGTCAAGGAAGGCCGCGCCGACAAGGGCACCGTCAGCCTGTGGGGTTTCTACGGCACCAGTCCGAGCGAACGGACGACCTTCATCCGCGAGCGGTTGCTCGACGTCGGCGCGTTGCGCCTGCAGGCGATGGACGAGGCGGGTATCGACAAGGCAGTGCTCGCGCTGACCAGCCCGGGCACGCAGTCGCTGTTCGACCCCGAGGAAGCCAAGCGCATTGCCCGCAACGCCAACGACTTCCTCAAGGACCGCTGCGAAGCGCACCCCGACCGGTTCTACGGCATGGCGGCGATCGCGCCGATCGATCCCGAGTGGTCCGCGCAAGAGCTGCGCCGCGCCAAGGAGGAGCTCGGCTTCCACGGGGTGCAGGTCAACAGCCACACCCACGGGCACTATCTCGACGAAGAGCAGTTCGATCCGATCCTGCGCGCCTGCGCCGATCTCGACCTGCCACTCTACATCCACCCGCAGGGGCCGCCCGACAGCATGATCGGCGACATGGTCGGCGCCGGGCTCGACGGGGCGATCTTCGGCTTCGCGGTCGAGACCAGCTACCACGCGATGCGGTTGCTCACGACCGGCGTGTTCGACCGCTACCCGAACCTGCAGCTGATGCTCGGCCACGGCTGCGAGGGGCTGCCGTACATGCTCTACCGGCTCGACTACATGCACAAGGCCGGCATCCGCAGCCAGCGCTACCCGCGGCTCAAGCCGCTGCAGCACGACCTGTCCCACTACATGCGCAACAACGTCATCGCGACCAACAGCGGACTGCCGTTCGGCCCGGCAATCAAGCTGATGATCGAGGTCATGGGCGAGGACCGCGTGATGTACGCGATGGATTACCCCTATCAATACGTCCCCGACGAGGTACGCTGGATGGACGATCTCGAGATCGACCCCGTGCAGAAGAAGAAGTTCTTCCAGACCAACGCCGAACGCTGGTTCAAGCTCTAGGAGAGACCATCCGATGACCACTTACGCCGTGACCGGGGCGACCGGAAAGCTGGGCCGCCTGGTGCTCGACGAGCTGCTGACGAAGGTCGACGCCAAGGACGTCGTTGCCCTCGCCCGCGACCCGACCGCGCTGCAGAAGTACGACCAGCTCGGCGTGCAGGTGCGCAAGGCCGATTACGACGACCCCGCGAGCCTTGACGCCGCGCTGCAGGGCGTCGACCGAGTGCTGCTGATCTCGGGCAACGCCGTCGGCCAGCGCGAGCGGCAGCACGGCAACGTGATCGACGCAGCGAAGAGAGCCGGGGTGTCGTACCTCGCCTACACTTCGATCCTGAAGGGCGACAAGTCGCCGCTCCCGCTCGCGCCCGAGCACGTTGCGACCGAGAAGCTGCTCGCGGCAAGCGGGCTCAACTACGACCTGCTGCGCCACGGGTGGTATTCCGAGAACTACACGATGGGCCTCGCGCCCTCGCTCGAGAGCGGCAAGATCTTCGGTGCGGTCGGGCAGGGCAGGCTGTCGACCGCCACGCGCGCGGACTTCGCCGCGGCGGACGTGGGGGCGCTGCTTCGCGGCAAGGGCGGCGACGTCTACGAGCTCGCCGGCGACCAGGGGTGGACGATGCAGGAATTCGCCGCGGAAGTCTCGCGCCAGGCGGGCAAGACCGTCGAATACGTCGATCAGAGCGAGAGCCACTACGCCAAGACGCTCGAAGGCGCCGGGCTGCCGCCGCCGGTCGCGGCGATGCTGGCCCGCACCAGCACGGTGTCGGCCGAAGGCGCGCTCTATGACGACAGCGGGGAC
Organism: uncultured Sphingomonadales bacterium; assembly: GCA_937898525.1. Classification (GTDB taxonomy): domain Bacteria; phylum Pseudomonadota; class Alphaproteobacteria; order Sphingomonadales; family Sphingomonadaceae; genus Croceibacterium_A. Next base: position 36,276 of record CALCBC010000029.1, read on the forward strand.
CTGAGCCGGCTCGCCGGCCGCCCAACCACGCCGATCGCGCAGACGATCGCCGAGGCGTTGAAGGGATAACGATCCTCCCCGAGCTCGCTCGGGGAGGGGCCACCCGCAGGGTGGTGGAGGGGCACGGGCCACTCGCGAAGTGCTGGAGGTCTGTATCCCTCCACCACGCTTCGCATGGTCCCCCTCCCCCGGTGGGGGGAGGATTGGGAGAGGAACGGGAATCATATGGCCGCAACGGTCGCCGACGAGCCGCTGAAGTCCACCACCAAGGTCACCCGGGCCGGGTGGTACACGCTGTTCCTGGTCTCGTCGTCGCAGGGCCTGAGCCTGCTCGACCGGCAGATCCTGTCGATCCTCGCGCCGAGCATCATGGCCGACCTCGGGATCGGCGCGGCCGAACTCGGGCTGCTCTACGGCACCGTGTTCGCGCTGTTCTACGCGCTGTTCTCGCTGCCGCTCGGGCGGCTGGTCGACGGGTGGATCCGCACCCGGCTGCTGGCAATGTGCATCTTTGCCTGGTCTGCGTTCTGCGGGCTGTCGGCCTTCGCCGGCGGTTTCGCGCTGCTGGCGATCTCGAGGCTCGGCGTCGGGGTGGGCGAAGCGGCGGCACAGCCGGCGGCGAACTCGATCATCTTCGATACTTTCCCGCGCGAGCGGCGCGGCACGGCGATGGCCGCGATGGGCGTCGCCACCGCGCTCGGGCTCGGCCTGTCGATGACGCTCGGCGGCGTGCTCGCGCAGTGGTGGGACACCCGCTACCCCGATGGGGCCTGGGGCTTCTCGGGCTGGCAGTTCGCGTTCCTCGTCGCCTCGATACCGGGTCTGCTGCTCGGCTGGGCGATCTGGCGTTTGCGCGAGCCCGTCCGCGGCTGGATGGACGGGATTGCTGCTCCCGAGGACCCGCATCCGTTCAAGGCCAGCGGTGCCGTGCTGGCCTCGGTTACGCCCGGCGCCAACTGGTGGATGCTGTGGCGTCGCGATGCGGGCGCGAGGCAGTGGGCGATCAACCTTGGCGGGCTCGCGGTGATCGTCGCCGCGTGCTGGACGATGACCCAGCTGACGCAGGCATTCTCGCCGAGCGTGCAGCAGCCGCTCGCCGCGCTCGGGCTGTCGTGGGACACCCACGTGCTGCAGTGGATCGTCTCGGGCTTCGGCGCTTTCGTGATCCTCAACCTGTTCCAGTCGCTCAAGCTGACCGACCGGCCGACCTACAACGTCGTCCTCAGTCCCTCGCTGATCCTGCTGATGGTCGTCGGCGGCCTGCAGACGGCGATCAACTACGGGGTCATGGGCTTCACCCCGTCGTTCCTGATCGCCCACTACGGTCTGTCGCAGGCGACGACCGCGCTGCAGTTCGGTCTGCTCGCCGCGGCGCTCGGGCTGGTCGGCCCGGTCATCGCCGGCCCGCTCGCCGACTGGCTGACCGTGCGCATGGGCGGGCGCGGCCGGGTGTGGCTGACGATTTTCTCGCTCGGGGTCTCGCCGCTGATCGGCATCTGGGCCTACAGCGCCGACGATCCGACGAGCTTCTATATCCGCTTCTCGATCTACAGCATCATCCTGACGCTGTGGCTGCCGCCGATCTACTCGCTGTATTACGACCTCGTGCTGCCGCGGATGCGCGGGATCACCAGCTCGATCTATATTATCATATCGACGCTGCTCGGGCTCGGCATGGGGCCGTATTTCGTCGGCATCGTCGCCGCGAGGAACGGCGGCGATCTCGGGCAGGCGATCATCTCGGTCAACGTCGTGGCGCCGTTCGTCCTGCTGAGCCTGTTCACGGTGCTGTGGCGAATCCGGCGCGACGAATCGACGCTCCTCGAGCGTGCCCGTGCGGGCGGCGAGCCGGTCTAGGGTTGCCGGGCCGCCCGTCGGCCACGTAAGGGCCTCGCATGCCTACCGTTCGCGAAGCCGCTTTCCGCGTATTCGAGCACTTCGGGGTCGACCGCCTGTTCGGCAATCCCGGCTCGACCGAACTGCCGATGCTCAAGGGTCTGCCCGAGGGCTTCCGCTACGTGCTCGGGCTCAACGAGGCGGTCGTGGTCGGCATGGCCGACGGCTTCGCCCGCGCGAGCGGCAAGCCGGCGCTGGTCAACCTGCACAGCTCGGCCGGCACCGGGCACTCGCTCGGCAACCTGTTCACGGCCTGGAAGAACAACACCCCGCTGGTCGTTACCGCCGGCCAGCAGGCGCGCAGCATCCTGCCGCACGACCCGTTCCTGTTCGCCGAGCGCCCCACCGAATTCCCGCGCCCCTACGTCAAATACGCGATCGAACCCGCGCGGGCGGAGGACGTGCCGCTGGCGCTGATCCGCGCCTTCGTCACCGCGTTGACCCCGCCGATGGGCCCGTGCTTCGTGTCGATCCCGGTCGACGACTGGGACCGCGAGTGCGAGTGGCCGGCACTGCCCGAAATGCACTTGTGTGCCGTGCCCGATGCGACCGGCATCGAGCGGCTCGCGGCCGTGCTCGATCCGGCCGAGCGCCCGGCGCTCGTACTCGGCACCGGCGTTGCCAACAGCGGGGGATGGAACGCGGCGATTCGCCTCGCCGAGAAAACAGGCTGTGCGGTCTGGGCCGCGCCTTACGCAGCGCGCGAGACTTTCCCCGAGGATCATCCACAGTTCGCGGGGTTCCTGCCGGCGTGGCGCGACCAGATTCGCACGCTGCTCGCGCCCTACGACGCGATCCTCGTCGCTGGCGCCCCGGTGTTCACCTATCATGTAGAGGGCACTGGCCCGCACTGGCCGGAGCACGCGAAGCTGGTTGCCCTGAGCGACGATCCGCAGCACCTGGCCTCGCTGCCGGGCGGAAGCGGGGTGCTCGGCAACGTTGCCGAAGGCCTCGCCCAGCTGGCCGAGCGGGCCAACGCGCGCGCCTACGAGGGGGAGCCGCGCCGGCTGCTCGATCCCGAACCGCGCATGACCGCGGCCCACGTGCTCAAGCGGATTGCCGCATTGCGCCCTTCCGAAGCCGTGATCGTCGAGGAAGCGCCGACCGCGCGCGGCCCCGAGCACGACACGCTGCCGATCGTGCGCGAGGGCGGGTTCTACACCTGCGCCAGCGGCGGGCTCGGCTATTCGCTGCCGGCCGCGGTCGGCGTCGCCAGCGCCCAGCCCGACAAGGTCATCGCGATTCTCGGCGACGGCTCGGCGATGTACACGATCCAGGGCCTGTTCTCGGCGCGTGAGGAGCAGGCGAACGTCAGCTTCGTGATCCTCAACAACGCCGCCTACGCCGCGCTGACCGGTTTCTCGGCCGAGTTCGGGATGAACCACGTGCCCGGGTGCGATCTCTCGGGGATCGATTTCGTCAAGCTGGCCGAGGCGCAGGGCCTCCCCGCGCGGCTCGTCGACTCGGTTGAGACGCTCGACGAGTCGCTTGCCTGGAGCTTCGCGCAGACGGGGCCGACGCTGCTCGACGTGCGGATCGCCTAGCTCAGCCTCCCACATCGCCGGAGCAAGGGCGATCGCGGCCCCGGCCGCGGGGACTCCGCCGGCCCGGGCGAGATCGGCGAGCGTCAGCGGATCGATGTGCTCGGCGCGAAAGCGGCGATATCCCTCGGCGACGGCCCCGTTGCCGGCAATCAGGCCGACATCGAGCGCGGTCGCCTCGCGAGCGAACCCCCGTCGCAAGTGCTCGAGTTCGTCGTGGGTGACGCCTGGATAGGCGGCCAGCAGCGCTTCGATGCGCTGCAGGGCCGGCGAAGCCTGCTCGACTTCGCCGGTCACGGACGCGTGCGGCATGGTCAGCTGACCAGCACGATGACCAGGAATGCCAGCACCGGGAACGCGAGGATCGCGCCGATCACGGCGTAATCCGAGAGCGACGGGGTGACGAGGTCGCGGTGCCGCGTCCAGAACGCGTCGAGCTTCGGCGCGATCTCCTCGTCGGCGATCATCAGCGCCATGTCGCGCGCGTTGAGCCGCGGCAGCACGGCCGCCAGCTCCTCGATCTGCGACTGGCTCAGGTTGGGGTAGCGCTTGACCAGCTCGGCGGCACGCGCCGGGTTCCACGGGATCACCCCCGAACGGACGGCGAGACTGAACTTCGGTCGTGACAACGGATAGGGCATTCGAACGACTCCTCGACGCGAGCCGAGGGTAGGGCGAGGCGCCGGCCATGCCGGGCCTCAATCGATGACGTTGGAGGTGGCGCCCTGAGCCGAACCGCGGCTCGCGGAGAATCGATCCGGCTCAGGGCCGGAAGAGGCGTGCGGTGCTGCTGCCCGGGTGGATGTCGATCAAACCACTCATGCTTTCAATATGGCCCTTCGTGCGCGGGAAGCAAGCCGGGGCGCCCCGGCACTCAGTTCCCGCTCGGCTTGGCCGAATCGTCGGCCGGCTCCTCGCCAGCAATGCGGCTGGCGATGGAATCCATTTCCGCCGCCGCGTTGCTGTAGGCGGCGTCGACCGACTCGCGGTACTCGGTCGCCGCCCCAACCTGCGCCGCGACGTCTTCGGTATTCGGGTGCGCCGCGGTCGCGGCATCGCCGCCGGGGGCCGCCTCCGACGGCTGGCGGGCGAAGCCCATGTAGAGGCAGCCGAGAAAGCCTGCGAAGATCACCAGGAAGGTCGCTAGCCGCAGGTTGGGATGGGCGCCCTTGGTCAGCTGGATCGCCAGCAGCCCGATCAGCAGCAGGGCGAGCGCGAGAAGCCCCCAGATATCGGTCACTGCGCGAATGATGTCGGCGAAGGTCCCGGTTCCGGTCATGGCGCCCCCCTCGCCATGCACTCTACTCCCAATCGGCGCCGCGGGCCACCGCCGCCGCGCAGCTCAGGTGACCCGCCAGACCCATAGCTTGATGCTGCTCGCATAGCGCGCGCCGGCGCAGACGAAGATCGACTTGTTGAGCCAGTCGTAGGGGCCGTCGGGAGCGATGAACTCGGGCACCGTGCGAAAGTAGTACTCGGCCGGGTCGACCTCCTCGCCGCGCCGCAGCCGGTCCATCACTTCGGGCGGGCCGTGACGCAGGCCCCTGTTGCGCAGCTGGATCAGCGCGCCGTCGTCGGTCTCGATCGCGTAGATCGCGTCGGCCACGGTGACCCCGTCGGGGCGCGTGAGCTGCCAGTCGGCCGCGTTGCCCATCAGCTTGCCGCTGATCTTCGGTCCCTTGACATAGCCGCCAGCGACAATCGGGATGATCCGCCGCGTGCCGTCGACCGTCCTGCCGATTTCGCGCGGCGCTTCCAGCTCGCCGCCGGCTTCGTAAACGAACTCGAGTTCGGGCTTTATCAACGTTCCTCTCCCGCCATTGCCGGTGCACGGTACGATCCTTAGCGTGCGCCGCAAGCGAGTCGCGCGCAACAATCGCGATCCGGGATCGAGAGGAGAGGGGAAATGGCCGCCGACCTGTATGCGGACTATGTCATCGTTGGCGCCGGCAGCGCGGGCTGCGTGCTCGCCAACAGGCTGACCGAAAGCGGCGAGTTCAGGGTCGTGCTGCTCGAGGCCGGGGGCGACGACCGGCCGCTGCGCGAGCCAGGCCAGTTCGTCTCGAACCTGATGATCCACATCCCGATCGGCTTCGGCAAGACGCTCAACGACCCCAAGGTCAACTGGATCTACGAGACCGAAGCCGACGAGGGCACCGGCGGCCGGCCGCACAAGTGGCCCAAGGGCAAGGTGCTCGGCGGCTCGTCGTCGATCAACGGGCTACTTTACGTGCGCGGCCAGGCGGCCGACTACGACGGCTGGGCGCAGATGGGCGCGCGCGGCTGGAGCTGGGACGAGGTCCTGCCCTATTTCAAGAAGAGCGAGGACCAGCAGCGCGGCGCAGACGAATTTCACGGGGTCGGCGGGCCGCTGACGGTGTCGGACTTCCCCGAGGAGCACCCGGTTTCGGCGGCGATCATCAAGGCCGCCGAGCAGGCCGGCGTTCGCGCCAAGCCCGACCTCAACGACGGCGACCAGGAAGGCACGAGCTTCTTCCAGGCGACCATGCGGCGGGGCTTCCGCTGCTCCGCGGCGGTGGCTTTCCTGCATCCGGCGATGGGCCGCTCGAACCTGCAGGTCGAGCTGCGCGCGATGACCACGCGGATCCTGTTCGAAGGCAAGCGCGCGGTCGGCATCGAGTTCGTGCAGGACGGCGAGAAGCGCAGGGTGATGGTGGCGCGCGAGGTGATCCTCGCCGCCGGCAGCGTCGAGAGCCCCAAGCTGCTCGAGATTTCGGGCATCGGCCAGGGCGCGCTGCTGCAGGAGCTCGGCATTCCGGTGGTCCACGAGTCCAGGGGGGTCGGCGAGAACCTGCAGGACCACGTGATGATCGGCTGCCAGGCGCCGCTCAAGAAGAACGAGTATTCGATCAACGAACTGTCGCGCGGCCTCAAGCTGGTCGGCCAGGTGATCAAGTATGGCCTGACCCGCAAGGGGCTGCTCAGCTACCCGGTCGCGCACGGCTGTGCCTTCTGCAAGACCCGGCCCGAGCTCGAGTTGCCGGACATGCAGATTCACTTCATGGCCGCTTCGATGGACCTCGAAGTGCTCGCGACGAAGCAGGAGCTGGCGCTCGACAAGACCCCCGGCATGGCCAGCAATCCGTGTCAACTGCGCCCCGAATCGCGAGGCTCGATCCACGCGAAGTCGCCCGACGGGACAGTGCCGCCGCGGATCGTGCCGAACTACTTCTCCGACCCGATCGACCAGGAGATGGCGGTCGCCCAGCTCAAGGTGATCCGCAAGATCTGGCAGCAGCCTGCCCTGGCGCCCTACAAGGAACCCGGTGATCCGTTCGGCGAGACCGACGAGCAGATGTTCGAGTACGCCAAGATCGCCGCGGGCACGGTCTACCACCCGGTCGGCACGGTCGCGATGGGCCCCGACGAGCGCTTCCCGCTCGATCCGCAGCTGCGCGTGCGCGGGGTCGAGGGGCTCAGGGTGATCGACGCCTCGGTGTTCCCGCGGATTACCTCCGGCAACACCAACGCGCCGACGATCATGGTCGCCGAAAAGGGCGCGGAAATGGTCCTCGCCGACGCCAAGTTGGCGCTGGCCGCCTAGGGGTGGGGGCAGGGATCCTGCCTACAGCTGCGTCACCGCGGCGGCAGCCACGCCGACGCACAGGACCAGGAACCCGGCGCCCCACAGCATCAAGTGGAACAGCCGCCCCTTGAGCGCCACGTCCTCGACGATCTCGGGCTCCTCGGAGGCCGCGGCGGCGAACGCCGGGCCGAGCCGCGGGAGGTCGATTCCCGAGGTCAGCGCCAGCTTCTCGCTGGCGATCGCCAGCCGCTGATCCGCGAGATCGGCTTCGAGCGCGGCTTCGTCGGGCGTGCTCTCGCCGCGCGCGAGGCGTTCGAGCTGGCGGTCGATGCCGATCAGCCGGTCGATCTGCTCGAGCGCGCGGTGCCGGTTGCCCGAGAGCACCGCCAGCTGCAGCCGCGCCTGCGCGAGCCCGCTGGCGCGAATCCAGCCGAGCTCGGGCCGCGTCTCCGGCATGCCGTGGATCGGCTCGGTGCGGCTCGCAAGGGCAGGCTGGGTCGCCATTCGTCTCCTCCCGTCGCCCCTGTGCGCGGCCAGCTAATGGTCGACCCGTCGGGGTGAAAAGCCCGAACCGACCGGACGGGACCAGCGTGCGACCGGCGGTTCGCCCGCCGCCGGGCTCGCTTCATCGCGGGCCGGGCGCGCGGGCGATCGCCCTGAAGAACGCCAGCGTGTCGGGCGTGACCGTCTCGTCGGGTACCGGCGGCCAGTAGCTCAGCTTGACGATCACCGTGCGGCTCGCCGGGTGGACGTAGATCATCTGTCCCGCGAGCCCGACCGCGGCGAAGGCGCCGGGCTCGTCGTCCACCTGCCAGGTCTGCAGGCCGTAGCCGGGAAAGCCGGCCGAGGGCGGCAGCGGCTTCATCGTCGTCATCTCTGCGACCCAGCCCTCGGGCAGGATCCGCTCATCGCCGCGGACGCCGCCTTGCAGCAGCAGCATGCCGAGCCGGCCAAAGTCGCGCAGCGTAGCGTTGAAGCCCATGCCGTTCAGCGCCCGGCCCGTCCCCGGCGGCCCGTCGGCGAGGAAGAAGCCGTCGGCCTCGGCCCCGAGCGGTCCCCAGAGGCGCTGCTGCATCAGCGTTTCGATCGGCTGTCCGGTCGCGCGCTCGAGCACCCAGCCGAGCACCGCGGTATCGAGCGTCGCGTAGTTGAACTCGCTCCCCGGCTCCGAGCGACGGGCGATGTCGACCGCAAAGTCGGCGAAGCGCGCCTGGTTGAGCACGATCGCCTGCTCGTGAATGCGCCCGGCGAGGCTCGGGTTCTCGCCAAAGTCGTAGCGCTCCTCGATCGCCGCGCCCGAGCGCATCTCGAGCAGGTTGCGGATCGTCGCTCCGCCGTATCCGCCTTGCGCCAGCTCGGGGACGTACTTGTCGGCACGGTCGTCGAGTGAGGCGATCTCGCCGCGCGCCAGCGCCTGGCCGACGAGCATCGCGGTGATCGTCTTGGTCATCGAGAAGCCGATGTGCCGCGTCGAGGGCTGCATGCGGTTGCGGTAGTCCTCGAACACGATCGCGCCGTCGCGAATCACCAGCAGCGCATTGGTCCGCGTCGCCTCGGCAAATGCGTCGTAGCTCGCCGGCTGGCCGTGGGCGCGGGCCTCCGGCAGCACGAATCCTTCGCGCCGCGGCAGCTCCCACATCGGGCCCGACCGCGCGACCGGACGCGATTCGAACACCGCATCGGTGTCGCGGAAGGTAAAGCTGTTGATTTCAGGATTGAGCCACTGCCAGCGCATCGCCACGGTCGCCGGCGAAGGTTTGGTCGGGGCGGGCTCCTGCGCCGCGAGCGGCGCGGCGAGGATCAGGGCGAGCCAGGCGGCGCTCGCCACGGCCTGTCGGACGGTCATGCGGTGGTTCTCCCCTCGGTCACGCTTCGCATGGGTGCCCCGGCTCGGGTGGCGGCGCAAGCATGGAGCGCCCGGGAGCACGACAAGCGCTAAGCAGGCGCCTCCGGCGGCCGCCATCGGACAGTATTTCCGGTTCAGGTTCAGCCCGAAAAGACATGGGGCCGAACGCTTGCGGTTCGGCCCCATTCAAAGGACTGTCTCCGAGGATTGGGGGGTAAGGGCTTCGTGCCCCGGAGACGACGCCCGCATGCCCGCTCCGCGCGTCGCGGGACATTGGTAAATCTCCTAGGCGGCCAGTCCGAGCTCCTCGCTTGGCGCGAAGTTGCCGTGGAGGCCGAACCGCAGGCGGATCGGCACGTTGATCGTGGCGATCGGGCCCTTTTCGATGTCGAGCGCATCGAACAACAGCAGATCGGAGCGGTGCTCCTCGAGCCGGTTGCAGACCTGGACGATCCAGCCGTCGCCTTCGGGTGCGTCCTTCAAACGCGGGATGAAGCACGGTTCCTGCAGGCTGGAAACCGGGCCGCACCACCAGTGCTGCTCGGCGCCGGTCTCGAGGTCCTTGAGGAACAGACAGTTCATCATGAACCCGCCGGCGCTGCCCCCCTTCAGTTCGACCGGGCGCTTCATGTCCATCTCGAGGCCCCAGCCGTAACGGTTCTTCACGCCGGTGAAGCGGTCGTCGATCCGCGGGAACTCCGAAGCGGTCTCGGTCAGCGGGACGATCTCGTCGAACTCCTCGCCGTTGCTGGCGAGGTCGACCGTCCAGCGCGTGAGCTTGCTCATCGCCTCGGCCGGGTTGAACGGCGCGCCGTGCACGTCGGGGAAGAACGGGAACATGTTGTTCTTCGCCTCGGGCACGATGAAGTGGACCTTGGTCCCTTCCTGCCAGGCGTTGAGCACGTGGCTGGCGAAGCAGTTGTCGCGCTTGAACCAGCGGATGTCCTCCTGCTTGAGGTCGTCGCGCCGGGGAATGATCCCGAGATAGACCGGCAGGGTCGTGTCGAAGCCGAAGTGCGGCAGGCCCTTTTCGAGCCGCTCCCACGAGCCGATCGAAGGCACGATGTGCAGCACGAGGTAGTCCTCGGTGATGCCGAAGTCGTGCATCATGCAGTAGTAGGGGACCTTGAACCACTTCTCGCGCACGAGCTCGCCGTCGGGGCTCACTTCCATGTAGGTCACGTCGTCGGTGCACAAACCGCTGGCGGCGTAGCCGATCGCGACCATGTTGCCGGTCTTCGGATCGATCTTGGGGTGGGCGGTGAAGGTCTGCCCGGTCATCTTGCCGCCGAACTTCTCGAAACCGATGGTTTCCATCGTCGCCGGGTCCATCAGCAGCGCGGGGCTGTCCTCCTTCATCGCCCACAGCTTGCCCGCGTAGATCCAGGCGTTGGTGTTGGCCGTCGAACGGATCATGCCCCTGACCGATTCATCGTCGGTCAGCGGGTTGCGATAGGCGCCGAACAGCGCGCGGCCGGCCTCGCGCTCGGCCTTCCACTTGTCCGTCTTGGCCCAGCGCTGGCGGAAGTCGCACTGCCCGTCGTGGAAGTGGAACCGGGAGATCATCCCGTCGCCGTTGAAGGCAATGTCGTCGCCCAGCTTCGGCGGAAATTGCGGGTCCGGCTGGACGCGGAAGAACGCGCCGTTGAGCTCGCGGGGGATCGTCCCGGTGTGCTGCAGGTCGGTGATGTCCGCTTCGATCCGGCTCGGGGTGTTGAAGCCGGTAAAGCTCGGGGTGTCGGGGAAATGCGCCATCGGGGGTCCTCTCGTTGCGCGCCTCGGCGTTGCCGGATTGCGCGCCGTCTGTTGCGAATGATTGTATGCTCCACTAACGATTCGGCAAGCAGCTTGGGACGGGGATAACGGCGCGTGGGCGCACCGACTTTGACTGAAGACAAGACGGACGCCGACACCGGGGGGCTCGGTGGCCTCGAGGACATCCTCGGGCTGCGCATCCGGCTCGCGCACGGTGCGGTCTACCGCCATTTCACCGAGACCTTCGCCGACCTCGGGTTGACGCAGAAGCAGGTTTCGGCGCTGTGGCTGGTCAGCGACAATCCCGGCATTTCGCAGATCGATCTCGGCGGCCGCCTGCGGATGGACCGGGCGACGACGATGACGATCGTCAACCGCCTGCAGGCACGCGACTACATGCGCCGAGAGCGCTCCGACAGCGACGGGCGCAAGCAGGCGCTCTACCTGACCCCGGAAGGGGAGGCGGCGCTCGACGAAGCCAAGCGCTGCATTGCCGAGCACGAAGCCTGGCTGAAGTCGCGGTTTACCGCCGACGAGATCGAAAAACTGGTGGAAATGCTGGCGCGAATCCACGAATGAGGCGCGTCAGGGAGAGAGGACGAGAACAATGGCCGGACCAGCGGGTGGCACCAATCCGATCAGGGTGATCGACGACAATCCGATGAGCACGCGGCAGTGGATTGTTGTCGCGCTCATGGTATTCCTCAACGCGCTCGACGGGTTCGACGTGCTGTCGAGCGCCTTCGCGGCGCCGGGCATCACCCAGGAATGGGGCATCCCGCGCGACGCGCTCGGCGTCATGCTCTCGGCCGAGCTGGTCGGTATGGGCTTCGGCTCGGTGATCCTCGGCGGCTTCGCCGACAAGGGCGGGCGCAAGCTTGCGATGCTGGTGTGCCTCGTGATCATGGCCATTGGCATGTACATGGCGCACGATGCCGGCGACCTGTGGACGCTGACGATCTGGCGCTTCATCACCGGGCTCGGCATCGGCGGAATGCTCGCCGCCACCAACGCAATGACCGCCGAATCCTCAAGCAAGGCGGGCCGCGGCCTGGCGATGGCACTCTACGTGATCGGCTACCCGGTCGGCGGCGTGGTCGGCGGCTTCGCGGCGCAGGGCTGGCTGCTGGTCGAATACGACTGGCGCGCGGTGTTCCTGTTCGGCGCGATCGTCACCGCGGTGATGATCCCGCTGGTCATGCTGCTGGTGCCGGAGACCCCCGCGTTCTACGCCGCGCGGCGCCCGGCCGACGCGCTCGAGAAGATCAACAAGTCGCTGCGCGCCCTGCGCCAGCCGCCGATCGACGCGCTGCCCGAGATCGAGGCGAGCGCGCCCAAGCCCAAGGTGACCGAAATCCTTTCGAACCCGCGGTTGCGGCCGGTCACGCTGCTGCTGGCGTTCGGCTACCTGTTCCACACGCTGACCTTCTACTACATCCTCAAGTTCGCCCCGACGATCGTCGCCGGTGCCGGCTTCACCCAGCCCGAGGCGGCGAGCAGCCTGACGTACGCCAACATCGGCGGCGCGATCGGCGGCTTCCTGTTCGGCTTCCTGCTCAAGAAGTGGGACATCAAGGGCCCCACGATCGCGGTGGCCGTGCTCGGCTCGCTGGCTGTGGGCGCGTTCGGCATCGGTAGCGACACGCTGTGGGGCTGGCGCCTCGCGGCGTTCCTGACGATGTTCTTCCTCAATGCGGCGATCGTCGGCTACTATGCCGCCTTCGCCCGGGGCTTTCCGGCCTTCGCGCGAGCGACCGGCACCGGCTTCGTGCTCGGCGTCGGCCGCGCGGGCGCGGCGGGTTCGCCGATCATCGCCGGCTTCCTGTTTGCCTGGCTCGGCAACGAGCAGCTGCTCGCGGTGTCCGCGATCATGGCGATCGGCGCGGTGATCGGCGCGGGCCTGCTGTGGCTGCTGCCGATGCGAGACCCGGACTACGAGGCCGCCGACATGGCCCCGGTACCTGGCGCCGCGGAGGCGGTTCCGGCGCGCAAGGCGGCCTGAGACCCCGATCGGCCGGGGCGCGGCACGCTGCGTCCCGGCGCGATCTTCGCAGTGGCGCGCAGCGAGCGGAGCGGCCATCAGGCTGCCGGCCGTTCACTGCCAGACGAATGAGGACATCCCGATGAAGACCCGTGCCGCCGTCGCCTTCGAGCCCAAGAAGCCGCTGGAGATCGTCGAGGTCGACCTCGAGGGACCCAGGGCCGGCGAAGTTCTGGTCGAGATCATGGCGACCGGCATCTGCCACACCGACGCCTACACGCTCGACGGTCTCGATTCCGAAGGCATCTTCCCCTCGATCCTCGGTCACGAGGGCGCAGGGATCGTGCGCGAGGTCGGCGCGGGCGTGACGAGCGTGAAGCCGGGCGACCACGTGATCCCGCTGTACACGCCCGAATGCCGTCAGTGTAAGTCGTGCCTCTCGGGCAAGACCAACCTGTGCACGGCGATCCGCGCGACCCAGGGCAAGGGCCTGATGCCCGACGGGACCAGCCGGTTCTCCTACAAGGGGCAGACGATCTACCACTACATGGGCTGCTCGACGTTCTCGAACTTCACCGTGCTGCCCGAGATCGCGGTGGCGAAGATCCGCGAGGACGCGCCGTTCAAGACCAGCTGCTACATCGGCTGCGGTGTCACCACCGGGGTCGGCGCGGTGGTCAACACGGCCAAGGTGCAGGTCGGCGACAACGTCGTGGTGTTCGGGCTTGGCGGGATCGGGCTCAACGTGATCCAGGGCGCCAGGCTCGCCGGCGCCAACAGGATCGTCGGCATCGACATCAACCCGGCGCGCGAGGAGTGGGGCCGCAAGTTCGGCATGACCGACTTCCTCAACACCAGCGGGATGAGCCGCGAGGAGATCGTCGCCAAGGTGGTCGAGATGACCGACGGCGGGGCCGACTACACCTTCGACTGCACCGGCAACACCGAGGTCATGCGCACCGCGCTCGAGTGCTGCCACCGCGGCTGGGGCACCTCGGTGATCATCGGGGTGGCCGAAGCCGGCAAGGAAATCTCGACTCGTCCGTTCCAGCTCGTCACCGGGCGCAACTGGCGCGGGACCGCGTTCGGCGGCGCCAAGGGGCGGACCGACGTGCCGAAGATCGTCGACTGGTACATGGACGGCAAGATCCAGATCGACCCGATGATCACCC
>CALCBC010000030.1 GCA_937898525.1 uncultured Sphingomonadales bacterium
ACCTCGCGGGCGAACCGCTGCTCGTCGAGGTCATGCCGGCAGGGTGAATGCCCGCGCCGCCGACGATACTGGCCGTCGCTTCCAAAGGTGCCGGCGAGGGATTCGCCGGCGCCCGGGAGAAGCGCGGTTGCCGGTCAGACCGCGAGGCCGCGGCGGACGGGCTTTACCGGGATCTTCAGGTAGCTGACGCCGTTGGCCTCGGCCGGCGGAAACCGGCCCGCGCGGATGTTGACCTGGATAGACGGCAACAGCAGCCGCGGGACGGCGAGGCCCGCATCGCGAGCTTCGCGCATCGCGACGAAGTCCTCTTCGGTAACCGCGTCATGGACATGGACGCTGGCGCGGCGCTGCTCGCCGACGGTGCTTTCCCAGCGGTAGTCGTCGCGTCCCGGCGCCTTGTAGTCGTGGCACATGAACAGGCGGGTCTCGTCGGGCAGCGCGAGCAGGCGCCTGATCGAGCGATAGAGTTTGTGCGCATCGCCGCCGGGGAAGTCGGCCCTCGCCGTTCCGTAGTCGGGCATGAATAGCGTGTCGCCGACGAACACCGCGTCGGCGATGCGGTAGGCGATGTCGGCCGGAGTATGGCCGGGCACGTGGAGCGCCTCGACCTCGAGCTCGCCGATGACGAAGCGTTCGCCGTCGGCGAACAGGTGATCGAAGTCCGAACCGTCTGGCCTGAGGTCGTCGGCCGCGAACACCGGTCGGAAGATCTCCTGCACCTCGCGGATGTGCTCGCCGATGCCGATGCGCGCGCCGGTCTCGGACTTGATGAACGGCGCAGCCGAAAGGTGGTCGGCATGGGCGTGGGTTTCGAGCACCCACTCGATCGTCAGCCCCTCGTCGCGCGCGGCGGCGAGGATCGCTTCGGCCGAGCGCACGTCGGCTTCGCCCGAGGCGAGGTCGAAGTCGAGCACCGGGTCGATCACCGCGGCACGGCGCGTGACCGGGTCGCTGACGAGGTAGCTGACCGTGTTGGTCGGCTCGTCGAAGAAGGCACGGATGTCGGGTCGAACGGTCATCGGAACTCTCCAGCTCTTGCGTTGCGCTTGACATATATGAGTAATAACTTATTTAGCAAGAGCTAATGAAAATGAGGCCCGAGATGACGATGGATTTGCCCACGTTCGAAGCACACGCCGCCGGCGTCGCCGCGCTGCTCAAGGCGCTCGGCAACCGGCGCCGGCTGATGGTCATGTGCAAGCTCGCCGAGCATGGCGAGATGACCGTGAACGCGCTCGCCGAGGACGTCGGGCTGAGCCAGTCGGCGCTCTCGCAGCACCTGGCCAGGATGCGCGAGGAGGGTCTCGTCACCTTCCGGCGCGAGAGCCAGTCGCTCTGGTACCGGATCGCCGATCCGCGGTGCGAGCGGCTGCTGGCCACGCTCTACGATCTCTACTGCAAGGAATGACTGCGATGACTCTCCCCCGACTCACTCCCACCGAGGCCAAGCGGCTCGCCGAGGCCGGCGCGCGGCTGATCGACATTCGCGGCCGTGACGAATTCGCGCGGTCGCGTGTCCCCGGTGCGGTCAACCGTCCAATCGACGAACTCGGTCCGCTCGAGGACGACGCCCCTGTGGTGTTCCTGTGCCGCTCGGGCATGCGCACCGCGGGCAACGCGGCGCGGCTCGCCGATTGCTGCACCGGCAAGGCCTATATCCTCGAGGGCGGTATCGACGCCTGGAAAGCGGCCGGGCTGCCGGTCGAGGAAGACAACGGCCAGCCGCTCGAGCTTATGCGCCAAGTGCAGATCGCCGCCGGCTCGCTGGTGCTCGCGGGCGTCGCGCTCGGCTTCGGGGCATCGCCGCTGTTCTTCGGACTCGCCGCCTTTGTCGGCGCCGGGTTGATCGTCGCCGGCGCCACCGGCTGGTGCGGCATGGCCAGGCTGCTTGCCGCCATGCCGTGGAACCGGCAGGCGGCCTGAGCCGGGACCACCCCGATGGATCCGGCCATGATCGTCACCGCCCTGCTTGCAGGCTTGCTGATCGGCGCGGTGCTCGGTCTGGTCGGAGGCGGCGGCTCGATCCTCGCGGTGCCGATGCTGATCTACGGCGTCGGCGTGGACTCCCCGCATGCGGCGATCGGCACGGCGGCGGTGGCCGTGGCGCTCAACGCCGCCGTGGGGATGGCGGGCCACGCGCGGGCCAACAACGTCAAGTGGCCCTGCGGACTGGTGTTTGCGGCGGCCGGCGTGGCCGGCGCCTTGCTCGGTGCCGAGGCGGGCAAGATGGTCGAAGGCGAGCTGCTGCTGGGCCTGTTCGGCCTGTTGATGATGGCCGTCGGCGTGGCGATGCTGCGGAGGGGCGCCGCTCCGGAAGATCCGGGCGTGCGCCTGACCCGTTCGAGCGCCGGCCGGTTGTTGCCACGCTTGGTGCCGGCCGGGTTCGGCGTGGGACTGCTGGCCGGCTTCTTCGGCATCGGCGGCGGCTTCCTCATCGTGCCGGCACTCGTTGCGGCGACGGCCATGCCGCTGAGCATGGCGATCGGAACCTCGCTGGTCGTGGTGACCGCGCTCGGTGCGAGCACGGCCGGCTCCTATGCTCTGTCAGGGTACGTCGACTGGCCACTGGTCGCGCTGCTGTTGCTCGGCGGCGCTGCCGGAACCTTGCCCGGGCAATGGGCAGGCCGGCGGCTGGCGCAGCGCAAGCGGATGCTCAACGCCGCGTTCGTGGCGCTGGTCATCGCTGTCGGCGGATACATCGTGGCCGAGGGGCTGGCCCGGCTTAGTCCGCTCAGTTGATCGTGATGACGCCGTCCACCGCGTGCCACTCGGCCGGGCCGATCAGGTGCTTGTGGGCGACGCGGACCGAGTG
Source organism: uncultured Sphingomonadales bacterium (assembly GCA_937898525.1). Lineage (GTDB taxonomy): Bacteria > Pseudomonadota > Alphaproteobacteria > Sphingomonadales > Sphingomonadaceae > Croceibacterium_A. The sequence goes on from CALCBC010000030.1 coordinate 2,813, forward strand.
CAGCACCGCTTCGATCTCGCGGCGCCAGTAGGCCAGGAAGCGGTCGAGCTCGGGGAACGCGGGGGCGATGTCGTACTGCTGCATGACGAAGGCCTGCAGCAGGCTCGGGTGATCCGGCATGTAGTAGTGGATCTGCACGGTCGAGAGGCCGTAGCCTTCGATCTGACGAACGAAATCCCCGTCTGTCATCGGCGCGAAATCCTCCTGATGGACGAAGCGCGTTGACGACGATTCTTACACCACAAAGTTTCCCGGCAAATGAACGGACAGCGCTTTTCCCCGGCAGGGGTCAGGCGATGCGCGGGTCGAGCGCGGCGGCTTCGCACTTGTCGCGGGTCTCCTCGCCGCCGCCTTCGATGAGGGTCAGCGCAAGGAAGCCGCCGATCACCAGCACGACGAAGGCGGCGGTGACCATGCCGAGGTACTTGTCGACGAAGCGCTTGATCGGGGCCCCGAACAGGCGGAACAGCACGCCGACGATCATGAAGCTGATCGAGCGGCTGACGAGGCTGGCGAGGACGAAGCTGACGAGGTTCATGCCGATGAACCCGGCGGTGATCGTCAGCAGCTTGAACGGGATCGGCGTGGCGCCCTTGATCATGATGATCTCGGCGCCGTACTCGCGCAGGTAGCAGGCGGCGACCGGGAAGCTCTCGGTCATGCCGAGCAGCGCGAGCAGCTCGGTGCCGACGGTGTCGTAGAGCCCCCAGCCGATCGCGTAGCCGAGCAGGCCGCCGGCGACCGAGGCGAGGGTGGCGATGACCGCGAAGCGGATCGCCTTCTTCGGCTCGGCGAGACACATCAGCCCGAGCAGCGGGTGCGGCGGGATCGGGAAGAAGCTCGCCTCGATGAAGGCGAACATCGCCAGCCACCACTCGGCCTGCGGGTGGGCGGCCTTGGCGAGCGTCCAGTCGTAAAGGCGGCGGAGCATCGGCGCGCCCTAATGGACCGGCGCGAGCCGCGCAATAGGGCCTATATAACCCATTTGGCAAATTGAACTTGACATTGCAACGCTGTTGTGGTACATATCAGGAAGATCGCGATGGTGCGAGTCGCCACGACCCGCTCCTCGCTCCCTTCCTGACATGGATACCGACGATGACCGAGCCGCAAGTCCGGCGGCGCGCGGCGGCGCGCGCCGCTGCCGAACCCGACCGCCGCGTGTGGATGCCGCCGTTCCTCGCCGCGCTGGCCGAGACTTCGAACGTGAAGAGGGCGGCCAAGACCGCCGGCGTCTCGACCTCGACGGTCTACGACTTCAAGCGCCGCAACCAAGCCTTTGCCCGCGAATGGCGCGCGGCGCTGTGCGAGGGTTACGACCATCTCGAGATGGAGCTGCTCTGCCGCCTGCGCGAGGGCGAGATCAAGCGCGCGCCCGGGGCCAAGACCGGCGTACGTACGTTCGACAACCCGACCTCGTACCGGCTGCTGATGGTCCACCGCGAGGAAGTGCTCAAGGAACGCGCCCAGCGTGCCAACGTGAGCGCTGCCGAAGTGCGCGCCGCGATCGAGCGCAAGGTCGCGGCGATCCGGGCGAGAGTCGAGGCGCGAGAACAGGCTGGGCGCGAGCGGGATGACGGCGATGACGGGTGATCCCGAAGCGTGGCTGCTCAGCGCGCAGGAGCGGGACAAGGCCGACCTGGTCAGGCGCCTGCGGCCCGAGGAGCGCGACGCCTATCCGTACACCTTCAGCGCCACGGCCCATCCCGGCCAGCTGCCGCCGCCGGGCGAGTGGCGGACCTGGCTGGTGCTCGCCGGGCGCGGCTTCGGCAAGACCCGCGCGGGCGCCGAATGGGTCCGCGCGGCGGCCGAAGCCGATCCGACCGCGCGGATCGCGCTGGTCGCCGCCACGCTCGGCGAGGCCCGCGCGGTGATGGTCGAGGGCGACAGCGGGCTGCTCGCCTGCTGCCAGCCCAATGCGCGGCCGCAGTTCGAGCCGAGCCTGCGCCGGGTCACCTTCGCCAACGGCGCGCTCGCGTTCCTCTACGGGGCGAACGAGCCCGAGGCGCTGCGCGGGCCGCAGCACAGCCACGCCTGGTGCGACGAGATCGGCAAGTGGCCGAACGCCCACGAGCGGGCGACGCGGGCGTGGGACAACCTGCTGCTCGGGTTGCGGCTCGGCGACCGGCCGCGCGTGGCCGCGACGACCACGCCGCGCGCGGTGCCGCTGGTGCGGCGGCTGCTCGGCAACGAGGCGACCGTCGTGACGCGCGGCCGGACCGACGAGAACGGGTTCCTGTCCCCCCGCTTCCGGAGGGCGATCAAGGTCGAGTTCGGCCGCTCGCTGCTCGCGCGGCAGGAACTCGAGGGCGAGCTGGTCGACGAGATCGAGGGCGCGCTGTGGAGCCGGGCGCTGCTCGAAAGCTGCCGCGAGGAGGCGGCGAGCTGCCCGCCGCAGAGAGTGGTGATGGGCGTCGATCCGCCGGCCTCGACCGGGGGCGACGCCTGCGGGATCGCGGTCTGCGCGCTGGGCGAGGACGGGATCGCGCGCGTGCTGGCCGACAAGTCGGTCCGCCGCGCGACGCCGGAGCGCTGGGCGCGCGCCGTGGCGGACGCAGCGCGAGCCTGGCAGGCCGACCGGGTGGTGGCCGAGGCCAACAACGGCGGCGAAATGGTTCGCAGCGTGCTCCATGCGGCCGACATCGCGCTGCCGGTGCGGCTGGTCCACGCGAGCCGCGGCAAGGTGGCGCGGGCCGAGCCGGTCGCGGCGCTCTACGAGAGCGGGCGCGTGCGGCACGTCGGGCAGCTGCCCGAGCTGGAGGACGAGCTGTGCGGGTTGCTGGCCGGTGGCGGCTACGAGGGGCCCGGGCGTTCGCCTGATCGGGCCGACGCGCTGGTCTGGGCGCTGAGCGAGCTGATGCTGAGCCGGCGCGGCGAGCCGAGGGTGCGGCTCGTCTAGGGGCGGACGCAGGGCATCGGAGCGCACGCTGAAAGGTGTGAATAACAACCTGATTTTAACCGTAAATCGTGCGCGCGTGTCGGATTTCTACAATTCTGCGGCCGCGAAATACGCCAGAAGGTAGCGCTACCATAGCAAGAGTGGGGGCTGGAATGGCAAGAAGATCGCATCCGTACTTCGGCCAGATCAACCGCCTCGAGGCGGGGCGCATCGCGCTGCCGCGCGATACCCGCGGGCGTGCGCCACGGCTGACGCCTGATGAAGAGCCGGGAGTGCTGTGGGACGCATTTCGCGGGGACCCAGAGCCGGTTTAGGCAGCGCGAGCAAGACACGTGGGATGATGAGGCGAGGGTGTGACTGACGGCCTCCGCCGCCTTCGGCGGCACCTCCCCCCTCAACGGGGGCGGTGCCGAGCATAGCGAAGCGGAGGGGGCCGTTTGCGGTCTTCGTCGGCAATCAGCCGAACGATCCCTTCGCGGCTGGTCTCGTCGAGGACGTCGGCAGCGGCGATGCGCAGGACGCGGATGCCGCGGCCGGCGAGCCAGGCGTCGCGGCGGGCGTCGCGCGCGGGCAGAGGTTTCGGCTGGAGCTCGCATCGTACCCGGCCCCGCTGCTGGCCGCCTCCGCCGCCTTCGGCGGCAGCTCCCCCGTGCCCGGCGGAGGATGGGGGGCGATTTCACCGCCGCCGTTTGCGGCCCCTCTCCGTAGCGTGGGGATGGGGCCGGTTCATCTCGAGATGGATCCGTCGTGGATCAAGCAAAACAGAAAGGGTCGGGCCATGTCCTTCCTCGACACGCTCCGCGCCGCCTTCAAGGGCGGCGGGGGGCCGCGCGTGCCGCTGGCGCGGTCGTTCGTTTCGCCGTGGAGCTATCCGCAGTGGGCCTACGAGCCGGCGGGCGCGCGGCTGCCGTTCGACTATCGCAGTGCGGTGCTGCGGGCGTTCGTAGAGAACCCGGTGGCGCAGCGCGCGGTGCGGCTGGTCGCCGAGGGAGTCGGGCAGGCGCCGCTGGCGCCGGCCGACCCCGCGGCGCTGGTGCTGGTCCAGGCGACGAGCGCGGGGCAGGGGCTGCTCGAGACCCTCGCGGCGCAGCTGCTGCTGCACGGCAACGGTTATGTGCAGATCCGGCGCGACGGGGGAGGCAGACCGGTCGAACTGTTCGCGCTCAGGCCCGAGCGGGTCTCGGTCGTCGCGGGCCCCGACGGGTGGCCGGCGGCGTACCGCTACAAGGTCGGCGACGCGACGCTCGACCTGCCGCTCGAGGACGACGACGGGTGGCCGTGCCTCGTGCATCTCAAGGCGTTCCACCCCGCGGACGATCATTACGGCGCCGGGTGCCTGGCGGCGGCCGAGCAGGCGGTGGCGATCCACAACGCGGCCTCTGCGTGGAACCGGGCGCTGCTCGAGAACGCGGCGCGGCCTTCGGGCGCGCTGGTGTTCGAGGCGGGCGATGGCGGCGGGCTGACCGCGGAGCAGTTCGAGCGGCTTAGGAGCGAGCTGCAGCAGGCCTATGCCGGGGCGGGCAACGCCGGCCGGCCGATGGTGCTCGAAGGCGGGCTGCGCTGGCAGCCGCTGGCGCTGACCCCGGCGGACATGGACTTCGCCGCGCTCAAGGCCGCGGCGGCGCGCGACATCGCGCTCGCCTTCGGGGTGCCGCCGATGCTCCTCGGGCTGCCGGGCGACAACACCTATTCGAACTACCGCGAGGCGAGCCGGGCGCTGTGGCGGCTGACGCTGCTGCCGCTGGCGGGCAAGATCCTCAGCGGTCTCGCCGAAGGGCTGCGGCCGTGGTTCCCGAAGCTCGAGCTGGCGGTCGATCTCGACCGGGTACCGGCGCTGGCCGAGGACCGCGAGCGGCTGTGGGCCCAGCTTTCGGCGGCCGACTTCCTCGACCGGCACGAGAAGCGGGCGTTGGTCGGGCTGGTCCCGGCGGACGGAGAGGGCGCATGACCCGCGACGACATGCTGACCGCGCTGCTCGGCCAGGCCGCGGCCGAGGGCGGCGACCTGATCACGCTGCGGGCGATCGTCGAGGAAGCGAGCGAGGTCGGCGCGGAGCGTGTGCTGCGCCGGATCGGGCTCGGCGACAAGGGAGCCGAGAAGGACATCGACGAGTTGCGCGAGCTGCTCGCCGCGTGGCGTGCAGCCAAGGCGGCGGCGTGGAAGGCGGCGATCGCGTGGGTGGTGCGCGCGCTGTTCGCGTTGCTGCTGATCGGGCTGGCGGTGCGGTTCGGGTTTCCGGAGATGCTGAAATGAGGCGGGGCGTGCCCCTCTCCCCGGCCCCCTCCTCTGGAGGAGAGGGGGAGGTGTTGCGGATCGCGGGGTATGCGGCGCTGTTCGACGTGGCCGACGGGGTGCGGGATACGATCCGGCGCGGGGCGTTCGCGCGGACGCTGGCGCGGCGCGGGGCGCCGTTGCCGCTCTTGTGGCAGCATCGGGCGGGGGCGCGGATCGGGACGGTCGAACGGGTGAACGAGGACCGGCGCGGGCTCAGGGTGATCGCGCGGATCGACCGGCCGCGCAGCCGGGCGGCGGCGCTGCTGAGGGCCGGGGCAGTCGACGGGCTCAGCTTCGGGTTTCACGCGCGCGGGTTCCGACGGACGCCGGCGGGGCGGGTGCTCGAGGAGATCGAGCTGCTCGAGATCAGCCTGGTGACGCACCCGCTGCAACCGCGGGCGCGGGTGCATTGGGTCGTGTCGGATTTTCACGCGGAGTCGCGGAGACTCGGAGGCGCGGGCGCTGCGGCGAAGCCGCCCTGAAAATGGGGTTCACACGAAGGCACGAAGGGAATGCCGCACTTCGGTGTCGCGCAGCATCTTCGTGCCTTCGTGTGAAATTGTTCGGGCGGCTTCGCCGCGGGGGTGACTGCGTCCGCGTGAAACCCTGAATCCAACCGCCGCCTTCGGGCGGCTTTTTCGTGGCTGAAGGAAGGTGGTGCTTATGGATATCGATACCGAAACCGACGTGCTCGAGGAGTCGTTCGACCTGGTTGCACGGCAGGATGCCGCGGAGGCGGCGATCGAGGGGCTCCGGGGCGAGGTCGACGAGGTCAAGGGACGGCTCGACCGGTTCGGGCGCGCCCCGCGGGTGCCGCTCGGCGACGGCGAGACGAGCGTCGAGACCAGGAGCTTCGTCGACGGCTACCTGCGCCACGGGCGCGAGAGCGAGGTCAAGTCGATCGTCGGCACGGTGCCGGCCGACGGCGGCTATGCCGTGCCGCGCGAGATCGATGCCGAGATCGGCCGGCAGCTCATCGAAGTGAGCCCGATCCGGCGGATCGCGCTGGTCGTGCAGACCGGCACCGCCGGCTACCGCAAGCTGTTCGCCACCGGCAATACCGGCAGCGGCTGGGTGAGCGAGGCGGCCGCGCGGCCCGAGACCGCGACGCCGAAGTTCGAGGAGATCGCGCCGCCGAGCGGCGAGCTCTATGCCAATCCGGCGGCGAGCCAGGCGATGCTCGACGACGCGGCATTCGATCTCGAGGCGTGGCTCGCGCGCGAGATCGCCACCGAGTTCGCCCGTGCCGAGGGCGCCGCGTTCGTCGGCGGCAGCGGGATCAACCGGCCGGCGGGGTTCCTGACCGCGCCGACCTCGGCCGCGGCGGACTCGGTGCGGCCGTTCGGCACGCTGCAGTACATCGGTTCGGGCGACGCCGCCGGGTTCGGCGACACGATCGAGCTGACGCTGATCGACCTCGCGCACTCGCTCAAGGCCGGGCACCGGCAGGGGGCGAGCTGGGTGATGAACGCGGCGACGCTGGCCGAAGTGCGCAAGCTCAGGGCGACCGACGGCACGTTCCTGTGGCAGCCCGGGCTGACCGAGGGGGCGCCCGACCGGCTGCTCGGCTACCCGGTGGTCGAGGCCGAGGACATGCCCGACGTCGGGGCGGGGGCGTTCCCGATCGCGTTCGGCAACTTCAGGGCCGGCTACCTGATCGCCGAGCGCAGCGCGACGACGATCCTGCGCGACCCGTTCACCAACAAGCCGTTCGTGCACTTCTACGCGACGCGGCGGGTCGGCGGGCAGGTGCTCGATTCGGCGGCGATCAAGCTGCTGAAGATCGAGGCCTAGTTTGTTGCGCCCTCAGGCGCCGGGCGCGGGCCATCCGGCCCGCCTGGCTTTCCTCGCACAAGCTCGGGCGCGCGTTCGCGCTTGCGGTCGGCGGGTCGCCGACCGGATCATCCCGAGCCGCGCTGGAAGGCTCTCCCCGGCGCCTGAGGAATCGAACGGGGGGCACAGATGAAACGCGCGATCATTACGCCCGCGGTGCTTGCGGGTGCGGCGCTGGCCGAGCTCAAGGACTGGCTGGCGATCACCACGGCGGGCGACGACGCGGCGCTCGGAGTGCTGCTGCGCACCGCGCTCGAGGCCTGCGAGGGGTTCACCGGGCAGATGCCGCTGGCGCAGCTGTGCGAGGAGATCCTGCCGGCGAGCGGCGCCTGGCAGGCGCTGGCGACACGGCCGGTCCAGGCGGTAACCTGGGTCGAGGGCATTCCGGAAAGCGGGCCGCGGTTCGCGATCCCGGTCGAGGACTATGCGATCGACCTTTCCGCCGACGGCGGCGGGCTGTTCCGGCTGCTGCGGCAGGGCGAGGCCGACCGCGTCGCGGTGCGCTTCAACGCAGGCCTCGCGGCCGAGTGGGGCCAGCTGCCCGAGAGCCTGCGCCACGGCGCGCTGAGGCTCGCGGCGCATCACTACCGCCAGCGCGAGAGTGACGCCGGGCCGGCGATGCCGCCCGCGGCGGTCGCCGCGCTGTGGCGGCCGTGGCGGCGCATGCGGGTCGCATGATCCGCCTGCGTGTCGGCGATCCCGCGCGGTTCGCCGCCAGGCTGGCCGACAAGGCCGGGCGGCTGGCGGCCGCCCGGGCCGAGGCGCGGCGGCGCGGGGAGCACCGCTGGCGCCTCGCGCGGCTGGTCTGGCCGCTGTTCGCGAAGGAGCCCTGACGATGGAAAGCGAACTGCGCGCGGCGCTGATCGAGTGGCTGCGGGCGGATGCCGTGCTGGCCGGCCTGCTCAACGCGGTGACCGAGGAAGCGCCGGTATGCGCGGCGTCGCCGTGGCTGGCGATCGCCGCCAGCGCAAGCGGCGACTGGAGCACCAAGGACCGCATGGGGCGCGAAGTGCGCGTGGCGTTCGAGCTGCATTGCCGGGGCGACGATCCCGGCACCGCGGTGGCCGTCACGCGGGCGATCGAGCAGCGGATCGAGGCGTTGCCGCGAGTGCAGGCCGGGTTCGCGGTAGCGACGATCGTGTTCCTGCGCGCCCGCGCCGAACAGCGGCCGGGCAACCGGCGGGCGGTGCTGCTCGAATACCGGTTCCGGGTGCTGGCTGATTAGAGGATTTTGGATTCACGCGGAGACGCGGAGCGGCTTTGCCGCGAGCGGGCGTGCAGCCCGCAGGAGCGCCAGCGATCATTGAAAGCGGCTTCGCCGCGGGGCTCCCCGCATCTCCGCGTCTCCGCGTGAAACCTGGCAACGAGGAGAGATCGACATGAGTGCCCAGAAAGGTTCCGCGTTCCTGCTCAAGATCGGCGACGGCGGTGAGCCGCCGGCGTACCAGACGGTTGCCGGGCTGCGCACGACGCAGATGTCGATCAACGGCGACGGCGTGGTCGTCACGCACAAGGATTCGGGCGGCTGGCGCGAGCTGCTGTCGGGCGCGGGGACGCGCTCGGTATCGGTCGGGGCGGCGGGGATCTTCCTCGGCAGCGCGGCCGAGGCGGCGGTTCGCGCGCACGCGCTGGCGGGCACGATCGAGCAGTACGAGCTGTCGTTCGAGGACGGCGAGAAGCTGCGCGGCCGGTTCCTGGTCCAGCGGCTCGACTACGCCGGCGATTTCAACGGCGAGCGCAACTACACGATCCAGCTCGAGAGCTCCGGCCCGGTGGTGCCTGCGTGAGCCGGCCGGCGAACCCGGTGCGGGGCGAGGCCGCGCTGCGGATCGGCGGGCGCGAGCGCGTGCTGCGCCCGAGCTTCGCGGCGCTGGTCGCGGCGGAGGACGAGCTCGGCCCGCTGTTCGCGCTGGTCGAGCGCGCGGGGGCCGGGCAGCTGCGGCTGGCCGAGTTGGCGGCGCTGTTCTGGCACTGCCTGGCGGAGCGCGACGGGCTGGCGCGCGAGGATGTCGGCGAGGCGGTGCTGGCTGCCGGGCTGGCCGGCTGCGCGCCGGCGCTGCGCTGTCTGCTCGGGCAGATCCTGCGAGGGACTTCCACGAGCTCGCCATGAACGGGACCTTCTCGGCGGTTGCGCGGCGGCTCGCGGGGCTGGTGCCGCTGGTGTTCGGCTGGCGGCCGCACGAGTTCTGGGAGGCGACGCCGGCGGAGCTGGCGGCGCTCGTCGACGGCTTGCGAGAGGTACGGGACGGGCGCGGCCCTGCCGAGCCGCTGGGCCGGGCGGAACTGGCGGCGCTGATGGAGCGCGAAGGCGATGGATGACGAGATCGAGACGCTGATGGTCGACGTGCGCGCGAGCACGGCCGGCTTCGAAGCCGACATTTCGGCGATGCGCGGCCACTTCGACGCGACGCTGGTCGACGGGTTCGCGCGCGCCGGGACCGTGCTCGAGCGCGGGCTGCTGGCGGCGATCCGGCGCGGAAGCCTCGGGTTCGAGCACCTGCGGCGCGCGGCGCTCGACGCGATCGGGCAGATCGCCGCGCAGGCGGTGCAGGGCGGGATCGGCGGGCTTCTCGGCCAGGCGTCGGGCCGCGGGGGCGGGCTCGGCTCGCTGCTGTCCGGGGCGCTCGGCGCGCTGTTCGGGTTGCCAGGTCGCGCGACGGGCGGGCCGGTCTCCCCGGGTGCGGCCTACTGGGTCGGCGAGCGGGGCCCCGAGCTGTTCGTGCCCACCTCAGCGGGGCGGGTCGAGGCGCCCGTGGCGGCGGCGCGGCGCGAGGTGCGGGTGGCGATCCAGATCGCGCCGCCGAAGGGGGCCGAGGCGCCGGCGATGCTGCGGCGCTCGGCGCGGCAGGTGGCGAGTTCGGTGCGGCGGGCCTTGCGCGAGGTTTGAGGGGGTTTCCCGTGGTGCGGGCGTGAGGGTTTTGCGCGCGAAGACGCGAAGGCGCGAAGAGGTCGAGCTCGCGGCGAAGCCGCT
>CALCBC010000031.1 GCA_937898525.1 uncultured Sphingomonadales bacterium
ACCAGCGCCAGAACGCTCTCGCGCTGCTCGTCCCGCCGGCATGCGACGTAGTGACCGAGCGGGTTTGCCAGGGCCCGCGAGTTGACCGGCACGAGCCGCCCGTCGTCCAGCCAGCGCCGGGCGAGCGGCCGGCGAAGGAGGGCGAGGCCGAGCGAGCTTTCCGCGGCCGCGAGGACCAGGTCGTAATCTTCGAACCGGCGGTCGTCGGCCCGCGGCCGGTAGCGGAGGCCGGCCGCGGCGAACCAGGCTCGCCACTGGCTGGTCTCGGAATCGTGCAGCAGGGGGAACCGCGCGAGATCCTCGGCCGTGGGATCGTTGCCGAGCCGCGCCGCGAGGTCGGGCGAGGCGACGGGGACGAGAGTCTCGTCGAACAGCGCGCGGACCGACAGGCCCGGCCAGTGGCCGCGCCCGTAGCGGATCGCCACGTCGGCTTCGGCGGCATCGAGGTCGACGGCGCGATGCTCGATTCCCAGATCGATCCGGACCTGCGGAAGCGCCTGTTCGAGCGCGGCCAGCCGGGGCAGCAGCCACAGCCGGGCGAACGAGGGCACGACGCTCAGCCGGACGGTGGTGCGTCCGTGCCGGGGGCGCCAGCGCTCGGAGGTCTGAGCGATGCTCTCGAGGGCGCGTTCGACCTGGCGCGTGAAACGCTGGCCGGCCGGCGTCAGGCGAACGCCCCGGCCATGGCGCTCGAAGATGCTGGTGCCGAGCCAGGCTTCGACCGCGGCCACCCGGCGGCTGACGGCGCCGTGGGTAATGCCGAGCGTATCGGCCGCAACCGTGAACGAGCCGCCCCGCGCGGCGGCGATCACCGCGTGCAGGCCCTCAAGCGGCGGCAGGGCACCCAGGCTGTGCATGGCACGCACAGCTGACCCTTTATCGTGAGGCTATGTCAAGCGTTGGCCGGCCGGCAGAGCGGCGTCATGAACCTGTCGTCGCTTCGTCCGTCGCGCGCCCTGATGGCCGCGCTTGCCACCATCGCGCTGTGGGCCGGCGCCTTTTCCGCCATCGCCGTCGGTGTCAGGCACGTCGATCCGATCGGCCTGGCGGCGGTTCGCTTCGCGGTTGCCGGGCTGGTCATGGGCCTGTGGCTCGTGCGGCGCAGCGCGCGCGTGGGGTCGCGGGCCGACGCGCTTCGCATCGTCGCCTGCGGAGCGCTCGGGATCGCGCTCTACAACGTCCTGCTCAATACCGGGCAGCGCACCGTTTCGGCCGGCGCGGCGAGCTTCATCATCGCCACGCAGCCGGTCTTTGCCACGGCCTTCGCGTGCCTCTCGGGCGCCGAGACACCGCGCCCGGCGATGCTGGCGGGCACGGCGCTCGGCCTCGCCGGAGTTGCCGCCATTTCGCTCGGCCAGGGCGGGGACTTCAGTCTCGGGGCAGGGGCGCCGATGATCCTGGCGGCCGCGGCGTGTTCCGGCGGCTACTTCGTCATCCAGCGTCCGCTGGTCCTGCGTTACGGCGCGACCGCCAGCGCCAGCTGGACGATCGTTGCGGGCGCGCTCCTGCTCCTGCCCTGGCTGCCGTCCGGGATCGCGCAGACGGCCGGTTCGGCGGAGGCGCTGGCCGCCGTGGCCTTCCTGTCGCTCGGCGCGGGGGTCCTCGGCTACGTCTGCTGGATGGAAGCGCTTGCCGGGCTCGGGGCGCCGCGCGCGGCCAACCTGCTGTTTCTCATGGCCCCGCTGGCGACGGTGCTCGCGATCCCGATTGCCGGGGACGTGCCCGAGCCCGTGACCCTCCTCGGCGGAGCGGTGGCGCTGGCCGGTGTCGCCCTCGTCAATGACAGCTACCGCCGATCGCCGGCCGTTGCGCGAAAGGCCTGAGCCGCGGGCCTTGCCGGGCGGTCGGAATGGTCCGTCGGCCCGGCCGTCAGTTGGCCACCAGCCACAGCAGCTCGCGCGAGCTCGCCGCGTTCAGGCGGCGGTAGGCGCGTTGCCGCAGGGTCAGGACCGAGGTCCTGGCGATGCCGAGGTCGAGGGCCGTCGCCTCGACGCTCATGCCGAAGGCGGCGCGGGCGCAGACCTGGCGTTCGCGCAGGGTCAGCGCGGGGAAGCGGCGGGCGAAGCGGTCCTCGAGCTGTTCGGGCGTGAGGGCGCTCTGCGGCGCGCCGCCGGGGCGGGTGAGGGGGAGCATCGGCAGCGCGAGGCGCGCGAGGCCGGCGAGCGCGTCGAGCTCGGCGTCGGTGAAGGGGCCCTGGCTCGCGTGGCGGGAGACGTTCATGCCGTGCCACCCGGCCTGGCTGCGCTGGACCAGCGAGACGCGCTCGACGATCCCCGGGGCCTCGAAGAAGCGCCGCCGGAAGCCGGCCGAGGCGATGTCCGAGGGGCGGATGCGCTGGACCGCGAGGTCGCCGGCGGCGGGGGCTGCGCGGTAGACGTCGGCAAGCGGGTCGAGCCGCTTGTAGCGCGCGGCGTAGGCCGGGAGCAGCTCGGCGATGTGCGGCTCGCAATGGTAGTAGCGCAGGTCGTCCTCGCCGCGGCCGGTCGCCTCGAACAGGTAGAGGCGGCGCGCGCCGGCGGTCAGGGTGTCGACGCCGCGGCGCAGGGCGGCACCGAAACCGTCGCTGCCGATCGCCGCGACGAGCGCCTGGTAGACCGGCCCCGCCGCGGCGGGCAGCCGCCAGTCGGTGACTCGCCAGATGTCAGCCATGGGCCTCTCCCGCGGTTGCGGCTCGTCGCATTGTGCCCTGTCCTCTCGCGATAGGACAGACCTGACGTGCGATCCGCGCGAAACCGGCAGCGGAAGAGGAGAGGAAGCCGATGCTGGAAGGCAACAAGGTCATGATCACCGTCGCCCTCAACGGCGGGATGCAGCAGGACCGCGACGGCGCGGTGATCCCCAAGCAGCCCGACGAGATCGGCGAGGCGGCGGCTCGCTGCTGGGAGGCCGGGGCCTCGGTGGTCCACGTCCACGCGCGCGGGCCCGACGGCAAGAACAGCGGCGACCCGGCGATCTATGCCGAGATCATCCGGCAGATCCGCGCGCGCAGCCCGATCCTGATCCAGACCACCAACGGTATCGGCGTGCGCCGCGACCCGGCGACGGGTCAGTTCATCTGGCCGAGCGACAGCGAGCGGCTCGGTCTGCTCGAGATCGAGCCGCAGCAGGACCTGTTCGGCATCGCCGGCGGCTCGGCCGACTTCCACAACCCGGAAGGCGGCTATCCCGAGGAAACGCCCTACGTGAACTCGCCGCAGCTGCTGAAGCGGACGATCGAGGCGGTCTATGCCAAGGGCTCGGCGCTCGAGTACGAGATCGTCGAGGCGAGCTCGCTGCACCGGCTGCTGCGCTATGCCGAGGAAGGGCTGTTCGACCGCCACCGCAAGAACATCTGGCTGCTGCACGGCGGCGGGTTCGGGGCGACGCCGCCGATCGCGCGCAACGTGATCTTCAACATCGACGAGGGGCTGCGGCTGTTCCCGCAGGCGATCTGGGGGGTGACGGCGACCGGGCGCGACATGTTCCGCATCGTCACGCTCGGCCTCGCAATGGGCTGCGACCTGGTGCGCGTCGGGTTCGAGGACGGGATCCACCTGCCCGACGGGACGGTCGCGCGGGACAACGCGGAGATGGTCCGCGCCGCCGCCTCGATTGCCGCGATCTACGGGCTCAAGCCGGCGACCGTGGAGGAGGCGCGCGCGCGGTTCGGAATATGACCGCGCGGGCCATGGCCGCCCCGTCGGCCGCGGGGGTGGTCGCCGTCTCGACGGCGATCTACTTCCTCGACGGGCTGATCCACACGATCCTCGGGCCGCTGGCGCCGGACATCGCCCGCTCGCTGTCGCTCGGCAATGCCGAGCTGGGGCCGATCTTCTCCTCGAACCTCGTCGGGCAATGCCTCGGGCTGGTGGTGTTCCCGGCGATCGCGAGCCGGTTCGGGCACCGGATCACGGTGACGCTGGCGGTGGCGGGCTTCGCGCTGGGGCAGGCGGCGAGCGCGCTGGCTACCGACGGGACCAGCCTGTTCGCGATCCGTCTCGTGACGGGCGTGTTCCTCGGCGGGTGCCTGCCGAGCTGCCTGGCGATCGTCACCGCGCAGGCGCCGGCAAGACGGCGCGGACTGTCGATCCTCGCGCTGTTCACGGGGTACGGCCTCGGCGCCGCGGTCGCCGGGATCGTCGCTGCCGGGTTCGCCGATCACGGCGGCTGGCGGGCGGCGATGGTGGCGGTCGGCGCGCTGTCGTTCCTCGCCGCCGGGGCGGCGTGGGTGTGGTTGCGCGACGGGGGCCCTGCGGAGGCGCGACCGCGCGAGATGAGCGGGCCGCCAGCGGCGCTGCAGATCCTCGCCCCGCGCTACCTCGTCGGCACGACGATGCTGTGGCTGCTGTTCATCGTCATGCTGACGATCAGCTACTGCCTCAATTCCTGGCTGCCGATCATGCTGGTCGAGGTCGGCCACGACGAATCGTTCGCGGCGCTGTCGATCACGATCTTCGGCTTCGGCGGGGCGATCGCCGCGCTCGGCGTGGGGGCGCTGATCGACCGGTTCGGGGCGATGCCGGTGCTCATCGGGTTCCTTGCGGCCGCTGCCGCGTTCCTGTTCGCGGCCGGGCAGGTGATCGCCACCGCGCCGGCCACGACGCTGGCCGTGCTGCTCGGCGCGGCCGGGTTCTTCAGCCTCGGGGCCTACGGCGGAGTCAACGTGGTGCTGGCCGGGTTCTACCCGGATGCGCTGCGCGCGACCGGGATCGGCTGGGCCAAGAGCGTCGGCCGGCTGGGCACGGTGATCGCGCCGATCGTGATCGGCTTCGCGCTGGCAGCGGGGCTGTCGAGCACGGTGGTGATGTCGCTGTTCGCGGTGCCGGCTGTGCTGGCGATCGCGGCGCTGGCGACGATCGCGCGGACGCGGGCCTGGCGCGAGGCCTGACGTCGCGCTTGCCGGAGCGGGACCGGGCGCATTGAGCGCTTGCGAAGTCGCGTCATTCGGGACACAAATCGGACAAAATCAATAATGACTGGCGGGGCGCAGGGGCCCTGCCCGAGGGGATCATCGTCATGCGCCAGTCCTGGCTCCGTTCCGGCCTGCTTTCCTTGCCACTCGTGATGGCGACCGGCGGAACCGCAGCCGCGCAGG
>CALCBC010000032.1 GCA_937898525.1 uncultured Sphingomonadales bacterium
CGGCAAGCGCCGCGGGTTCGGCTCGGTCAAGGTCACCGTGTCGCTCGGCAACTGCACCTGGCAGACCTCGCTGTTCCCGAACAAGGACGGCAGCTGGTTCCTGCCGATCAGGAAACCGGTACGCGTGGCCGAGGGGCTCGAATACGGCGACGAGGTCGCGGTGGAGCTGGAGTTGAATTGAAGGCAGGAACGTCAGATGCGCTCGGCCTGCGCCACGGCTTCGCTTGCCCTCAACGCGCTGACGATCCGCGTCAGGTGGGCGAGGTCCTGCACCTCGACGTCGACCTCGTAAGTATGGAACGGATCGTCGAGCTGGGTCTGCTCGAGCGTGAGCACGTTGGCGTGGTTGCGCGCGAGGATACCGGCCATCTCGGCCAGCGTGCCGAGGCGATGGTAGACCACGACCCTGAGCCGTCCGACCGCGCCCTGCGAGCGTTCGCCCCACGACAGGTCGAGCCAGTCGGCATCGACCCCGTTGGCGAGCTCGTGGCAGTCGATCGAGTGCACCTGTACCGCCTCGCCCTTGATCCTGAGGCCGACGATGCGGTCACCCGGCACCGGATGGCAGCACTCGGCAAGCGTGAAGCCCATGCCAGGCGTCAGCCCCTTGATCGAGATCGCCCGCCCCGGCCCCGGCTCCTCGGGCAGGTCTGCGGTGCTGCCCGGCATCAGCGCTTCCATCACCTCGCGGTCGCTGAGCTTGGCCGAGCCGATCGCGTGCATCAGCGCCTCGTCGTCCTCGAGCCCGAGCCGTTCGACCGCGGCGGCGATCGCCTTCTTCCCGATCTTCGCCGGGACGCGTTCGGCGATCTGGTCGAACAGCTTGCGGCCGATCTCGGCCACCTCGGCGTATTCCTTGGCGCGAACCGCGCGACGGATCGCCGCGCGCGCCTTGCCGGTGACGACGAACCCGAGCCATGACAGCTGCGGCTCGGCGTTGGCCCCCTTGATGATCTCGACCACGTCGCCGTTGTTGAGCGGAGTCCTCAGCGGCATGTGCCGCCCGTTGATCTTGGCGCCGACGGTCCGCGCGCCGAGGTCGGTGTGCACCGCGAAGGCGAAGTCCACCGCGGTCGCGCCCTTGGGCAGCTGGAACAGCGCGCCCTTCGGCGTGAAGGCGAAGATGCGGTCCTGGTAGATCGCCAGCCTTGTGTGCTCGAGCAGCTCTTCGGCGTCGTGGCTGGCATCGACGATCTCGATCAGGTCCCGCAGCCAGCCGACCTGCCCGTCGGGCCGGTCGCCCTGCTTGTAGGCCCAGTGCGCGGCGAGGCCGAACTCGTTCGTCCGGTGCATCTCGCGCGTGCGGATCTGCACCTCGACGCGCATCGAGCTCTCGTAGATCAGCGTCGTGTGCAGCGAGCGGTAGCCGTTGGTCTTCGGCGTCGAGATGTAGTCCTTGAACCGCCCGGGCACGAACTGCCAGGTCTGGTGCAGCACGCCGAGCGCGCGGTAGCAGTCCTCGACCTTCTCGGTCAGCACGCGGAACGCGAAGATGTCGGTGATCTGCTCGAACGCCACGTGGCGCTCGGCCATCTTCTTCCAGATCGAGTAGGGGTGCTTCTCGCGTCCCCAGACCTCTGCCTTGATCCCGGCCTCGGCGAGGACCTGCTTGATGTTGAGCGCGATCGCGTCGACCTGGCCGTTCTCGGAGCTGCGGATCTGCTCGAGCCGGCCGGTAATCGTGGCATAGGCCTCGGGCTCGAGCTGCTCGAACGCGAGCAGCTGCATCTCGCGCATGTACTCGTACATCCCGACGCGCTCGGCGAGCGGGGCGTAGATGTCCATGGTCTCGCGGGCGATCCGGCGGCGCTTCTCGGGACTCTTGATGAAGTGCAGCGTGCGCATGTTGTGCAGCCGGTCGGCCAGCTTGACCAGCAGCACGCGGATGTCCTCGCTCATCGCGAGGAAGAACTTCCTCAGGTTCTCGGCCGCGCGCTCGGTCTCGGCCATCTGCTCGAGCTTGGACAGCTTGGTCACGCCGTCGACCAGCCGGGCGACCTCGGGGCCGAAGTTCTTCTCGACGTCCTCGATCGTCGCCAGCGTGTCCTCGACGGTGTCGTGCAGCAGCGCGGTGACGATCGTTTCCTGGTCGAGCTTGAGGTCGGTCATCAGACCGGCGACCTCGATCGGGTGGCTGAAGTAGGGGTCGCCGCTGGCGCGCGTCTGGGTACCGTGCTTCTGCACGGTGTAGACGTAGGCACGGTTCAGCAACGCCTCGTCGGCGTCCGGGTCGTAGGCCTTGACCCGTTCCACAAGTTCATACTGCCGTAGCATCGACGCAAATGTGCGGTGCGCCGGCATCCGGGGCAAGGGGAAAGGGGTTAACGGCTTGCGGGAGGTGCCCCTGCCCTCCAAGATCGTCGGCGATGGCCGCGGTCTCGACCTCGATTTTCGAGCGGATGTCCGCTCTCGCGCGCGAAACCGGCGCGATCAATCTTGGCCAGGGGTTTCCCGACCTGCCCGAACCCGCCGATCTGCTCGATGCCGCCCGGTGCGCGCTGGTCGAGCGTTCCAACCAGTACCCGCCGATGCGCGGGCTTCCCGAGTTGCGCCGGGCGGTATGCGACTATTACCGCCGCGAGCAGGGGCTCGCCCTCGTGCCGGACCAGGTCATCGTCACCGCCGGAGCGACCGAAGCGCTCGCCGCAGCGGTTCACGCGATGATCGCGCCCGGTGACGAAGCGATCGTGCTGCAGCCGTTCTACGATGCCTACCTGCCGATGATCGAGCGCGCCGGCGGAGTGGTCCGCACGGTCGGGCTCGAACCACCAGTCTGGTCGCTGCCGCTCGACAGACTCGAAGCGGCGATCGGCCCGCGGACCCGACTGCTGGTGCTCAACACCCCGAACAATCCGACCGGAACCCTGTTGGGCGAGGCGACGCTCGAGGCGCTCGCCGTGCTGTGCGAGCGGCACGACCTCGCCGTGCTCAGCGACGAGGTCTGGGAAGGCATGGTCTATGGCGAAGCGCGCCATCTCTCGGTGCTCGGCGTGCCGGCGCTCGCCGCGCGCGCGATCAAGGTCGGCTCGGCCGGCAAGATCTTCTCGCTGACCGGATGGAAGGTCGGCTGGGCCATTGCGCAACCCGAGATGGCCGAGCGGATCGCCGGTCAGCACCAGTACCTGACCTTCACCATCGCCCCCGCGCTGCAATGGGCCGTTGCCGAGGGGCTCGCCTTGCCCGCCGAATGGCATGCCGTCCACCGCGCCCGTTACGCGGCCGCGCGCGAGCGGCTGGTCCACAGGCTCACCACCGCCGGCTACGTCCTGCTGCCGGCGCACGGCACGTGGTTCGTCACCGTCGACCTCGCCGCCTCGGGCCTCCCGCCCGACGACGAAGCGATCGCCGACGCCCTCGTCCGCGAGGCCGGCGTCGCCTCGATCCCGGTGTCGGCCTTCTACCGCGACGCGCCGGAGAAGGGCTACCTCAGGCTGTGCTTCGCGAAGGAGGACGCGACGCTGGACGAGGCGGCCGAACGGCTGGCCGGGTTTCGGATGAGGCGGGAGGCAGCAGGCAGCAGGCAGGAGTAAGAAGAGCTGCTGCCTGCTGCCTGCTGCCTGCTGCCTCAATCCTCGCTCCCCGACACCACCCGATCCACGCTTCCCTGCGTCACCGCATGATACCCCGCCCGCGTCTGCGCGTAGATTCGGCGGGCGATGGCCTGCCCCCAGTCGCCCTGCTTCATCAGCGTCTCGAACAGGGGCAGCACGAACTTGCGCCGCCCAACTTCTGAGAGGAACCGCTCGGCGACCGGCACGGCGGGCTCGTAGCGATTGGCGAGCGCGAGCTGGAGCCAGGCGAACAGCACCTCGGCATTGCCCGATTGCGACAGGGCGAGCGCGGAATCGAGCTCGCCGAGCTGGATCGCGCTGAGCTGCCGGGGGAGCTTCGCCAGCAGCCGCAGGCGCTCGGCCGTGGTCCACCCGGCCCACGCCGTGTTGTCGATCATGCCGCTTGCCGGGTAGGCGGCCGCTGCCGCGTCGACCTCGGCGAAGGCAGCCGGCTCGGGCCGAGCCGCGTTTGCCGGGAGGCCGGTGCCGTAGACCCACTCGTCGAGCATCAGGCGTCGCTCGAGCTCGGCGTCGCCCATCACGAGATTCTCCCGCAAGTCGGCCAGCATCATCGCCGAGGTCGCCGGCTGGAACGCGTGGTTGTCGAACCACTGCCGCAGCCAGGCGTCGAGACGCTCGCGCCCGGCAATCTGCTCGACCGTGCGCAGGAACAGCGCACCCTTGTCGTACACGATCCCGCTCTCGCCCCCGTCCGGGATCGCCTCCTCCGGGGGCAGATGCAGCGCGGTCACCGGCGCGTCGCGGCCGCGATCCTCGAACACCGCCTCGATCTCGGCGTAGCTCAGCGCGGCTTCCTGCTGCGCGCGCTTCTTGCCGTAGAGCGCCTCCATGATGCGGTTCTCGAAATAGCTCGTGAAGCCCTCGTTGAGCCAGGAGTCGGCCCAGTTGGCATTGGTTACGAGATTGCCCGACCACGAGTGTGCGAGCTCGTGCGCGACCAGCCCGACGAGGCTCTTGTCGCCGGCGATGAAGGTCGGCGTAAGGAACGTGAGCGTCGGGTTTTCCATCCCGCCGTAGGGGAAGCTCGGGGGCAGCACGATCATGTCGTAGCGGCCCCAGCGATAAGGTCCGTAGAGCGCCTCGGCCGCCTCGACCATCTTCTCGGTGTCGGCCAGCTCGGCCGCCGCGGCATCGAGCATCGACGGCTCGGTCCACACACCGGTGCGCGGCCCCAGTTCGCGGAATGCGAGGTCACCCGCCGCGATCGCGATCAGGTACGGCGCGACCGGCTTGTCCATCCGGAAGCGGAACGCGCGCGTTTCGCCGAGATCTTCCGGCTCGCCGATCCTGAGCCCCGACATCACCACCGTCAGCGGCTTCGGCGCGACGATCCTCGCCTCCCAGGTCTGGCGGATGCCCGGGCTGTCCTGTGTCGGAATCCAGGTGCGGTTGAGCGTCGGCTGGCCCTGGCTCAGCAGGTAGGGATGCTCGCCGCCCGCGGTCTGCTCGGGCGCGAGCCACTGCAGCGCGTCGGCCTCGGGCGCGGTGTACTCGATCGCGATCCGGTGCGAACCGGCCTGCTCCGCCGGCACGATGGCGATCTCGAGCGGCGTGCCCTTGCCCTCGACCGCCTCGCCCAGCGTGTATGCCAGCGGCGCGCCGTCCTCGTCGGTGACCTGCGAAATCTGCAGGCCTTGGCTGTCGAGCACGATCTTGTCGGCCCCCGCCGCCGCCAGCACGTCGAGCGTTGCCGTCCCGCCGACCTGCTTCGCTTCGAAATCCAGCGTCAAATCGAGCGCCACGTGCGTCACCCGCGCGGTCTCGGGCTCGGCGAAAGTCCACGGGTCCCTGGCCTCTTCGCTGGTCAGGATCGGCGAGACCTGCGGCGCCTCCTGCGCGGCGGCGGGAACGGCGACGGCGGCAAGGGACAGCAGCAGGGCAGCGGCGAAACGCATCGAAGTCTCCGGGCGGGGAAGTTTCGAGCGTAACGATAGGAAGCTGAACGAGGGTTGTCATCCTCTTCGGGACGGAGAGGGCGTCAGTTCTTCGCTGCCAGTCCCAGCCTCTCGATCGCCGCCAACGCGCAGGCCTCGTCGTTGTCGCTGGTATCGCCGGTCACCCCGATCGCGCCGACGATCGTGCCCGCCGCGTCGCACACGATCACCCCGCCCGCCGCGGGAACCATGCCGCCCTCACTCATCGTGTCGACCGCGGCCACGAAGTGTGGCCGCTCCTCGGCCATCTTGCCGATCGCCCGGCTCGACACCCCGAGCGCGAGCGCCCCCGAGGCCTTCCCGCCCGCGAGCTTCACGCGCATGTTCGAGGCCCCGTCCTGCCGCTGGCACGCGATCAGGTGCCCGCCCGGATCGTGGACCGTGACGGTGAGCGGCTTGAGGCCGAGCTCGGCGCCCTTGGCGAAGGCGGCTTCGATCAAGGCGTTAGCTTGGGCTAGGTTCAGGCGGTGCATCCTCTTTATCCTTTAGCTGCGGGCCAATGATCCACCGCGCGAGCACAAACCAGGATAGACCAGCGGACGCCCCGAACCAGGCTCCTGCATTCGCTCGCGGGTTCCAAACTTCGGAAATGCCTCCCAAGACTGCGGCCCAGGCAAGGTAACCCAGAAGTCCGCCGATCAGCGCCGCGACCAAAACGAATCCTCGACGATCCGACCACCTGCGCGACAACAATGCGAGAGGTATTCCGAAGATAAGCAGGCCGACAAACGTAGCGGGGAATGCCGCGACGCCCATGATCAGAACGAACTCGATGGGCAGGTCGCTCGGTCCAAGTGGGTTTTGAGAGCGCAACGCGTCCTCGACGGCGCTTGTCAATGCGATGAGAACCGAACCAAACAAGCTTGCCAGCAAAGCGGACAAGAAGGCGGTAAACGCAAACAGCCCGGTCAATCTCAACCTCAGCTCCACTTCACCTCGGGCGGCAGGCTCATCAGGATCGCGTCGATGTTGCCGCCGGTCTTGAGGCCGAACAGCGTGCCGCGGTCGTAGACGAGGTTGAACTCGGCGTAGCGGCCGCGCCAGATCAGCTGCTGTTCCTTCTCCTCGGGCGTCCACGCTAGCCCCATGCGCTTGCGGACGATCTTCGGGAACACGTCGAGGAACGCCTCGCCGACGTCCCTGGTGAAAGCGAAGTTGCGCTCCCACTCGGCCTCGTCGGCGCATTCCATGTGGTCGTAGAAGATCCCGCCGACCCCGCGCGACACACCGCGGTGGGGGATGAAGAAGTACTCGTCCGCCCACTTCTTGAACTGGTCGTAGTAGGTCGGATTGTGCGCCATGCACGCGGCGCGAAAGCGGGCGTGAAACTGCTCGGTGTCCTCCTCGTAGGGGATCGGCGGGTTGAGGTCCGCGCCGCCGCCGAACCATGCCTTGCCGGTGGTCAGGAACCGCGTGTTCATGTGCACAGCGGGTACGTGCGGGTTGGCCATGTGCGCGACCAGGCTGATGCCGGTGGCGGTGAAACCCGGGTGGTCGTCGGCGCCGTGGATCGTACGCGCGAACTCGGGCGAGAAGTTGCCGCCGACGGTCGAGACGTTGACGCCGACCTTTTCGAACACCTTGCCCTTCATCAGCCCGCGCACGCCGCCGCCGGGATTGTCGTTGCCGGCCTCCTGGCGCTGCCACGGGGTATATTCGAACGCGGCGTCGGAGCCGGCCTCGCGTTCGATCGCCTCGAACTCGGCGCAGATCCGGTCGCGCAGGCTCTCGAACCATTCGCGGGCACGCTCGGTGTAGGGCTGCCAGTCGGTCATCGGTCCTCTCGTGCGCGGGTCTAACATTGTGGGGGGTCCTTTCGCTTGAATGTCGAACCGGGCCCCGGGTGCGCCTTCGCACCGCTTGCCGCATTGACGGCGCTCAAGCGGCGAGGTTCCCTTGCCAAGCCTGCCGCCCGGGTGCAAGGGAGCCCGATGGTTCCCCTTTCGTTCGCCACCGAGGAATTCGTCCTGACCCGCGGGCGGGCGCTCTACTGGCCGCGCGAGCAAGCGCTGCTGGTGGCGGACCTGCACCTCGAGAAGGCGAGCTGGTATGCGAAGCACGGCCAGCTGCTGCCGCCCTACGACAGCCGCGAGACGCTCGAGCGACTGGCGCTGGCGATCCGCGAGACCGGCGCCCGGCGGGTGTTCACGCTTGGCGACAACTTCCACGATTCGACAGGGCCCGAACGGCTCGAGCCGCATGCCGCGGGAATGCTCGCGGCGCTGACCCGTGCGACCGACTGGGTGTGGATCACCGGCAACCACGACGCCGCGTTGGAGGCCCGGGCCGGCGGCACGCTGGCCGAGGAGCTCGAGATCGCCGGCCTGATCCTGCGCCACCAGGCGAAAGTGGGAGAAACGCGCCCCGAACTTTCCGGCCACTTTCACCCGCGGGTACAGGTCACCGTCCGCGAGCGGCGCATCCGTCGACCCTGCGCGGTGGTGAGCAGCGATGGCGCCGGCGGCGGACGCATGATCCTCCCGGCCTTCGGCGCGCTCACCGGCGGGATGGACGCGGCCGACCCGGCGATCCTCGCCGCGCTGCAGCCGGCGCGCGCGATCGACGCGGTGGTACCGGCAGGGGACCGGCTCGCGCGATTTCCGTTGTGGCGGGCCAATTGAAGCCCGGCTTCTGGCCTGCCGAACGAAGCGACGAGAAGGCCGATGGAATCTCTGGCGTGATCGCCCGTTAGACACTAAGTAGCGCGCGTCGAAATAGCCGATTCAGGAGATTGCCCCATACCCCGTCCACCCCGGCGCATGCTCGCGCCCCCGGTCAAGTCCGGCCCCCGCTTCGATGACATGATCCAGTCGGACAAGGTCCGCGTGATCGACGAGAACGGCGAGAATCTCGGCGTCATGTACACCCGCGAAGCGATCGAACAGGCCCACGACATCGGCCTCAACCTCGTCGAGGTCTCTCCCAACGCCGACCCGCCGGTGTGCAAGTTCCTCGATGTCGGCAAGTACCGGTACGAGGCGCAGAAGAAGGCCAACGCCGCGCGCAAGACGCAGAAGACGCAGCAGATCAAGGAGATCAAGATGCGTCCGAACATCGACGATCACGACTACGACGTGAAGATGCGCAGCGTCACCAAGTTCATCAACGAAGGCGACAAGGTGAAGATGACCTTGCGCTTCCGCGGTCGCGAGATGGCGCACCAGGAACTGGGGATGAACCTGCTCAAGCGGGTGCAGGAAGACGTGGCGGACATCGCCAAGATCGAGGCCTACCCGCGGCTCGAAGGCCGCCAGATGCTGATGGTGCTGGCGCCGAAGTAGGCGCCAGCCCGCCCAGCGGCCTTGTCACCCGAACGCCGCCTTCACCGCGCTGCCTGCTGGGCCTTGCGCAGCCGCAGCGCGAGAAAGACCAGCGCGACGCCGGCGATCAGCGCATAGGCGGCAATGACCCACGCCAGCGATAGGACGGTTATCGCCGGCTCGAGTGCGGCCATCACCACGATGGAAAGTCCGAGCAGGATCGCCAGCACGCCCACGGTCGCCAGCAACCACTCACCCTCGATCACCTTGCGCAGGCGCACCGCGGCGGAGACCTGGAAGATGCCGCTGACCACGGCCCATGCGGCAATCAGCAGCGCGGTCGTCAGCGAATAGGCGACGGTCGAGAGTACCGGGAAAAGCACGAACAGCACGCCGATCGCGATCCCGACGGCTCCCGAAAGTACCAGCGCCCACCAGCGCTCGGCACCCGCGCGGGCGCCGCGCAAGCCGCTCACGACGCCGAAAACCCCGTCGACGAACGAGAATGCCGCGAACAGCGTCACGAAGGCGAACAGCGCGGCCCACGGGGCCAGCAGCGCCAGCACGCCGAACAGGATCAGCAGCGCTCCGCGCGCCGCCAGCCAGCCCCAGTTGCGGCGGGGAAGGCATTCGAGGGACCGCCGCTCGATCTCGACGATCGCAGCCGCTTCGTCCCGCATCACAGTGGCTCGGGTCATGTCGTTGGTTCTTCCATGGAGGGGAGCGCCGGCGGCGCGAAGGCCGCCGGCGCACCATCGGTCAGCTCTGCTGTCCGTCGCCGAACTGGCCGGTGCCGCTCTCCTGCGCGGCTTCCTGGCGCGGCGACGACTCGGCGTCGTTCTGCGCTTCGAGCTGCGGGGCGGAGCCGATCGGGATCCGGCGGCCCTTGCTCTTCTGCGCCGAGCGCGGGATCGTCACCCTGAGAACGCCGTTGCGGAAGTCGGCCGAGCACCGCTCCTCCTCGACGTCCGAGGGCAGCGCGATGCGGCGCTCGAACCGGCCGTAGCTGCGCTCGGAGTAGCCGTTGTCGTCCTTGCGCTCGCTGCGCTTCTCGCCGGTCAGGCTGAGCACGCCGTCCTCGATCGACAGCTCGATGTCCTTTTCGTCGACGCCGGGCAGTTCGGCGACGACCTCGATGCGATCATCCTGCTGCTCGATCTCGAGCTGCGGCCAGCCGGTACCGCCGCCGAAGCCGCCGGTCAGGCGGGTGAGCGGTCCGCTCTCGAACAGCTCGTCGAACAGCCGGTTGATCTGCCGGTGGAGATCGGACAGCGCGCCCGATCCCCACGAGCTGCCGCTGGTCAGGGAGCCTCGGCGCCAGGGTGTCAGATATCCGTTTGCCATGTCGTTGCTCCTTTTGCGATCACAGTTGAAGGTGAGGGAGAGCGGCCGGCAGCGCGCGGGGAGGGACGGGTTGGGGACCCGCGCGACCGGCGCTGGCTCCCTCGCCCCGACAATGACGAAGGTGCGCGGCGGTTCCGCGGTCTGCCCGCGCTTTTTTTGCCGATATCGTCGCAGCCCGAAGACCGGCTCGATGCCCGCCCGGAGACGTCCGCAACGATGAGGTTTGGTCGCGGCCGGCGGCGCTGCTAAGCCGCGCTGTTGGGAGGGCATGAATGACCGCCAAGCGCATCGGCTTCGTCGTCGGCCTCGCGGCGTTCCTGCTCACGCGCGTCGTGCCGGCACCGGGGGGGATGCCGGATACGGCCTGGCTCGTCGCCGGCCTCGTCGTGTGGATGGCGGCGTGGTGGATGACCGAAGCGGTGCCGCTCACCGCGACGGCACTGCTGCCGTTTCTCGTGCTCCCGCTCGGCGGAGTGATGGACGCGAATACGGCCGCGGGATCGTATTACTCGCCGACAATGTTCCTGATCCTCGGCGGTGCGTTCCTGGCACTGGCGATCGAGCGGACCGGTCTTCACCGCCGCCTCGCGGTCGGAATCCTCAACGCGATGGGCCGACACGGCGGCCCGACGCAGCTGCTGCTCGCCTTCATGTTCGCCACCGCGCTGCTGTCGGCTACCATCTCGAATACCTCGACGGCGCTGATCATGATGCCGATGGCGCTGGCCGTGTTGGTTGCCGGCGGTGTCGGCGCCGACCGCAAGGACGGACTGTCCGGGGCACTGCCGCTCGGCATCGCCTTCGCCGCCTCGATCGGCGGGCTCGGCACGATCATCGGCTCGCCGACCAACGCCATCGCCGTCGGCCTGCTCGAGCAGACCATCGGGGTGCGGATCAGCTTCGCCCAGTGGATGCTTTACGGCATGCCGCTGGTGCTGCTCGGTGTGCCGTTGGCGGCGCTGATCATCGCCCGCGTGCAGCGCGTCGGCGAGGACCGGTTCGACGTTGCCGCGGCACATGCCGCGATCGCCACCCAGCGTGAATGGACTCTGCCCGAGAAGCGCCTCGTGCCGTTGTTCGCACTCGCTTTCGTGCTGTGGGTTACCCAGCCGCTGACCGAACCGCTGCTGCCCGATGGCGCGCTGACCGACGGCACGATCGCGGTGTTCGTCGGCCTGCTGCTGTTCGTCGTGCCCGACGGCACCGGCCGCCCGCTGCTGACCTGGCCCGAAGCCAACCGCGCGCCGTGGGACGTGATCATGATGTTCGGCGGCGGGCTCGCCCTCGCCGCGGGGATGACAGCCTCGGGGCTCGCCGCCTGGCTCGGCCAGTCGCTGCTGCCGCTGCAGGCACTGCCGCTGTGGATCGTCGCGCTCGCAGTCGTCGCTTTGGTGATCCTGATCACCGAGTTCGCCAGCAACGTCGCCACCGCGAGCGGCATCATGCCGATCGTCGCAAGTCTGACCGTCGCGCTCGGCGCCGACCCGCTGCTGCTCGCGCTGCCCGCGGCGATGGCCGCGAGCTGGGGCTTCATGCTTCCCGCCGGCACAGGCCCCAACGCGATCGCCTGGGCCACCGGAAGGATCGCCCTTCCGCGCATGGTCCTGTCGGGTGCGCTGCTCGACGTCACCGGCGCGGCGCTGATCGTGGGAGCGATCTGGGCGGTCGCTGCGTTGGTGTAAGTCCTCCCCGAACCCGTCTCGGGGAGGTGGCGCGCGCCGAAGGCGCGTGAGGGAGGGGTATCGTTGCAAGCTCCCCCTCCCCGAGACGAGCCCGCGGAGGATTTCGCTAGACCCGGCCCGACGAAAGGTTACACCCGCAACCATGTCCGATCCCGTCGACCACCCCACCCCGCGCCGCAAGCCCAAGCCCGAAGTCACGCGGGTCGGCGGGCGCACGCTCAAGCCGTCCACCCTGATGATGGGTTACGGCTACGACCCGCAGCTGTCCGAAGGCGCGCTCAAGCCGCCTATCTTCCTCACCAGCACCTTCGCCTTCGAAAGCGCCGAGGCGGGCAAGCGGCACTTCGAGGGCATCACCGGCAAGGGCGGCGCCGAGGGGCTGGTCTATTCGCGCTTCAACGGACCCAACCAGGAAATCCTCGAGGACCGCCTCGGCGTGTGGGACGGGGCCGAGGACGCGCTGGTATTCTCGAGCGGGATGTCGGCGATCGCCACCCTGCTACTCGCCTACTGCAGCGCGGGCGACGTGATCGTCCACTCGGGCCCGCTCTACGCCGCGACCGAGGGCTTCATCGCCCGGGTGATGAGCAAGTACGGCGTGACATACCTCGACTTCCCCGCCGGCGCGAGCCGCGCGGAAATCGATGCCGTGCTCGAGCGTGCCAAGCAGCAGGGCCGCGTAGCGCTGATCTATCTCGAAAGCCCGGCCAACCCGACCAACGCGCTGGTCGACATCGAGGCGGTCTCCGCGGCGCGCGATGCTGCGTTCAGCAGCGACGACGCGCCGCCGATCGCGATCGACAACACCTTCCTCGGCCCGCTGTGGCAGCGCCCCCTCGACCACGGGGCCGACATCGTCGTCTATTCGCTGACCAAGTACGCCGGCGGCCACTCCGACCTCGTCGCTGGCGGGGTCTCGGGCGCCAAGCGGTGGATGGACCCGATCCGCGCGCTGCGGAACACGATGGGGACGATCCTCGATCCCAACACCTCGTGGATGCTGCTCCGAAGCCTCGAGACGCTCGAGATCCGCATGCAGCGCGCCACCGCCAACGCGGTCGCGGTGTGCGACTTCCTCAAGGACCACCCGAAGGTCGAAGGGCTCGGCTTCCTCGGGCTGTTGCGCGACGCCTCGCAGAAGGACATCTACCGCCGCCACTGCACGGGGCCCGGCAGCACCTTCTCGCTGTTCGTGCGCGGCGGCGAGGCGGAGGCGTTCCGCTTCCTCGACTCGATGAAGATCGCCAAGCTCGCCGTCAGCCTCGGCGGCACCGAGACCCTCGCCAGCCACCCTGCGGCGATGACCCACCTGTCGGTCCCGCCTGAACGCAAGGCCGCCCTCGGCATCACCGACAATCTCGTGCGCGTCTCGATCGGGATCGAGGACCCCGACGACCTGATCGCCGACTTCGAGCAGGCGCTCGAGAAGGTCTGAAGCTGGCCCCTCCCCCGTTGATGGAGGAAGAGGAACTCCCGCCACGTCCGTACAGATGATCGAGCAGCGCCGCCGCCTCGCGCATCGGCGGGTCTTGCGCGCTGGTCAGGCTCGCGCGCCTGGGTGAAGATCGCGACCTGGCCAGCCCGGTCGAAGCGATGGAAGCCGGCGGTCCCGGCGAGGAAGCCGCCAAGGCCCAGGCCGACGCCATCCGCGAGCGCGGCGAGGAAACCGAGGACCGGCTCGAGGACGCGGCCGGCGGGATGGACGCAGCGCCGCAACAGGGCCGCGCGGTCTCAGCCGCGCCACTCCCTCCGCTCTTCCGCCGCGCGCAGCACCTCGTAAGCAACGCTGTAGGCGTGGAACGCCTTGGCCGCCGCCTCATCGTCGGGCTTGACGTCGGGGTGGACTTCCTTGGCCTTGGCCCGCCAGGCCTTGCGCACCGCCTCGAAATCGGCATCGGGCTCGAGCCCGAGCACTTCGAGCGCGCGCATCTCGTCGGCGCTACGGCTGCCGTCGCCCGAACCTGCCCAGCCGTAGTGCGCGGCCGAGGCATAACCGGCATTGGCCCGCTGCTCGGCACCGGCCCGTGCTTCGGCCTCGGCTTTTTCGAGCCCCTCGAAGTAGTCCCACTTGGCGTTGTACTCGGCCGCGTGCCGCTGGCAGAAGTACCACCGCTCGCGACTGTTGGGGGCCTTGGGTGCCGGGCAGTCGCCCGGCTCGTCGCAGCCGTGCCGGTCGCACAGCCGCACCTTGGCCGCCTCGCGCGCGCCGCCGTAGCCGCGCCAGCGCGGGAAGCCCCAGTCGAGCGAGCGCGTCGGGCGCGGCATCAGGTTAAGTCCTCTGTCAGCATTGCCTCACTATAGGCGCTCGCGCCCGGAGCGGAAACCGCTCCACTGGATACGGATGTAACTTTTTGTCGCGGTGCAGCATCGCGCGTTGCAATGGCGTGGCGAGTGCGTATCTGGCGGCGACCGGTACGAAGAGAAAGACAATGTCCAAGCAGCTTGCCGTGGCTTCGGCCTTTTCGGTCTTCGCGATGTCCGCCCTCGCGTTGTTCGCGCCGGGCTCGGCGCGCGTGCCCGGCAGCACGCTGGATGCTCCGGCGATCGAGATCGCCGCGCCGGCCTTCTCGGTCGAGCTGCCGCTCCTCGACTGAGCGGAGGCGTCCTCACCCAGTTCGGCCAGCCCCCCTTGCGGGGTTGAGTCTCCCTGGATGAGGACTCCCCTGTGTCGCCCCTAGTTCAGGACGATCGTCACCGCGCGACGGTTGCGCGCCCACGCCTGCTCGTTCGAGCCGAGCGCGACGGGCCGTTCCTTGCCGTAGCTGACGGTGGTCAGACGATCGGCCGAGATGCCGAGGCTGACGAGGTAGTTCTTCGCCGCGTTGGCCCGGCGTTCGCCGAGCGCGAGGTTGTATTCGCGCGTGCCGCGCTCGTCGCAGTGCCCCTCGATCGTCGCGCGAATGTTCGGGTACTGCTGCAGGTAGGCCGCCTGTTCGCGCAGCGCCGCCTGGTCCTCGGCGTCGATGTTGAACTTGTCGGTGTCGAAATAGATCGTGTCGCGCCCGGCCATGACCTGGGCGAAATGCGCCTGAGTACCGGGGACCGGCCCACTCGGCGGCGGGGCGGGCGTCGGCGTGGGCGTGGTGCCCTGCGGCGGGGGCGGGATGTCGGCGGGAGGTTCTTTCTTGCAGGCCGTCAGCGCCAGGGCGCCGACGATGGTCGCGGCCAGGGCCATCTTCTTCATGCCATTTTCTCCTTCTCGTTAGCGTTCAAGACAAACCTTCGGCGCGACCCGCTTTCGTTTCAACGCATTTATGGCAGAACCGGTCCCCAGGCCGGGTCCGACGCCCCGACCGGGGTATTGAGCCGGCGCTCGTTGCGGCCGGTCAGGTCGACCTGCCAGATTGAAGTTTCGCCCGAATTGCGGGCCGTGCGGAAGAACTGCACGATGCGGCCGTTCGGCGACCAGGTCGGCGCTTCGTCCTGCCACGAGTTCGTCAGGTGTCGCATCCCGCCGCCCGAGGGGGTCATGACCGCGATACGCAGATCGCCGGCGATGTGGGTGAAGGCGATCAGGTCGCCACGCGGGCTCCACTCGGGGGTCGCCGCGCGGCCGCCGAAGAAGCTGATCCGCCGCTGGTTCGAGCCGTCGGCATTCATGACGTAGATCTGCTGGCTGCCCGAGCGGTCGCTTTCGAAGACGATCTGGCTGCCGTCCGGCGAGTACGAGCCGCCGACGTCAATTCCGGGCGCGGTGGTGAGCCGCCGCGGGGTCCCCCCCGTCACCGGCACGCTGTAGATGTCGGTGTTGCCGGCAACCGACATCGAATAGAGGATCGTCTGTCCGTCGGGCGACCAGCGCGGGGCGAAGGTCGGGTTCTGGCTCTCGGTCACGAGAGTCTGCCGCCCGGTGCCGATGTCGTAGATGTAGATTCGCGCGTAGCCGTTGAGATAGCTGACGTAGGCGATCTTCGAATAGTCGGGCGAGTAGCGCGGGGTCAGCGCGGTCGACTGGCCGTTGGTGATGAAGCGATGGTTGGCGCCGTCCGAATCCATGATCGCCAGCCGCTTGACGCGGTTATCCTTCGGGCCGGTCTCGGCGATGTAGGCGATCTTGCTGTCGAAGAACGGGCTCTCGCCCGACAGGCGCGAGTAGACGAGGTCGGCGCACTTGTGCGCCGCGCGGCGCCACTCGGCCGGTGCGACCACCCAGCCCTCGC
Organism: uncultured Sphingomonadales bacterium; assembly: GCA_937898525.1. Classification (GTDB taxonomy): domain Bacteria; phylum Pseudomonadota; class Alphaproteobacteria; order Sphingomonadales; family Sphingomonadaceae; genus Croceibacterium_A. The sequence goes on from CALCBC010000032.1 coordinate 15,953, forward strand.
GCACGAGTTCCTGCTGCAGCTGCACGTCGTAGAGGTAGCAGCCGACGGTCAGCCGTCCGTCGTCGTTGGCGCGGACGTAGCCGTGTACCAGCATCTCGGCCGCGCGGCCCTGCCAGGTGCCCCACGCGGGGGCGGTGATCTGCGCGTAGGTCGGTCGCGGCAGCGCGTCCGGCCCGACCGGGCGGAACAGGCCGTTGTTCCTGAGGTCGTTGAATACCACCCGCGCCAGCTCGAGCCCGAGCGCCGTCGTGCCCTGTGAATTCGCGGGCGTCGGCACCTCGCGGTTGGTGGCGAAGGCCGGGATGGCGATGCCGAGATCCTGCCAGGCGCTGTCGTCGGTGACCGAGCCGGTCAGGCCGCCCTCATCGTCGAGGTTGGGAACTTCGATCGGCGGCGCGGACGTCTCCTGCGCCGCGGCCGGGACTGCGGCGAAGCTGATAACGATGGCGAACAGGAAGGTGCGAAGGGCCACGGTCAAAGTCTCCTGTCGAAGCGCCATTCCCGGATGCGCTTCCATTGGTCGTAAAATTCCTCGGGCAAGTCGAACGGCGCGGCCAGCTGCACGGCACGGATCGCGCGCTCGGCGTGAAGTGCGGCCTGCGGGCGGTTGGAGTCGGTGATCCCCGACTGGCTGACCACTTCTGGCCGCCCCTTGAGGCTGCCGTCGGGATTCAGCTCCCATCGCAGGACGGTGACCAGCTTCTCCGCGTCGACGCCCGACGGGGCGCTCCAGTGCGGCTTGAGCTGGCGGTTTATCGCCTGCGCCAGGCTTGCCTGCTCGGCCGGTCCAAACGTCGCGGCCGGCGCCCCTCCTCTCCGGTTGGTGCCGACGCCCTCCAGGAAGTCATCGCTCAGCCGCGTCCCGCCGGCCTGTCGAGTGCGGGTCGGGCTCGGCGTCGGCGTCGGGGTTGGCGTAGCTCGCCGGGACGGCTGCGGGTTCGGCCTTGGCGCGACGGTTTCCCGCGGCGTTGGACGAACCTGTTCGCGCACCGGCTCGGGCTGCGGTTCCGGTTCGGGCGCGAGCACGGGGGCGGCTGCCGCAGCCGGCTCCGCGGACGGATTCGGTGCAGTGGACTCGAGGCTGACCTCGTCCGCGAGGCTCACCGTCATCCGCTCGGGTATCGGCAGCGGTGTCGGATCGTCGCGCACCTGCCACACCAGCGCGGCGACAAGCGCAACGTGTGCCGCGGCGGCAATGCCGAGGCCGAGACGCTCTTCGCGCGAGAAGTGGGCGAGCGAAGCCATCGTCGTCTCTCGCTATGGCGCTTCCACTGAACCCTGGGTGACCAGCGAGATGCTGTTGCACCCCGCACGGTTGAGCTCGCCCATTACCGCCATGACCCGGCCGTAGTCGAGCGCCCGGTCGGCGCGCAGCGTGATCAGCGGAGCCCCGGCACCGCCGCAGTTCACCCCGCTCAGCGCGCTCGCGAAAGCCCCCGGCGCGACCCGCGTGTCGTCGATGTAGATGAAACCCTCGCGGTCGATCGCGATGGTCACCTGGTCCGGCTGCTGGTCGAGCGCGTTGGCGCGGCTCTCGGGCAGCTCGACCGGTACGCCGCTGGCCAGCATCGGCGCGGTGACCATGAAGATGATCAGCAGCACCAGCATCACGTCGACCAGCGGTGTGACGTTGATCTCGGCCATCGGTGCGCGGCGCCCCGAACTGCCTCGGGAACGGCCGCGCGCGGTACCGTGGATGCCCATGGCCATGGCTACGACCGCTCCATCTCGCGCCCGACCTGCGCCTGCACCTTGTCGGCAAAGCGCCTGAGGTGCGCCTCGAAGGCGTTAACCCGGTGGCTGAAGCGGTTGTAGGCGATCACCGCCGGGATCGCCGCGAACAGCCCGATCGCGGTCGCGAACAGCGCCTCGGAGATGCCCGGCGCAACCACCGCCAGCGACGAGTTCTGCTGCATGCCGATCTGGAAGAACGAGTTCATGATCCCCCAGACGGTACCGAACAGTCCGACGAATGGGGCCACGGCCCCGGTCGTGGCGAGGAAGTTGAGCCGCGCGGCGAGCGCATCCGCCTCGCTCGCCACCTGCCCTTCCATCGCCAGCGCGATCCGTTCGCGCGCGCCGACAGGGTCGCGCAGCCCGTTCTTGGTCGAAGCGCGCAGCTCGGCGAGGCCGGCCGCGGCGACCCGCGCCGAGGGATTGTCGGGCGAGCGGCGCCCCGCGACCAGCGTCTCGGGCTGGTCGGATTCCCAGAAATCCTCCTCGAACACGATGCTCTTGCGCCGGACGCGGCCCATGCGCAGGGAGAACGAGACGATGATCGTCCACACCCAGATGCTGGCCAGCACGAGGCCGACGATCACCACCTGCACGACGATGTCTGCGTCGAGGAAAAGCTGGACCGGGTCGAGCCGGCTCGGAGTAATCGTGGAAGCAGCGGAATTGAGGATCATGCGGCGTCTTTCGCAGAGTGGAGCTTGTCGAAGGCGGCGCGCCAGGCGGCGGGTTGTCGTCGCGGTCGTCCCTCAGGCGAGATGAATCCAACCCGAACGGATGCTTCGGCCAGCAGGTTCCCGTCGCGGAGCGCGCGCTGTCTCAAGCGTACGCTCGCCGAGCGCAGCTCCGCCGCCTCGCTGGCGATGACCAGCGCGTCGTCGAGCCGCGCCGGTGCGATGTAGCGGATGTACACTTCGGCGACCGCGTAGTTCCCCTCACCGGCCTCGACCGCCGCGCGCTGGTCGATCCCGAGCAGGCGCAGCATGTCGGAGCGCGCGCGTTCGAACCAGCGCAGGTAGTTCGCGTGATAGACGAGGCCGGTCAGATCCGTGTCTTCGTAGTAGACCCGGACCGGGAACAGGTGGAGCGGGCCTTGAAACATCCCCGTCGGGGGAAGGAGGGCGGGCGCGTCCGTCATCGTGAAGGCTTTAGCCACGCCCCGACTCGGCTGGCAAGCGCCGATGGCGCTTTGCACGTCCGCCACACTTCTGCGACGAACCGTGCCTAACGTGCGATCATCGGACCCAGCGGGCGTCCACCGAAGAGGTGCACGTGCAGGTGCGGCACTTCCTGCCCACCGTGGCCTCCGGTGTTGGCGAGCAGGCGGTAGCCAGGCTCGACCAGCCCCAGCTCGCGAGCGACGTGGCCGACCGCACGCACGAACCCGGCGATCTCCTCAGCCGAGGCGCGCTGCGAGAAATCGTCCCAGCTCACGTACGCGCCCTTCGGAATCACCAGGACGTGCACCGGCGCCTGCGGCGCGATGTCGTGGAACGCCAGCGCCCACTCGTCCTCGTAGACCGTCTTGCTCGGAATCTCCCCGCGGAGAATCTTCGCGAACACGTTCTGGTCGTCGTAGGGCAAAGTGGCGTCGATCGGCATCAGGCGCTCCTCGCGGCTTTCTCGGCCAGGCCGGACGTCCCCTCGCGACGCTCGAGTTCGGCCAGCACGCGATCGAGCGCGATGTCCTTCTTGGCCAGCAGCACGAGCAGGTGAAACAGCACGTCGGCGGCCTCGCCGACGAGTTCCTCTTCGTCGCCGGCCAGCGCCGCGACGACCGCTTCGGTCGCTTCCTCCCCGAGCTTGCGCGCGATCACCGCGAGACCGCGCTGTCCGAGGCTGGCGACGTAGCTCTCCTCCGGCGAGGCCGACAGGCGCTGGGCGATCGTGCGTTCGAGGCGCGCGAGGGTGTCCATGCGCAAGGGCATGGGCAAGCGCGCCCCGTGGGTCAAGTCAGTCGGGCTTGCCCTCGCGCTCGCGAGCGCGGCGCTGCGCATTGATCGATGCGCGGCGGCCGACGATCACGCCGATCAGGCCGAGCGCGAACAGCGTGACATGCGACCCTTCCGGGACGGCGGTGCCGGCTTTCGCCCAGGCCGGGGCCGCCGAAGCGAGCACCGCCAGGGCAACGAGGATTCGCACGAGCATGTCCGCCGCATGCGCCAATGGGGCGTGGAAGCAACGCCGCAGAAGTTAATGTCCCTGAGCGGGACCCTCAGACTCGCGCTGGCAACCCGGCCGCGCGCAGGGCTGCGTGGGCCTCCGCGATCGTGTGGGTGCCGAAGTGGAAGATCGAGGCCGCCAGCACCGCGCTCGCGTGGCCCTCGGTCACCCCCTCGACCAGGTGCTGCAGCGTCCCGACGCCGCCGCTGGCGATGACCGGCACGCTCACCGCGTCGGCGATCGTCCGCGTGAGCTTGAGGTCGTAGCCGCGCTGCGTGCCGTCGCCATCCATCGACGTGACCAGCAGCTCGCCCGCGCCGAGCTCGGCGAGCCGAATCGCGTGCTCGACCGCATCGATCCCGGTCTCGCGCCGGCCGCCGTGAGTGAAGATTTCCCAGTGGTCGTGCACCCAGCGCGCGTCGACCGAGGCGACGACGCACTGGCTGCCGAACCGTTCGGCGATCTCCGCGACGACTTCGGGCCGTGCCACCGCCGCCGAGTTGACCGCGACCTTGTCGGCCCCGGCGAGGAGCAGCGCGCGCGCATCCTCGACCGAGCGCACCCCGCCGCCGACGGTCAGCGGCATGAAGCACACTTCGGCCGTCCGCCGGACCACGTCGAGCAGCGTCCCGCGCCCCTCGTGGCTCGCCGAGATGTCGAGGAAGCACAGCTCGTCTGCCCCCGCAGCATCGTACGCGCGCGCCTGCTCGACCGGATCGCCGGCGTCCTTGAGGTCGACGAAGTTGACGCCCTTGACCACCCGCCCGTCGGCGACGTCGAGGCAGGGGATCACGCGGATGCGGACGGTCATGCCTGGTTCCTGACGAGCAAGGCCGAAGACAGCAGGGCAAGCGCAGCGCTCAGCAGCACCTTGCTCCCGAACACCAGCCAGAACGCCCTTGGCCGGTCCTCTCGCGAATACCTGCGAAACATCGTCGTCGCCGATCCCGAGGCGAGGTTCCGCTGCGCGTCGAGCGCTATGAGGATCCCGGCTACCAGGCCGACAGCGACGAGGATCATCAGTCGCGGCCCCTCATCGAAGTCGCGATCGCCGGGTAGGGCCACGTGTCGTCGAGGCAGGGGATGACGCGGATTTGCAGGGTCATGGGCTCATCCCCGACGGTGGAAACGGAAACTCAAGTGACGGCCAGGGGCGCCTGTGGCGATCAAATAGGGAGACACCGGTCGTTTCATGACTTTGAGGATTGCCGCGGTCGCCGCGACGATGAACAGGAACTCGAATGTTGCGAGCAGCGCAACGTCGGACGTTCCGGAAATAAAAACCGTGAGCGCGTCCGTCACAAGCGCCCCGCCGCCGAGCATGACAAGATTCTTCACGCCCGCGCCGCCATCCGGATCGCCGCCGCGAGGTCGAGCCGCCCGTCGTACAGCGCCCGTCCTGTGATCACGCCTTCGATTCCCTCGTCGGCGTGGATCGCCAGCATGCGGATGTCGTCGAGACCCTTCACCCCGCCGCTGGCGATCACCGGCAACGAGGTCCGCCGCGCGAGATCGACCGTCGCCTCGACATTGCAGCCCTTGAGCAGCCCGTCGCGGCCGATGTCGGTGAACAGCAGGCTGGCGACCCCGGCGTCTTCGAAGCGCCGCGCCATGTCCTCGACCGGAACGTCCGACACCTCGGCCCAGCCCTCGGTCGCGACCATCCCGTCGCGCGCGTCGACCGCGACGACGATGCCGTTCTCCCACTCGCGGGCCATGTCCTTGACGAACTGCGGATCCTTGAGCGCCGCCGTGCCGATCACCACGCGGGCCACGCCGAGGTTGAACCAGCCATCGACCGCCTCCGGCGTGCGGATCCCGCCACCGAGCTGGACGTGTCCCGGAAACGCCTCGACGATCGCTTCGACCGCCGCCCGGTTGCGGCTCTCCCCGGCAAACGCGCCGTCAAGGTCGACGACGTGCAGGTGCTGCGCGCCCGCCTCGGCGAACAGCAGCGCCTGCGCCGCCGGGTCGTCGCCGTAGACGGTGGCGCGGTCCATGTCGCCTTCGGCCAGGCGCACGACCTGGCCACCCTTGAGGTCGATGGCAGGAAACACGATCATCGCTGGGGGCCGGTAGTGCGGGAGTTCCTCCCCTGCAAGGGGAGGGCAATCGC
>CALCBC010000033.1 GCA_937898525.1 uncultured Sphingomonadales bacterium
GCTCGCCGTCGATCTCGACGCGACCGATCACCCGGTCGAACACCCAGTCGAGGTCGTACTGGTCGTTCTTCATGTGCTGGAAGTACCACTTGAGCTCGCCCGTGCGCGGCACGAAGGCGAGCGTCGAGTTGGTGAACAGCGCGTCGTTGTTCATCCCGGGCTTGCGGTCGCGCAGGGGGCCGGTGTCGTAGCTCTGCGCCACGCCCCACAGCGCGAGGCCGCTTTCGGCGTCGTACGTGCCGGAGGTCCATTGCGAGCCGCCGCGGCGCTCCTCGGCCGGGATCCCGTTCCAGGTGTCACCGCCGGGCTGGCGGGGCTTGGCTACGGTCTCGAACTCCCACAGTTTCTCGCCGGTCTCGGCGTCGAAGGCGACGATAAGGCCGCCGCCGGGAGCCTGGCTGGCGAGGCCCTGCATGATCACGCCGTCGGCCGCGAGCGGCCCGCCGGGCGTACGCATGTCCGGCCGGTCGGTCAGCGGCACGTCCCACACCTGCCGCCCCGTGCGGGCGTCGAGCGCCACGAGATGATTGTCCGAGGTCGCGGTGAACAGCTTGTCGCCCCACAGCGCGAGAGTCTTCTTCGAGGTCAGCGGCGTGCCTTCGGGCAGGCGGCGCTGGTAGACCCACAGGCTGCGCCCGTCGGCAGCGTCGAACGCGTACACGCTGTCGCCGTAACCGAACACGTAGAGCACCCCGTCGCGCACGAGCGGCTCGTTCATGTTGACGCCGGGGGGCAGGGCCTGCGCCCAACGCACGCGCAGCTCGGATACGTTGCCGGTGTTGATCTGCCGGAGCGGTGAATAGCCGTGGCCGTTGTGCGCCCGGCGCCAGGTGAGCCAGTTCTCGGGGGCCGGGTTGGCGAGCATCTCGCCCGTCACCGGCGTGTAGTCGGCGAAGCGGTCGGGCGGGGACGGCCAGGGCGGCAGCGTCGCGCCCTCGGCGAGCCCACCGACGCCGACTCCGTCGCGCGCCCCGGTCGGCGGGGGAGGGGGCAGGGTCAGTCCGGCGAGCTGCCGGCTGTCGGCCGGGAGCGGCGCGCCGCCGTTGTCGGCGCCGTTTTCGGCGAGGATCAGCGCGAGCAGCTCGGCGTAAGTCTCGTCGTCCAGGCCGCCCGCCCTGGCTGGCGGCATCGACGAGCGGATGTAGTCGTGGACCTGCTCGAGCGGGGCGTCGCCCCACTTGTTGAGGAATGCCGCGCCCTTCAGCGCCGGGGCGAACTGGCTGCCGGTCAGCTGCTCACCGTGGCAGGCCGCGCACTCGGTGGCATAGGCCGTGCGGCCGGCCTCGACCTGATCGGCGAAAGTTGCTCCGCCTTGCGCGAGCGCCGCGCCCCCCAGCGCGGCGGCACTGGCAACTGAAAGGCGGAGCGGCCAGCGCCGCCTCCTGTCCGACAGCGCCATATGCCTTCCCCCCTTCCGTTACACGGTCACTTCCAGTTCGTGATGCCGAGCGGCCCCGCAACATCGCGCTGGAACAGCGCGTCGTAAAGCGCGACCTGCGCCTCGGTCATCGTCTGCCCCGGCTTCGACTCGACGTCGAGCAGCATAGCCTGGCCGCGCGGCATCTGCGTCACCTGCGGCCAGTTGGGCAACCCGGCGCCGTTGGGATTCCCGGTCTTCGCGAAATTGGTCCAGTAGGTCGCCATCAGGTCCGCGAGCTTGATGTCCGGTTCGCTCTGGCTGACCACCGCCGGGTCGCTGTTGTCCGGCACCTCGCGCGGCTTGTCGAGGTTGTTGAACATGTAGGCTAGCTCTGCCGCGTGGCTCGGGCCGCCGTTTGTCTTCCCGGGCGCGGAGGCCGGCGTGCGCGCGAACTGGTAGAGGTAGGCCGCCTTGCCGGTGCGGGCCTGCTGATCGGCGTAAAGCCGCATGAACCAGGCGATGCCGTCGGTGAACGGCCGGGTCGCGGCGACTTTCGCTTCCTCGTCGGTCGTCGCCGGGTAGGCGGCGAGGCCGGTCTCGGCGAGGTCGCCCCACCGTTGCGCGGCGCCGTCGCGCCAGCTCTCCAGCGTCACCGGCGGGCCGAAACCGCCGAAGCTGCCGCCCTCGTTGGCGTTCGAGCCGAGCAGCACGTCGACCTTGTTCTGGCGACCGTCGGCAAAGGTCTTCGAGAGATCCTCGGGCACGATCCAGCCGTCGACGATGATGCCCTGGTTGCGCAGCGCGTTGGGCCCGTTGCTCGGCGCAGTCAGCTCGACCAGCTTGTCGACCGGCAGCGCCTGAAGTTCGGCGAAGCTCTTGACGCCGAGACCCTCGAGCGCCGCGACCGTGCGCTGCTCGGCCTGCTCGCGGGTGACCATCCTGGTCGCGGTCAGCCCGGCCCAGGCTCCGCTCTGCGAGATCGCGCGCTGGAACAGTCCGCTAGCCTCGGGCGAGCCTACCAGCGCCGCGGTGATGCAGGCGCCGGCCGATTGGCCGAAGATCGTCACGTTGCTCGGGTCGCCGCCGAATGCGGCGATGTTCTGCTGGACCCACTTGAGCGCCGCGATCGAGTCCGACAGCGCCTGGTTGCCCGAGGCGCCGTGCGGCGAGGCCGCGGTCAGGTCGGGATGCGAGAGGAAGCCGAACGGGCCGACACGGTAGTTGAGCGAGACGACGATCACGCCCTTCTCAGCCAGCCGCGTGCCGTCGGCGAACGGCATCGAGCCGCCGCCCTCGTTGTAGGCGCCGCCGTAGAACCAGACCATCACCGGCAGCTTGTCGCCCGAGGTCTTGGCGGGGGTCCATACGTTGAGGTTGAGGCAGTCCTCCGACATCGGCGGCGAGTCCGGCATGTCGGTCGCCTGGTTGACGCCGATCGGCCGGTTCGGCGCCGGCGGCTGGATGCAGGTATTGCCCCACTTGGTGCCGTCGAGCACGCCCGTCCACGGCTGTGCCGGCTGCGCCTCGCGGAAGCGCAGCTCGCCGACCGGGGCGGCGGCGAACGGGATACCCTTGAAGACCTTGACCCCCGGCGCAGCCTCGGCGCCGCGGACGGTGCCGAGCGCGGTCGTCACGGTGGTGTCGAGCGCCGCCGGGGCCTGCGCGAACGCTCCCGAGACCGCCGTCAGCGATGCGGCGCCGACGAGGCCGGCGACGGCGAGCGTGAAACTGCGTTTGGAGATCATTGACCCTCTTCCCTGTTTTCTAATCCGCGCTCCCGGCGCGGCTCACTGCCCGCCGCCCACGGCGGCCTGCGCCCGTTCGGCGCGCGACGCGGTGATGAAGTTGCGGATCTGCACGTTGCCCTCGTGGCAGGCGTACTCGAAGATGCCGAAATCGTCGTCGCGCTGCCATTCGAGGCGCGCCGACCAGGGTTCGGTGAACACCACCGGGTCCGTCCAGGTGAACTCGTAGATGATCGTGTCGGGCCCGGTCATCGTGAACCGCTCGACCATCTTCGCCTGATCGCTTACCGGCGTGTCGTTCTCCGGCGGCGAGCCGGTCGTGCCGATGTTGGTCGCGGAGGGGCCCGGGCGGAAGTTGGTCGTCTCGACCACCAGGGTGTTGCCGTTCTCCCAGTGCCCGCGGCTCTCGCCCATCCAGTTGAGGATCTGCGCCGGAATGCCGGGGCGTCCGTCGGTCGGGATGATCCGCGTCTCGTGAACCATCTCCATCTGCAGCGCGACGATTCCCGGCGCCTGGAAGATGCGCATCCCGTTGTTGTACATGAACGGGAACATCGACGCGGGCAGCCCGCGGGTGATGCACCGGTCCCAGCTGTCGAAGTCGAGCCAGGAGTCGAACGGCTGCCCGCGGCGCCAGGTCGAGCGCATCTCGGACGAGAGGCGCTTGCCCTCCGGCGTGAACTCCGGAAGCCGCCCGTTCGCCGGTGAGGTGATCCATGAGGTGCGGCGGTTGGCCGCGGACACCTCGGCCCAGTGGCCCATGCCCATGGTGCCCTCGCTGTCCTCGTTTTCGTAGCGCCGGGCGAGTTGCTCCACGGCCTCGTTGCGCTGTGCGAATTCCTCGTCGGTCAGGTAGGCGCGGTTTCCGTGCGCCGGGTCGCGCTGCAGCGGCGTGCGGCCGTTCAGGTGGTCGATCGGCCAGCCGCCGCGGAAGTCGGGCTCGCCCCACGGGGTGGTCTTGGCCTTGTAGTCGGTCGGTACCGGCTCGATCACCGTCAGGTCGCGCTCCTGCGCGAACGCGGGCAACGCGGCGCAGGCGAACGCCGCCGCGAGCAGCGCGAGCTTGCGCGAGATCACTGCGGCCCTCCCCCCGGCAGGGCGAAGGTCACGTAGCGGCTCGGCCCGGGCTCGCCGAGGCCCAGGCCGTTGGCGAAGTGGCCGACGCCGCCGACCGGAATGGTCACGAACTGGCGCCCGTCAACCTCATACACCGCGGGCACGCCCTCGGTCGCCGCGTCGAGCTTGTATTCCCACAGCACTTCGCCGGTGTCGGCATCGCGGGCACGGAAGGTGCGGTCGGTCGCAGTGCCGACGAACAGCAGGCCGCTCGCGGTCGCCACCGGGCCGCCGCGCGACGCCTGCGCGCCGACATCCTCGACGCCCTGCGCCTCGAGCGTCGAGATCGTTCCGTTCGGGATGCGCCAGAGGATGTTGCCGGTGTTCATGTCGTAGGCGGTCAGGAACGAGAACGGCGGCTTCATCGCCACCATGCCGTTCGACTGCAGCAGGAAGTTGACCGGCGAGGTGTAGGGGTAGGTGTCGTCCTGGGCGTTGGGCATGCGCTCCTTGGCGCGCGCCGCGGCCTCCTCGTTGGGCAGTTCGTTGAGCTTGATCAGCAGCGGAATCTCGCGGCTCACGACGTAGAGCCGCTGCCTCGCCGGATCGACCGCGACGTTGCCCCAGTTGGCGCCGCCGTTGTGGCCCGGCATCGAGATCGTGCCGCGCAGGCTCGGCGGCGTGAACGGGCCTTCGTTGCGGCTCTCGCGCAGGAGCTGCCGCAGCTTCTCCTGGTCCTCGGCCGGGAGGTAGGGGTTGATGTCCTCCTCGGTGAAGCGCTGGCGGGCGAATGGCTGGGGCCAGGTCGGGATTGGCTGGGTCGGGCTGGCGTGCTCGCCCGGCACGTCCGAGGGCGGGACGGGGACTTCCTCGATCGGCCAGACCGGCTCGCCGGTGCGGCGGTCGAACACGTAGAGAAACCCGGTCTTGCTCGCCTGCGCGACGATCGGGATCTTCTTGCCGTCCTTGGTGATCGTCATCAGCTTCGGCGCGACCGGCAGGTCGAAGTCCCACAGGTCGTGGTGCACGGTCTGGAAGTGCCAGATGCGCTCGCCGGTGCGTGCGTCGATCGCGATTAGGCTGTTGGCGAACAGGTTGTCGCCCTCGCGGTTGCCGCCGTAGAAGTCGTAGCGCGCGGTGCCGGTCGGGATGTAGATGATGCCGAGTTCGGGATCGAGCGTCGACTCCGACCAGTTGTGCACGCCGCCGAACTTCTCGCGGTCCTTCTCCGGCCAGGTCTCCGAACCGAACTCTCCGATCCGGGGGACGACGTGGAACACCCACTTCAACTCGCCGGTGCGGATGTCGTAGGCCTGGATGTCGGCGGGCGAGGACGGGTAGTCGTAGGCGCCGGCCGGCAGCGAGATGATGATCGTGTCCTCGAAGATGCGGCCCGGGTTGTTGGTCATCAGCGGCCGCGGCGGGACGACCGAGCCTTCGGGCAGCGCGTCGCGCAGGTCGACACTGAAGCCCTCGATGTACTTGCCGGTGCGCGCGTCGATCGCGCGCAGCAGGCCGTCATTGAGGAACACGAGGCGGCGGTCGGAGCCGTCCTTGCTCTGCCAGTAATTGATCCCGCGCACGCCGATCCGGCCGGTGGTCTCGCTCTGCCAGATTTCGCGGCCGGTGGCCGGGTCGAGCGCGGCGATCTTTCCGTCGCCGCGCAGCACGTACATCATCCCGTTGGCGACGATCGGATTGAACTGCGGCGGCTGGCCCGGTCCGATCGGGTACTCCCATGCCACCTGCAACTGGCTGACATTGTCCTTGGTGATCTGGTCGAGCGCCGAATACTGCGAGGATTCGGGGCCGCCGAGGTAGGCGTCCCAGCCGATGTAGTCGAAGTTCTCCTGCGGCAGCGAGTCCTGCGACAGCGCCACGGCAGGCGCCAGCATCAGGCACAGAGGGATCAGCGGGCGCGCGAGGCGGCCGACGGCCTGAAGACGAAACGATACTGCGCGCGGCGACCTACCCACTCCACACTCTCCCGAATTGTCCCAATAGCCGTTCCCGTCCGGCCGGCGCGCGAGCCTAGCCGACAACGCGCGGCGACAACAAGGGTCGAAGTGTATCGAAGTTGACAAAATCCGGTCTAGACCCGGCCTATTGCGGAGGCGTGAGCTCCCGCTCGCTCGGCGCACCCATGACGAACACGGTGGAGCCCCGGATCGGGCCCGCGGCGCGCACGGTGAGGGTGACGTCTTCGAGATTGCGGTTCTGCCAGTACCATCCGTGCAGGCCGGTGAACGCCGCGACGTAGCGTCCCTGCATGCGTTCGCCCTCGTCGACCGCGTAGCTTTCGGTCAGCTCGGTGCCGCCTTCGAACGGGTGCGAGTGGAGATCGTATTCGACCGTGTCGGTCGCTTCCCACTCGAAGTCCATCGCGCCGCCCTCGTCGAGCGTGTACTTGAGCTCGATGCCTTCATAGGGGCCGAGCACCACCTGCCACTCGTCGTCCCACTGGTCGCGCTGGAGCGGCTGATCGGACAGGGTCAGGACCCCGGTACGCCTGGCGCCGCGGAGCTGCTCCTCGTTCATCTGGGGCTCTGCCAGCTTCGTCAGTCCGAGTGCGCGCCCGGCGCCGGTCGGATCGATCCCGTACTCGGCCGGCAGCACGAAGACGACGAGCGCGACCGCGGCGACCGCGATCGCGGCTAGCGAGCCGATCAACAGCTTCTTGCCCGAACGCGGGGGAGGGGATGTCTCTTCGGTCATGACGTGAAGTATCCTGTCAGCTGGTAGCCCATGAGGATGAACCCCGCGGCCATCAGCGCGAGGTTGGCATAGAATGCGCCCGGCGCGAAGGACCGCGTGCGGCGCCAGGCGTTGAACAGGGTGACGACGACCGCCAGCACGAGCACCTGGCCGACCTCGACCCCGAGATTGAACGAGATCAGGTTGACCAGCAGGCCGTCGTCCGACAGCCCGAGGTCGCGCACCCTGGTCGCGAGACCCAGCCCGTGGAACAGCCCGAAGCCGAGCACTGCGAGCTTCGTGTCGATCGCGATCCCGAGCTGCCGGAACCCGCCGAGGTTCTCGAACGCCTTGTAGACCACCGAAAAGCCGATGATCGCATCAACGATGTATGAATTGGCGCCCGTGTCGAACAGCACGCCGCCGAGCAGGGTCAGCGAGTGGCCGATCGTGAACATCGTCACGTAGACCACCACGTCACGCAGCTTGTAGAGGAAGAAGATCACCCCGACCAGGAACAACACGTGGTCGATCCCGGTGACCATGTGTTTCGCGCCGAGGTAGAGGAACGCGAAAGGCGCAGGGCCGGCGATCTGCGCGACCGCGGCCCGGTCCGAGTCGGAGATGTCGTGCGCCAGCGCCGCGCCCCCCTGCAGCGCGAGCAGCAGGAGGACGAGCCCCAGCGCCAGCGGCGGGACGACGCGCCGCGGAAGGATCGCGCGGCTATCCCGCAGCGTCGGCCTCCAGGTCGCCCGGCCGTGCCCCGGGGATGCCTGAAGCCGGCGGATAGACGTCGTGGCACGCCTTGCAGACGCTGTACACGGTCCCGCCGACCTCGAAGACCTTGTCGATGTCCTTCTGCGCCGCGGCCTGCTCGGCGAGCGCGCTGACCTCGACCAGCGACTGCGCGAACTCCATCCAGTCCTCACCGCGCCCCTCGGCGTAGCCCGGCCGTTGCAGCTCGGTGCCGTACTCGCCGAGCTTTGCGGCGGCTTCCCGAACTCGGGCCCAGTCCTCGTCGGTTTCCGGCCGGATATCGCGCTCGACGGGCTGGCCGTCGACGAGCACGCTTTCGAAGCGAACGGCGCCCCAGTAGATGTCGGCCGTGGGCTGGACATCCTCCGCCATGAATTGCTGGACAGTCTTCCCGGGGGCGTCGGCAGCACCTCCGCAAGCCGCCAGCAGCATCGTGGCAGCGCCCGCAATCAAGGTCCTCTTCATTCGTCCAGCTCCCGACTCTGTCTATGCGTGGCGGCGCCTTAGCAGCTTGTCCTCGTGCCCGCGAGCCGCGCGCTTGCCGAGTAAATTACGGTTACGGCCCGGGTTACGCGGGGTTACACACGCGCCTCCGGCCGCGAGGCGGGCCAGCTCTGAAATTGACTATGTCCGAAACTTGTCGGGTTCATAAATCTCCGGTAAAGGCCCGCGCTCTACAACCCGGGGTAATGGCGGATCGGCCCGAGGGCCACCGCGTGAAGCAAGCTGGAAGGTGGTCGCGAATGGCACGATTCGGTACGAGGTTCGGAAGCAGGGCGGCGTTCGGCGCCCTGGCGCTGGCGCTGGTCGGCGTTCCTGTGGCGAGCGCTTTCGCCACCGCCGAGGATCCCTCGGCCGCGCTCAGCGAGGAGCAGGTCGCCAAGGGCCGGCAGATGTTCATGGACAACGGCTGCAACGCCTGCCACGCGCTCGCCGACGCCAACGCCTCGGGTTCGATCGGCCCTTCGTTTGACGGCAATGCCGCGCTCGACAAGGGCCACGTGGTCAACATCGTGACCAACGGCCAGGGCGCGATGCCGAGCTTCGGCTGGCTCGGCGAAGAGGATATCGACCTGCTTGCCAGCTATATCGTGCAGGTGAAGAAGTAGCGCGATCGATCCTCCCCGAGCGTGTCTCGGGGAGGTGGCAGCCGCCGCTGGCGGCTGACGGAGGGGTATCGCAGTCGGACGCGATCGTCGACGGCACCCCCTCCACCCTCGGTTTCGCGGGTGGTCCCGCTCCTCGAGCAAGCTCGGGGAGGATCTAGTTTCCTGCCCGCGCCTGCCGTGCGGTGCGGCTGTTGGGACCAACCTGCGCGAAGTAGTTGGTCACTCCGTCAGGGTCGTTGAGCCAGATCGTCACGAGGTCGAACCCGGCGAGCTTGTTGAGCGGGGTCTCGACGGCGATTCCCCCGCGGTGCTTTGCCTTGGCTTCGACCATCGGCGTGTCTTTGACGACGTACTGGATGCCGGCGCTGCCGTTGTCGACGCGGTCGCCCATCGCCTCGTAGAGGAACAGCGTCGTTTCCTTGTGGCGGTAGGGATAGAGCGTCGTCCCGAGCAGCGGGGCCGGCACCGGCTCGAGTTCGTCGAGCCCGACGAACTCGCGGTAGAACGCGCGGCTCCGGTCGAGGTCGGACACCGCGATGCCCACCCCGACGCCGTCGTTCGAATGATCCTTCAGCCCCGGTCGGGTCTGGATCACGATGTCGAACCCGCCGGGATCCCTGACCAGCGCCTGGCGGGACCCGTCGCTGCGCTCGACGAATTCGGGCTCGGGGAAACCGGCTTCGCGGAAGCGCTGCTTCACGATCTCGTGGTCGGGGTACGACAGCAGGAAGAAGCGGATGCCCGTGCCGCCGCGATAGCCGCCTTCGAGGTCGTACTTGCGGTCGCCCTGCTGGCCGGCAGAAAGCTTGATCTGCCCGGTCCCCACTCCGGTGAGGATCATCTGCTGGGTAGAGGTCAGCTGGATCGGGTTGAGCGATCGCAGCGCCAGCGCCTCGGTGTAGAACCTGACCATCTCCTCGGTCTTCTCGCGCGGGAATCGGCGGAAGACGTTCATCGAATCCTGCACGAACAGGTCGCGGGTCGAGGACGTGAGTTGCGCCTCGGTCAGTTCGCCCGGCTTGTAGGCAAGGTCCGAGGCGACGCTCATCCGGGCGCCTTCGGGGGTAGTGATCGTCTCCTGCGCGGCGGCCGTGCCGGCAAGCGCGACGGCCGCGGCGCCCAGCAGGATCGTGAATGTGCGTCCCATGAAACCTCTCCTCAATCCGGCAGCGCGAAGGCGATCACCGATTCGTTGTTGAGCGGCCGGCCGTCCGGGCCACGCAGCGGCGGCCCGCCGAATCCCGAGCCCGCCGCGACGACCGCAATATACTGTTTCCCGTCCTTGCCGCGATAGCTGACCGGCACCGTCATCGGCGCGTAGTCGAGCTGCTGCTCCCACAGGATGGCGCCGTTGGTAGCGTCGAATGCGCGGAAGTAGCGGTCGGCCGTGGCGCCGATGAACACGAGCCCGCCGGCGGTGACGATCGGCCCGCCGAAGGTGTTGTTCGAGCCGGTCTCCCTCTTGGGACCCTCGAGCTCCTCGGTAATCCCGAGGCGGCTCGCCCACAGGATCTCGCCGGTATTGCCATCGACCGCCAGCAGCCGCCCCCACGGCGGACGGATGCACGGCAGGTTCACCGTACGGCCATCCTCCGTCTTGAAGCTGGCGCTGAACGACGAGTACGCGCCCGGCCCCTGCAGGCTACCGCGGTCGTAGGGCTGGTTCGAATTGGCGGTGCCGCGTCCGTAGTCACCTTCGGGATTGCGCTCCTCGATCCAGCCGATCGAACCGCTCTCGCTGGTGTTGACGAAGATCACCCCGCGTGTCGGATCGACCGCGCTGCCGCCCCAGTTCGACCCGCCGTTGTGCGGCATGTTGATAGAGGCCTTCGGCGGGTCGCCCTTCCTGTGGAAGAAGAACGGCGTGAACGAGCCGGCGTTGAAGAACGTCCCGCCGTAGGAATCGAGCAGCGCGCGGCAGGCCGCGGCGTGCTCGGCGTTCGTATCGTCGGGTGTGACGACGTCGTCGGGCGTCCACACGCCGCGGTTGAGCTGCTCTGGCTTGACCGGGAACGGCTGGGTCGGGCTGTACCATTCGCCGGGCACGTCGGCGCTCGCAACCGGTCGTTCCTCGACCCCGTGGACCGGCTCGCCGGTCTCGCGGTTGAGGATGTACATCAGCCCCGGCTTGCCGGTCAGCGCCAGCGCGGGAATGCGCTTCCCGTCGACCGTCAGGTCGACCATCACCGGCGGGGCGGGGAGGTCCCAGTCCCACAGGTCGTGATGGATGGTCTGGAAGTGCCACTTGTACTTGCCGGTCTGCGCATCGACCGCGACCAGAGAGTTGCCGAACAGGTTGGCCCCCGGCCGGTCCCCGCCGTAGTAGTTGGGGGAGGGGCTGCCGATCGTCATGTAGATCGTGTCGGTCTCGGGATCGGCCGTGGTGTACCAGATCCACATGTTGGTGCCCGAACGGTCCTTCCACCCGTCGTCGAGCCAGGTCTCGTGGCCGACTTCGCCGGGCTGGGGCACGGTGTTGAACTCCCACAGCTTCTCGCCGGTGCGCGCGTCGTAGGCGCGGCTGTTGCCCGACGGGCCGCGCGGCATCTCCGCGGTCGTTGCGCCGATCAGCATCACGTTCTTGTAGATCGTCGGCGGGTAGCCGTAGGGCGTGCCCTCGATCGTGATCGAGCCGCCCTCGCCGAAGGTCGTGTCGACCTGTCCGGTCGCCGGGTCGAGCGCGGTGATCTTGCTGCCCGTGTTGTAGAACAGCCGCGGCTTGTAGTCCCCGTCGCCCGCCCACCAGGTCACGCTGCGGCGGATCGTGCCTTCGACCGGGTGGCGCCAGATTTCCTTGCCCGTATGCGCCTCCAGCGCGACCACCGCGTTGCCGAGCGGCAGGTACATGATTCCGTCGATCACGACCGGCACTGTGCCGCCGAGGATTCCGGCGCCGCCCTCGGGCCGCAACCGATAGCTCCACGCCTGCTCGAGATTCTCGACGTTGCTGCGGTTGATCTGGTCGAGCGGCGAATAGCGCTGCCCGCCGAGATCGCGCGCGTAGCGCGGCCAGTCCGCCGGATCGACCTGCACCGCGTCGGTCTTCGCCTGGACCGAAGGAGCCAGGGCCGCGGCAGCCATCAGCAGGGCGATCGTCTTGCGCATCGGAATCCTTTCTTGTCGCCGTTTTGCCGTCACCTAACGCAGCCCGCGCGGGACCGCAAATCGTTCAATGGTGAACGGTTCACAAGCTAATCAATTGTCTCCCGGCGCGACAAGACCGGCGCGGTCGGAAGAAGGCGGGAAGCTCAATCCTCGCGGGTACGGGGAGGGGGCCAGGCGAAGCATGGTGGAGGTTCCCTCAGATGGCGCAAGGCCTGGTGCCGGTGCCACTCCACCACCCTTCGGGCGGTCCCCCCTTTCCCAGCGGAAGAGGATCAGAGGGGCCGCTGGTCCGCTCCGATCTCGATGACCACGTCAGCCCGCCCGGGCATTTCCTCGAGCATCCAGCGCGTCAGTCGCTCGTAGTGCATCAGGAAGCGGTCGAGCGCCGCCCCATTCATGATCGCGGTCCCCTCGGGGCGTGATGCGGCGAGCTTCTGCTCCTGGAGCAACCGGTTGGCGCGGACCGCCTCGAAGCCGGCGACCCTGAGCATGAACAGCAGGTCGAGCTGCCCGAACAGCCCGGCGTAGTCGGTCGCCAGCCGGCGGTTGACCTCGCTGCGCCACGCCCCGTCGGGGTCCTCGTCGCGCTCGAGCGCATTGATCGGCTCAGCCAGCGCCTCCGCCGTTTGCGGAACCGCACCGACACACCAGCCTTCGAGCAGCACGACGTCGACCGGGGGTTCGATGACCCGCCGCATCGGTGCGCGATCGTCGGTCGCCTTGTCGAACCGCGGCAGCGCGGCCGTCCGTCCGGCCAGCAGGTCGTCGAGGATCGTCTCGCCGAGCGCGATGTCGTGCGTGCCCGGGACGCCGCGGGTCGCGAACAGCGGGTGCTTGTCCGCGGCCAGCGCAGCGCGTTCGGCGCGGGTCAGGTAGAGGTCGTCGAGCGACAGCGTTACCGACCGCAGGTTGTGTTCGATCAGCAGCGTTTCGAGAAACCGGCAGAGCGTGGACTTGCCCGAACCCTGTGCGCCGCTGATCCCGACGACGACCTTGCCCTTGTCGAACCACAGGTCGGCGATGGTGTCCGCGATCGGGCGCCAGTGCCGGTCGACCACCTCGCGGTAGTCCTCGGGCAGACCTTCGGCGGCGATCAGGTCGGCGATCGCCGTGCTCATGCGATCTTGTCGGGCAGGGGCTCACCCCTTGCGAAGGCCTCCACATTGGCCAGCGCCTTCATTCCCATCGCGATGCGCGTTTCGGCGTTGGCGCTGCCGAGGTGCGGCAGCAGGACGACGTTCTCGAACCCCAGCAGGACCTCGGGCACTTCGGGTTCGTGCGGGTAGACGTCGAGACCGGCACCGGCGAGGTGCCCCCGCTCGAGCGCCTCGGCAAGCGCGGTATGGTCGACGATCCCACCGCGCGCGGTGTTGATCAGGTAGCTGCCGGGCTTCATCTCGGCGAAGGCCGCGGCGTCCATCATGTTGGCGGTCTCCGCGCCTCCGGGGACGTGGAGCGAGACGAAGTCGGCCACGCGGAGCAGCTCGTAGAGCGTTTCACGGCGTTCGGCCTCGAGTTCCGCCGCCACCGCCGGATCGCATTCGCGCCGGCCGTAGTAGGCGATCTTCATCCCGAACCCGTGCTTCGCGCGCCGGGCCGTGGCGATGGCGATGCGCCCCATGCCGACGAGGCCGAGTACCTTGCCCTTGATCGAGGCGCCGATCAGGTGCGTCGGGCGCCAGCCCGTCCAGCGCCCGTCGCGCAGCTCGCGCTCGCCTTCGCCCGCGCGCCGCGCGGCCATCAGCAGCAGCGTCATGGCGATGTCGGCGGTGGCGTCGGTCAGCACGCCCGGGGTGTTGGTGACCGCGATGCCCTTGGCCTTCGCGGCCGCGAGGTCGATGTGGTCGAAGCCGACGCCGTAGTTGGCGATCAGCCGGACCCGGTCGCCTCCGGCGATGACCTCGGCGTCGATCCGGTCCGAGACCGTCGGGCACAACACGTCGAATTCGCCCATCGCCGCAGTCAGCTCGGCCGGGCTCAGCGGGCGGTCGGCCTCGTTGAGGACGACCTCGAACCTGTCCTGCAGCGCCCGCTCGACTTCCGGCGGCCAGCGCCGGGTAACCAGAACCCGCATCAGGCCTTCGCCATTCCCTCGGTGATCCGCTGAGTCTCGGCCCGCGTCGACTCGGGGCCGGTATTGCGCTTGTGGATGCCGCCCTGGCCCGGCGGCGCGAACAGCGGTGGATCGCCCTCGCGCTGCTTGAGCCCGAACAGCGGGAACAGCCCCGGATGGCGCCCGAGGCCGCCGTAGAGGTCGAGGCAGCGCTCGATCCACGGGCGCAGTGGGTCGTCTTCGGCCAGAACCGGACTGTTCTTGCACACCGAAGCGGTGAACAGGATCGAGCCCATGATCCGGTAGTCGGCGTAGTTGGGCCCGTCGCCGCCAAGCCAGTCGGCCTCGCGCAGCGCGATCCTCAGCGGTTCGAGCGAGGCCGAGATGTGCGGCAGGCGGTCCTCGTAGCCCTGCTGCATCTCCTCGAGCGTCTTGCCGAGCATCTTCTCGCGCGAATGTGTGATGTATTCGTGGTCCTCGGGATTGGCGAGGTCGCGGTAGCTGACGCAGTTGCAGCGCATCCACGGCCCGGTGGCGACCTGCCAGAACCACGCGTCGAGCGCGCGGGTCATGATCGCCACGCTCGGATGCGGGATCAGCATCGGCCGGTCGGGGTAGGTCTCGTCGAGGTATTCGACGATGCCCCAGCTATCGAGCACCCATTTGCCGTCGTCGACGATCGCCGGCAGCCGCTCGGTCTTGCCACCGGTGCGTTCGAGTATCCCGGTGAACCCGCCCGGCACGACGTCGAGCTCGAACCCCTTGTGCTTGAGCGCGTACTTGGTCGCCCACACGAAGGGGCTGATCGTCGCGCCGGTCGACAGCGCGAGGTCGTAGAAGGTGATGGTGTTGTTCTGCGCCACGGGGCCTCTCCGAGTTCTCGTTTGCGGCCCTGCTATGGGGTGCAGGGCCAAAAGGGAAGGGGGAGGGGCGCTCATCCAGCTGCGGCCAATACGATCCGCGTCATCCAGGCTTTTTACCGGGATGACGTGGGCGTTTGCGTTTGCGCTAGTCGGAGTGCGACGAGGGCTCCTTCGCCTCCGCCAGCTTCGCTTCCTCGAGCTTCACCAGCCGCCACAACGTCTCGAGCACCGGCGCCGCCACGCCCACCGTCTTGCCAGCCTCGACGATTGCGCCGTTGATCGCGTCGACTTCGGTTCGGCGGCCTGCCTTGACGTCCTGCAGCATCGAGGCCTCGTGGTCGGCATGTTCGGTCATCGAGACTTCGGTGAGGTCATGGATCGGCTGCGCGGGGACGGGCACGCCGTTGGCGTTGGCGACCGCGACGCCTTCTTCGACGCAAGTGCGGATCATGGTCCGGCTCTGGGCGTGGGCGCCGAGGAAGCCCGGCGTGCGGCGAGTGAGCGCGCAGAGCGGGTTCATCGTCGCGTTGAAGATCGCCTTCGACCAGATCGCCACGTGGATCTCCGGTTCGAGCTCGGCGGGCAGGCCGCCGGCGGTCAGCAGGTCGCAGACCTCGCGGGCGAAGGCCGGGTCGGCGCCGAACGCCGGGTAGAGCTTCGAGCCGCCCTCGCCGTGGCTGCGCACGCGGCCGGGGCCGACGAGATCGGAGGGGAGCGAACTCGAGCCGACGAGGATGCGGTCCTCGGACGCGTGCGCCGCCAGCCGACGGTCGTTCCCGAGGCCGTTCTGCAGGCTGAGCAGCCAGGTCTGCGGGCCGATCGCCGGCTTGATCCCCGCTATCGCGGCGTCGGTGTGAAAGGTCTTGGTGAACACGACGACGAGGTCGGCCGGCTCGGACACCTCTCCCGGCAACAGCGCGGGGATCGGCAGCAGTTCGGTTCCGGCGCGCGTTTCCAGTTCGAGGCCGCGGGCATTGATCGCCTCGACGTGCTCGCGGTTGACGTCGACGAACGTGACTTGTGCGCCCGCACGGTGGAAGGCGGCGCCGTAGAGGCAGCCCATGGCGCCGGCGCCGAGGATCAGGACGTTCATTGCGCCGCGTCCTCCAGCCACTGCGAGCCGAGCAGCAGCAGCAGCTTGACGTCGATTGCGTGCCCGCGAGCGCGGTGATCGGCGATGACATCCGCGATCCGGTCGAGAGGCACGCGGTGAACCACGATGTCCTCGTGCTCGGTCCCGCCGCCTTCGCCGACTCTGGTGAGCCCCGTCGCCCGGAGCAGCGTGAAGCTTTCGCCCAGCATCCCGGGGGACGACCAGAATTCGCCGAGATCCTCCCACTGCGCGGCGCGGTAACCGGTTTCCTCCTCGAGTTCGCGTACCGCGCTGTCGATGGCGGATTCGCCCTCGGTTTCGTCGCCAATCAGCCCGGCCGGCAGCTCCAGGCAGAACCGGCCGAGCGGCACCCGGTACTGCTCGACGAGGAGCACCTCTCCGGCGTCGAGCGCGAGGATCACGGCGGCGCGAATTCCGCGCGCGCGGCTCGCGTACTCCCACCGCCCGCGGCGCCTTGCCTCGATAAAGCGGCCGGACCATTCGACCTGTTCGGGGAGCCGGGCGTCGGGGGGTAGGGGGCGTTCGGACACGCCCCGGCCTATAGCTCGATAAGCCGGTCCGGCAACTCGTTGGTGTCGTTCTCGTCGCGCGGGAAGTGCTCGGCGAGCACCGCGCCCACCTGTTCGACCGCGGCAATCATCCCGTCAGCAAGGCGGCCTTCGCGGACGTGCACGAGCAGGGCCGCCATGGCGTCGCCCCAGATTTCCGGAGGCACTTTCGAGGCGATGGCCTCGTCGGCGAGGATCTCGGCACGATGCTCGCGCATCGACAGGTAGATCAGGATGCCCGTGCGTCCGTGCGTACGGCGCTCGGCGCCGACCTTGAACAGGCTGACCGCACGCTCGAGCGTCCGCTGGGTCTTGATGTTCGGCAGGACGAGCCAGAACTTGAGCGGCGGCCACAACTGCAGCAGCCAGACGACGAGGAACTTGACGATCGCCGCGCTCGCCGCGAGCGTGAGGACTTCGTGCGGGGTCCAATCGTGCGCCCAGTTGTCGAGCGCGCTGTCGACCAGCCACAGCCAGAAGTCGGGGAAGATCGCCAGCACGACCAGCACGGTGAACGCCGCGAAAGCCGACCAGGCGAGGGCGACGTCGCTGTAGCCGTCCGAGCGCTCGGCGACGACGGTGACGATTTCGCCGGCCGTGCGCGATTCCGCCTCGGCGACCGCCGCGGTGACGCGCGCGTGATCGGCCTCGCTGAGATAGCCGGCCATCCTACCAGCTCCCGCTCGCGCCGCCGCCATTGAAGCCGCCGCCTCCGCCGCCGAAGCCGCCGAAGCCGCCTCCGCCTCCGCCCCAGCTGCTTCCGCCGCCCCAGCCGCCACTCGAGCGACCGCTGTTCATCGCCGCGTTGATCGCGGTCCACAGCAGCACGTTGCCGACCGCATTGCCGACGCCCCCCCCTCCGCGGTAGCGCCGCCCGCGCGCGCCGCGGCTGAAAACCGCGGCGAAGATCACGATCATGACCACCCAGAACACCACGCTGGCGATCCCCGGAGCGGCGTCACGTGCGGCGCCGGCGCGGGCGGCGCGCTCGGCCTCCTCGATGGCTTTGGCCTGGGCCGGGTCCATGTCTAGCTGCGCAATGATCGCGTCGACGCCTTCGGCGATCCCGCCGGACAGGTCCCCGGCTTTGAACCGCGGCGTGATGACGTCGCGGATGATCCGGCCCGACATGATGTCGGTCATGCGTTCCTGCAGCCCGCGCGCCGTGTGGACGCGGATGCGCCGCTCATTGGGGGCGACGAGGAGCAGCAGGCCGTTCTCGGTTTCCGCGCCGCCGATCTCCCAGAGCTCGGCGAGGCGCTGCGCGTACGGTTCGATCTCCATGCCGTCGAGCGACGGTACCGTGGCCACGATGATCGCGCGCCCGGTCGTCCGGTTATAGTCGCGTAGCCGAAGGTCGAGCAGTTCCTCCTCGCCGTCGGTGATGATGTTCGCCCCGTCGTAGATCGGCCCGTCGGGACGCGGCGGGAAGTCCTGGGCCCCTGCCGGCGCGCCCGCGAGCGCGGCCAGCAGGGCCAGCCAGGCGAAGATCCAGCGCATCGCGAGCGCGGTCAGTTGGCTGCGGCCGCGGGCGCCTCGCCGTCCGCGTTGTCGTTCGCCGCAGGTGCCGCCGGCGCAGCCGGAACGCCGATGTTGTCGAGGTTGACCGTCGGCGCGGTCTGCGCGGCGGACGTCGCCTCGAACGGCACCATCGGCTTGGCGCCGTGGATGATTCGCGCGCCGATGATATCGGGGAACGTGCGGATCGTCGTGTTGTAGGCGCGCACGGCCTCGTTGTAGCGATCGCGCGCGGTGTTGATGCGGTTCTCGCTGCCTTCGAGTGCGGTCATCAGGTCGGCGAAGCGCGCCTGGCTCTGCAGCTGCGGATAGTTCTCGACCACCGTGCGCAGCTGCCCAAGCGCCTGGGTCAGCTCGTTCTGGGCCTCCTGGAAGCGGCGGAACTCCTCGGGGTTCGACAGGTCCTCGGTGGTGATGTTGATCGAGGTCGCGCGGGCGCGCGCGTCGGTCACGGCGGTGAGGATCTGCGATTCGGAAGCAGCGGCGCCGCGCACGGCGGCGACGAGGTTCGGGATCAGGTCGGCACGGCGCTGGTAGGCGCTCTGGACGTCGGCCCAGCGGGCCTTCGCTTCCTCCTCGGCCGCAGGCACCGAATTGATGCCGCAGGCGGCGAGCGACAGCGCGGCCAGGGCAACGAAGGCTGCGCGAAGCGTGGTCATGACGGACATCAGCATCCCCTTTCGGCGCGCGGGGGTCGGGGCCGCGCTGTGTTAGTTAGATAGCACACGTAGTCGGGCGTTCAAGAACCGACCGGTTGCAGGCCGGCGCGACGGGTGCCACTCTGCAAGCCTGACATCGGGGAGAACAACCATGCTGCAGGAATTCAGGGCCTTTATCGCGCGCGGCAACGTGCTCGATCTCGCGGTCGCGGTGATCATCGGCGGGGCGTTCGGCACGATCGTCACCTCGCTGACCGAGGACGTGATCATGCCGGTGGTCGGCGCGATCTTCGGCGGGGCGGACTTCTCGAACTACTTCGTCCTGCTCAGTGTTCCCGCCGGCTACGAGGGCTCCACCACCGACTACGCGGCGCTCAAGGAAGCGGGAGCGGCGATGTTCGGCTACGGCGCCTTCATTACCGCGGTGATCAACTTCCTGATCCTCGCTTTCATCATCTTCCTGCTGGTGCGCACCGCGAACAAGCTGATCTCGAAGAAGGAGGAGCCTGCCGGCCCGACCGAGATCGAGCTGCTGACCGAGATCAGGGATGCGCTGAAGAAGTGAGGGTTTGAGGCAGCAGGCAGCAGGGATGGGCTGATTTGAGGCAGTAGGCAGCAGGCAGTAGGCAGTAGAATCTGTTTTCGAGACCTGCTGGCCGGTCGACCCTGCTGCCTACTGCCTACGTCCCCCCCTCACTTCACATTAAGCCGCCAATCCCTATATACGCCCCTGCCGGCCTCGGCCGGCTATGGCGATAAACTGCGGTGTGTAATAGGCACAGCGGACCCGGGGGCAGTACCCGGCGGCTCCACCAAGATCCCCGTTCCGGCGGGAGTCCTGACGGGGCCGAACCAGGATCGACGTGTGTTGAAAGACACTGTTTTCGCCCGGGCTGAGTAACCCGTCAAAGGCTCAAAACCTACAAGTGCCAACGACAACGAAGCACTTGCTCTCGCTGCGTAATGTGACGGCCTAACGGCCTGAATTTACAAAGCTAAGAGCACGGTTGGACCGAACCGGGTAACAGAATCGGATACCGGGGGCCCGGGGGAGCCTAGCAACAGAATCCCCCACCTCTCACAGGATGAACGCCCTTTATGCCGACAGATCGCTCCGGCTTGTCTCGGCCTGGGCGGCGCGTTCGTACTTGAGCCCGTCGAGGATCTTGGCGCCGGCCATGAGCACCGCGACGTTGCAGGCGAGGAACAGCATCCAGCCGCGCCAGTCGGGCATGTCCTCGAGGTAGTGGGCGCCGCGGCTCGCCGCGCCGAGGGCCAGAGCGTAGATGATCACGAAGGCCTCAAGGCGGGTCTTGATCACGAACAGCCGGGCGACCTTGCGCAACATCGCTTCCCACCGATTGCTTAATGGACGATGCAGGAATGCGCGCGCCGGCGGCCAAGTTCCAGCAAAAAGAATGGTTAACGCGGCGAACCGTACAAATCGTCCCGGCAGGAAACAGGCTCAGGCCAGTTCGTCGAGCCCGAGCTTGTCGAGAAGCGCGGCTCGCGCGGCGCGAATCTCTGCGGCGAGCGCCTCGTTGCCGACGTCGCGCGGATCGATCTGCTCGGGCCAGTGCCGACGGACCACGTCTTCGATCAGCTCGGCTTTCGCTTCGTCGAGCAGGAATCGAGGGTCCACGGTCGCGGGATCGGCGACGACACGCAGCCGCAGGCACGCCGGCCCGCCGCCGTTGGCCATCGACTGGCGCACGTCGACCGGCACCACGCGTCGGATCGGCCCGTTGCCCGCGAGCAGCGCGTCGAGATAGGCGCGCACGGTTGCGCTTTCCCAGGCCTCGAGCGGAATCACCAGCGCCTGCTCGCCTTCGGGCAGAGTGACGAGCTGGGCGTTGAACAGGTACGAGCGGACGGCCTCGGCGAGGCTTACCGACGCTTCCGGCACGACCACGAATTCGGCCTCCGGGAACGCCTGGCGGATGGCGGCGAAGGTGCTGTCGGGATCGGCAAACGCCTTCTCGTGCGCGAACAGCACGCTTTCGTTGGCGACCGCGACGACATCGTTGTGGAACGCTCCCGCATCGATCGCCTCGACCGACTGCTCGACGAACAGCACACGCGCCGGGTCGAGCCCGTGGCGGCGGGCGACGATCCGGCTCGCCTGCTCGTGCTGGCGAGCCGGGAAGCGTCCGCTGCTGCGGCCGTAGACGAAGATCTCCACCCCCGGCTCGCCGTGGGCGCGGGTCAGCCGCATGTGATTGGCCGCGCCCTCATCGCCGAAGCACGGCGGCACCGGATCGTGCACGGCGAAGTGCCGCGGATCGGCGAAGGCGAGCCGGAGCTGGCGCAGCGTGTCGGGCCACTCGTGCGAGCGGTGCGGCATCGTCACGAGGTTGGCCACGGTCAGGTGGCAGCGCCCGTCGGCCGTATCGGGCGCGGGCGAGACGGTGGCCGCGTTGGCGGTCCACATCGATGAGGCCGACCATGCGCCGGCAATCAGCACCGGGTCGGTCTGCGAGTCGGCCGCGATCGTCTCGAGCCACGCGGCGTTAGGCCGGGGTAGGGGGACGAAGAATCCCTGCGCCAGACCAAGCGCTACGTTGCCGCGCATCTTTGCCAGTCCCTGCAGGGCCGCCGCGCGGGGATACGATACGTCGCCTGCATGCGCCGTCGCGGCGAGGTTGCCGAAGCTGAGCCCGGCATAGTTGTGGCTCGGGCCGACGAGGCCGTCGAAGTTGATCTCGGTCAGCATGCGCCCGTCATCCCGTGAAGGCTCACCGCGCCACGCTCCACACCGTGTCGCCCGGCTCGACGCCGAGCAGGTCGGCCGCCTGTTGGTCGATGACCACGCCGTCCTCGGCCGCCTCGCGCAGGCCGTAGCAGCAGCGGAAGCCGGAGAGTCGGCCCGTGGCGATCAGCGCGCGCTCGCCGCCGGTCGAATCGGTCCGGATAACCGTGTCGCAGCGCGCTTCGGCGATCGAGCGGACCTGGTCGGTCCGCGCCGTCATCGTCGGGCCACCGTCGAAAATGTCGATGTAGCCTTCGAAGGCGAACCCTTCTTCCTCGAGCATTCGCATCGCTGCCCGACCGCTGGGATGCGGCACGCCGATCGCGCTGCGCGCGCTTTCGCTGAGCATCGCCACGTAGACCGGGTGCTTGGGCATCAGATCGGCGATGAACTGGTTGCCGTGGATGGCGTTGAAATAGTCGGCTTCCTGGAAGGTCATGCCGAAGAAGCGGCCGGCGACCCCGTCCCAGAACGGCGAGCCGCCGCGCTCGTCGAGCACCCCGCGCAGCTCGGCGAGGATGCGGTCGGCGAAACGCGCGCGGTGCATGGCGATGAACAGGTAGCGGCTGCGCGCGAGCAGCATGCCGAGCCCGCCTGCGCGCTCGCTGGGGTGCAGGAACAGCCCGCCGACCTCGCTCGAGCCCTCTAGATCGGTGACGAGGCTCAGCAACTCGGCGCGCACGGTGCGGTTGAGCTCCTGCGAGTGCTGGGTCAGCGTGGTCAGGCGGTAGGAATAGAACGGCCACTGCTGTCCGACCTGGGTCATCAGCTGGCAGGTTCCGCGCACTTCGCCGGTTCCCGCCTTCTCGAGCACGAGAACGAACTGTTCGTCGGCCAGCGTGTCTTCATGCCGCGCGTAGGCGGCCTCGGCGCGCTCGAGCTTGCGGGCGAGCGCCTTGCGGTCGGGCGGCAGGTTGGTGAAGCCGCCGCCGGTCAGCTTGGCCATCTCGTACAGCGGCTCGAGGTCGGCGGCCGTCGCGGCGCGCAGGCGGAAACTCACAGGGCTTCTCCCGAGGCAAGGCGGTGAAGGACGAGCGCGGACAGGGCCGCGCGCTCGGCGAGCGAGGAGACGATCAGGTATTCGTCGGGCGAGTGGATCGCTCCGCCGCGCACGCCCATCGTGTCGACCACCGGCACGCCGCAGGCGGCGATGTTGTTGCCGTCACAGACCCCGCCACTGGCCTGCCAGCCGATCCGCTGGTCGAGGTCGGCGCCCGCCTTCCTGACCAGGTCGAACAGCCGTTGGGCGGCTTCGTCGACCGGCTTCGGCGGTCGCGAAATGCCGCCGTGGACGTGTGTGATCACTTCGTGATCGATCTCCAGATTGCGCAGCAGGTGACGGAATTTGGCAGAGAACTCAGCTGCTGCGTGCTCGGTCTTCGGACGGATGTTGAAACGCAGGACCGCATGGTCCGGCACGACGTTGTTGGCCGATCCACCATCGATCTTCGCCGGGTTGACGGTCAGCTCGTTGGTCTCGAGGACCTTGAGCTCCAGCGCCAGCGCCGCCGCGGCGACGACCGCGTTACGGCCGTCCTGCGGGTTGCGCCCGGCGTGCGCAGAGCGCCCGGAGATCACCACGCTGTAATTGCCGCTCCCGCCGCGCGCGTGCGCCAGCGTGCCGTCGGGAAGCGCGGCGGGCTCGTAAGTCAGCGCTGCCGCCTTGCCGCGCGCGAGCTCGGCGATCAGCGGCGCCGACGACAGCGAGCCGGTCTCCTCGTCGGAGTTGATCATCACGTCGTAGCCGACCGAAGCCGCCGCGGGCATCGTCTCGAACGCCTCGAGCGCGGCTAGCATCACGGCGATGCCGCCCTTCATGTCGGCCGCGCCCGGTGCATTGAGCGTGTCGTCGTCGAGCCAGCGGCCCTCCTGGAACGGGTGCTCGGGCGCGAACACCGTGTCCATGTGCCCGGTCAGCAGGAAGCGCCTTTCAGCGGTCGGGCGAACGCGCAGCACGAGATGCTTGCCGTGTGCAATCTCGACCTCCTTGCCGGCCGCGTCGACGGCCGCAACCGGCGCCGGTTCACGCAGTGCGATGCCGCCGGGCAGCACGGCGAAGGCTTCGGCCAGCTCTTCGGCCTGCCGGGCGAGGCCGGCAAGGTTGCCGGTGCCGGTGTTGATCGCGCTCCAGCACTGCGCGCGGTCAAGCATCGGCGCGGGGTCGATCGAGCCGACCAGCCTCTGCTCCTCGTCACTGAGTTGTTTCATGTGCAACGAAGTCCCTACCCCCGCGCGGGCATCTGTCAAACCCCACTCGCGTTGTGGCCCATGCGCGCCTAGGGGGGAAGCGGGGAAAGAGGAGCGGGCCTTGGGCCAGAAGGTCGAGAAGAGCGGACTGCAGGTCGACGCGGCGCTGGCGGACTTCATCGAGGGCGAAGTGCTGGCCGCGCTCGGGCGTGATGCGGCGAGGTTCTGGAGCGGATTTGCCGCGCTGCTGCGGCAGTTCGTTCCCCGCAACATCGCCCTGCTGGACAAGCGCGACGAACTCCAGGCCGTTATCGACCGCTGGCATGCGGACCGGCGCGGTCAGCGGCACGACCCGGCGGCATACCGCGCGTTCCTCGAGGAGGTCGGCTATCTCCAGCCCGAGCCCGAACCCTTCACCATCGGTACCCGCAATGTCGATCCGGAGATCGCGGCGCTCGCCGGGCCGCAGCTCGTGGTCCCGGTGCTCAACGCCCGTTTCCTGCTCAACGCGGTCAACGCGCGCTGGGGGAGCCTCTACGATGCCTACTACGGCACCGATGCCTTGCCGCATGCGCCGCCGCCAAGCGGCCCGGGATACGATCCCGCGCGCGGGGCGGCGGTGATCGAGGCCGCGCGGGCCTTCCTCGACCTCGCCGTCCCGCTCGCCAGCGGGAGCTGGGCGGACATTTCAGGGCCCGGTGACCTCGAACTGTGCGAGGCGGAACAGTTCATCGGCCGCACCGCCCGCGGCTTGATGTTCTGCAACAACGGCCTGCACATCGAAGTCGTGTTCGACCGCGAGCACCCGGTCGGACGAAACGATCCGGCGGGCATCGCCGACGTCCGCCTCGAGGCCGCGCTGACCACGATCGTCGACCTCGAAGACTCGGTCGCCGCGGTGGACGCCGAGGACAAGCTGCTCACCTACCGCAACTGGCTCGGGGTGATCCGCGGCGACCTCGAAGCGACCTTCGAGAAGGGCGGCAGGACGCTGACGCGCAGGCTTGCCGACGACGTCAAGGTGACCTGCCCCGATGGCCACGAGCTCGCGCTGTCGGGCCGCGCGCTGCTGTTCGTCCGCAACGTCGGCCACCTGATGACCAGCCCGGCGATCCTGCTGCCCGGCAATGCCGAGATTCCCGAGGGGATCATGGACGCGGTGGTCACTTCGGCGATCGGCGCGCTCGACGTCGAGCGCCGCGTCTCGCGCCGCAACAGCCGCTGCGGCAGCATCTACATCGTCAAGCCCAAGATGCACGGGCCCGAGGAGTGCGCCTTCACCAACGACCTGTTCGGCGCGGTCGAGGACCTGCTCGGCCTGCCGCGGCACACGATCAAGGTCGGGGTGATGGACGAGGAACGCCGCACCAGCGCCAATCTCGCCGCCTGCATCCACGCGGTGAAGGACCGGATCGTGTTCATCAACACCGGCTTCCTCGACCGCACCGGCGACGAGATCCACACTTCGGTGCGGGCCGGGCCGATGATCCGCAAGGGCGCGATGAAGCAGTCGGCGTGGATCGACGCCTACGAGAAGCGCAACGTCGCCATCGGGCTCGCCTGCGGGCTCTCGGGCCACGCGCAGATCGGCAAGGGCATGTGGGCCGCGCCGGACCGGATGCACGCCATGCTCGAGGAGAAGGGCGCACATCTCGCTGCCGGTGCCAACACGGCCTGGGTGCCTTCGCCTACAGCGGCGGTGCTCCACGCGCTGCACTACCACGCGACCGACGTGTTCCAGGTGCAGCAGGAGCTGCCCGAGCCGCCGGACCTCGACGCCCTGCTGACCATCCCGCTTGCGGAAGGCGTGAACTGGAGCGAAGCCGAGATCACCGCGGAGCTCGACAACAACTGCCAGGGTCTGCTCGGCTATGTCGTCCGCTGGATCGACCAGGGCGTCGGCTGCTCGAAAGTGCCCGATATCGACGACGTCGGGTTGATGGAGGACCGCGCCACGCTGCGCATCTCGAGCCAGCACCTCGCCAACTGGCTGCTCCACGGTGTCGTGCGCACCGAGCAGGTGATGGATTCGCTGAAGCGCATGGCGACCAAGGTCGACGCCCAGAACGCCGGCGACCCCGCCTATCGCCCAATGGCGGGTGCGTGGGACAGCCACCCGGCGTTCCTCGCCGCGGTCGATCTCGTGTTCAAGGGGCTCGACCAGCCGAACGGTTACACCGAGCCGCTGCTGCATGCGTGGCGGCGCAAGGTGAAAGGCGGCTGAGCCGGCTCAGCAGAAGATCAGCGGTTCCGCGCGGACCGTCAGCGTCGCGGGCAGGGCACCGACGATGTCGCCGTCCGCCTGGAGCGGCAATGGGGCGTCGGCGCTAGCGCGCAGGGTCGTGCAGGTCGCCGTCTCGACATTGGCCAGCCGGGCGACTTCGCCCCCCGCGACCAGCGCAAGCACGAAGCGGAAGTAGTCGCGGCGGCGCGCGGTCCTGAGTGCTACCACGTGGATCAGCGGCTCGTCGAGCCGCGCGGCGCGGGCGAAGCTCCACGAGCCGGCGTAGTAGCGCCCCTTGGCCACGTAGAACGCCTCGCAGGCGATCTGGCGCCCGTCGCACTCGAGCGCGATCGACGGCCGCCGCCAGCGCGCCAGCAGGCGCAGGAAGGCGAGGGCGTAAGCCAGCCTCCCGACGATCCGCTTCGCGCGCCGCGACACGCTCGCCACCGCGAGGCTGTCTGGCCCCACGCCCGCGCAGGCGAAGAAGTAGCCGTCGCCGATCGCCACCGGGTAGTGGCGTCGCCGCGGCTCGCTCTCCAGCACGAGCCGCGCGAACGCCTCGGGCCGCCGCGGATAGCCGGCCTCGCGCGCGAGCAGGTTGATGGTCCCCGCGGGGTACACGCTCAGCGCCAGCGGGCGACCGCATCGCGCGACCGCGTTGGCAACGTGGCGGACCGTGCCATCTCCCGCGGCCACGCAGACATGCGTTGCATCGTTGCGGATAGCAGGCGGGCCGCTCGTGCTCTCGCACAGGTGTACGGTCGCGCCGCGTGCCTCGAGCGCCCGCGCCAGCGCGCGCAGGCGCCGCGGGCGATAGCGCCCCGATGCGGGGTTGCTGAACAGCTGGACGACTGCCCCCACCTGGCCTCCCTTCGAGGGTCGCAACGCCTCCGGCACCCTTGCGGCGTCCGGATGCGTCATGCCGGCGAGCCGGTGGAATAAGGCGCCGGGTGCAAACAGGTCATTACAATTTCAGGTGATGACGAACGCGATTGCCGATGTCACTATGGCCTGAGAGCCGAACACGGCCGGGAGACGGATGTTATGCGATTTCAATTCGCTGGGGCGGTCACCGGCGTTGTCGCGCTGGTTGCCGGCACGGCCCAGGCCCACCACAGCTTCGCGATGTTCGATATGACCAAGGAGGTCACCGTCAGCGGGACGGTCAAGGAATTCCAGTGGACCAACCCGCACGCCTACATCCAGCTCGTCGCAAAGGACGAGCAAGGGCGCGACGTCGAATGGAGCATGGAAATGGGCGCGCCGATGTACCTCTATGCGCGCGGCTGGCGGCCTTCGTCGCTGAAGGCGGGCATGCAGGTCAGGGTCACTCTCAACCCGTTGCGCAATGGCCGGCCCGGCGGCGTCGTGCGCGACGTCGTCACCGCCGACGGCCGCCAGATCGGCACCAACCGATGAAGGCCTGGCACGCCGCCGCACTCGCGGCCGCCTGCCTCACCTGCTCCGGTCCGGTCGCCGCGCAGAAGTCCGATCCCGAACGCGTCGCCGCTTTCGCCGAGCTGCCCTACTGGCCCGGATACTGGGTCAGCGAGCAGTACGCCAACACCACGATCGGCGGATTCGCCGCCCCGCGCGATGCGAGCAGCCAGCCTATCAGGCGCCTCAATGGCTTCGACGCACCCTGGAACGAGGAAGGCAAGCGGCGCCAGGCCGAGGCCGCCCGCCTGCGCGGCGGCCGCAAGGCGCTCGGCTGGGGCTACCCGATGATGATGGATGCGGCGACCCCGCTGCAGTTCATGATCACCCCCGAAGAGACGATGATCGTCAACGCCTACGGCGAAGTGCGTCATATCTACACCGACGGTCGACCGATGCCGCCGGCCGAAGACTTGTGGCCGACCGTCTGGGGTACGTCGATCGGTCACTGGGAAGGCGACACACTGGTCGTCGAGACGGTGCAGGTGCAGACGCCTTTCATCTACTTCCACGGCGGTCCGACGCTGTCGGAGGAGGCGCGCTACCTCGAGCGCATCCGGATGGAAGGCGATCACCTGCTGATCGATTTCACGATCGAGGATCCCGTCACCCTGACCGAGCCGTGGAAGGTGACGATCCGTCAGGTGCGCGAGGAAGCCTACGATCGGATGGTGCAGATGGATTTCTCCAACGATCGGACGGGGGTCGAGAATGGCATCAACACGATCGAGCCGTCGGGCGACTGAGCGGGCCACCTTCAGGCGCGGGCCTGCGCGCGTGCCCGGCTTGAGCCGCTGGCGGGCCGCCTGGCTGGTGATGGCCGCCTCGCTGGCCGCACCTGTGGCCGCTCAGGAGCGCCCGCAGGAGGATCGGGTCGAAGTCTTCCGGAACCTGCCCTACTGGCCAGGCTACTGGGTCGCCGAAGACCAGACGGACGTGCCGATCAGCGGCATACCCGTCCGCGACGAGACTACGCCGCCGCCGCGCAACGACGCGCTCGGCATGTGGGCTGCGCAGATACCGTGGAACGACGAAGGCCGCCGTCGGGTCGAGGAAGTGAGTCGCACGATGGGAGGACGCAAGAGCCTCGGCTGGGGCTATCCGCTGATGATGGCTTCGGCGACGCCGCTGCTCTTCCTGATCACTCCCGAGCACGTGCTGATCATCAATGCCTACAACGAGGCCCGGCACATCTACACCGACGGCCGCGGGCATCCGCCCCCCGAGGACCTGTGGCCGACCGTTACCGGCCATTCGATCGGCCACTGGGAAGGCGAGACGCTGGTCATCGACACGATAATGGTGCGCAATCCCAACGAGTTCTTCCAGGGCGCCCCGCCTCTCAGCGAAGAGGCGCACTACATCGAGCGCATCTGGCTCGACGGCGACAAGCTACGCGCCGAGATGACGGTCGAGGACCCGGTTACGCTGGCGGCGCCGTGGAAGTCCCGCCTGGCCTGGGTCCGCGATCCGGGTTTCGACCGGATGCTGCAGGTCGACTGGAACAACGACCGCACCGGTACCGACGGCGAATTCAACACGATCGAGCCCACTGAAGACTGAGGGGGTAAGGCCCATGAGAACCGCAATCACGACCCTCGCCCTGGCGCTGGCCCTGGCCACCGCCTCGCCCGCCGCTGCGCAGGGGCAGCCAGCGCCGGAGAGGACCGTCGACATCGCCGCGATCCCTGGCGTCGTTTCCGGCGATGCACAGTGGGAGACGTTCTGGTCGGGGCCGATGATCGTCGACGGCATGACCGCCGCCGACGACGGCGGGCTGCTGTTCGCGCAGGAGCAGAGCAACTCGATCATCAAGGTCTGGCCCGACGGCCAGTGGTGGGTACAGTGGCCGTTCGTCGCCGGGGCCGGCGCGGTGTCGGTCGATGCCGAGGGCCGCGTCTTTGCCGCCGACCGTTCGTGCACCGACCCCGGCCTTGGTCTCGGCGCCAGCTGCACGGTCCCCTCGAAGATCGTCCAGCTCGCCCCCGAGCGCAGGGTGATCGCCGACAAGCTTCCTGATGGCAGCGGCCTCGGACGGATCAACGACCTTGCCGCCGACGGCCACGGTGGCGCCTACTACACGCAGGGCGGGCTGTTCCACGCCAGGGCCGACGGGTCCGTCGTGACGGTCGTGCCGGCGGGCAACCCGGCCCAGGGCGGGGTGTTTACCAACGGCCTCGTGCTGAGCCCCGACGGCCGCACGCTCTACGTGACCAACCGCCTGACGATCCTAGCGTTCGACGTCGGGCCGGACGGGGCGCTGTCCAACCAGCGCGACTTCGCCACGCTGCAGGGCGAGCCCGAGGGCAGCTTCGGCGGCGACGGGCTGACCGTCGATGCCGACGGACGACTCTACGTGACCGGGGACGCGGGCGTCTACGTGTTCGACAAGTCCGGGACGCAGCTCGGGGTGATTCCGACGCCGCGTCGCTCGATTACCGTGGCCTTCGCCGGTCCCGACCGGAAGACGCTCTACATCGGCACACTCGGAGCCAACACGCCGACCGGCGTGAACTGGACCACGCCGCAGGGTGTGCGCAACATCGCGGCGACGATCTACGGGGTGAAGACGCTGGCTTCGGGCGTGCGCCGGTAACGGCTGTCACCTCGACAGCTCGCGCGCCACGGCGACGAATTCGGCAACGCTCAGCGTTTCGGCCCGCCGCTGCGGGTCGATGCCGAGCCTGCCGAGCGCCTCGACCGCGCCGGGCAGGGACTTGAGGCTCTGCCGCAGCATCTTGCGGCGCTGGCCGAAGGCATGCTCGGTGAGCTTTTCCAGCGTGCGGGCCGAGACACCCGCCGGCGCCTCCTCCGGCTCGACGTGCACGACGGCGCTCATCACCTTGGGCGGCGGCGTGAATGCGCTGCGGTGAACCTTCATCGCCAGCTTCGCCCGCGCGCGCCACTGCGCGAGCACCGCGAGGCGGCCGTAAGCGCTGCTGCCGGGGCCCGCGACGATCCGCTCGGCGACTTCCTGCTGGAACATCAGCGTAAGCGAGGTCCACTGCGGCGGCCAGGCTTCTCCTGAGAGCCACCCGGTGAACAGCGCCGTGCCGACGTTGTACGGCAGGTTGGCGACGACAGCGTAGGATTCGTCCTTCAGCGCGTCGTGGCCGAGCTTCATTGCGTCGCCCTCGATCACCCGAAGTCGGCCGGGGAAGGCGTCGCCGAGCTCGGCCAGCGCGGGCAGGCAGCGTCGATCCATCTCGATCGCCGTCACTCGCGCTCCAGCCCGCAGCAGCGCCCTCGTCAGGCCGCCGGGCCCGGGCCCGATCTCGAGCACGGCCTTGTCGGCCAGCTCGCCGGGAATCCGTGCGATCCGGGCGAGCAGCTGCTCGTCGAGCAGGAAGTTCTGCCCGAGTGCCTTCGACGCACTCAGGCCGTGCGCGGCGATGACCTCGCGCAAGGGGGGCAGGGACGGGGTCACGGGTTCGGCTGCTGTGCTCGATGCTTCGACAAGCTCAGCATGAGCGGGGTTGGATAACAGGGGGCACAGTCCACGCCGCCAGCGTGGCGGGGCAAGGCCCGCTTTTCCGGTTGTGACGCTTCATGCCCCACCGCCGTTCATCCTGAGCGTGTCGAAGGATGCTCGCCGCGCGGCAACCTCCCCGGCCATGCGGATCGCCGCGATCATCGCTCCCGCAGAGGCGATCCCCTTGCCGGCGATGTCGAACGCGGTGCCGTGATCGGGCGAGGTGCGCACGATCGGCAGCCCGAGCGTGACGTTGACCCCCTGGTCGAAGTCGAGCGTCTTGAGCGGAACCAGCGCCTGGTCGTGATACATTGCGATCGCCACGTCGTAGCTCGCTCGCTTGTGCGGGGCGAACAGCGTGTCGGCAGGGTGGGGACCGGTGGCGTCGATGCCCTCAGCGCGCAGTGCCTCGACGGCCGGGGCAATGATCTCGATCTCCTCGCGCCCCATGCGACCCTTTTCGCCGGCGTGGGGGTTGAGCCCGCAGATCGCGATCCGCGGGGCCGCGATGCCGAAGTCCGACTCCAGCGCGGCAGCCACGATGCGGACCTTGCCGAGGATCAGCTCGGCGTTGACCAGTCGGGGGACTTCCGCGAGCGCGCAGTGGACGGTCAGCGGGACTGTGCGCAGCTGCGGGCCGGCGAGCATCATTACCGCGTCCTGAGGCGGTGCGCCGCCGGCATAGGCCACGTATTCGGTCTGCCCCGGAAAGGCGAAACCGGCGGCCGCCAGCTCGGCCTTGGCGATCGGGCCGGTGATCAACGCTGCCGCGTGCCGCTCGACCGCCAGCGTGGCGGCCAGTTCCAGCGAGGCCAGTGCCAACCGGGCGCCCGGCTCGCCCGGCCGGCCTGGATCGTAGGCGGCATCGGATGCAATCGGGAACACGGGGAGCGCTCGCGAAAACACGTCGACCGCGTCGAACGGATTGTCGACCCGTTCGACCGGCACATCCATTCCGCGCCGCGCAGCCGCCTCGCGCAGAACGTTCGCGCCGCCTGCGACCAGGAACGGCGGCAGCCGCTCGGCCTCGCGCCGCATCCACGCCTGGCAGATCAGTTCCGGCCCCACGCCCGCCGGATCGCCCAGCGACACGGCGAGCGGAGCCGGCATGAGCTCAGTTATATTCGATCACCGCGTCGCGGCGCAGGTCGCGCAGGTAGCGCTGCCAGCGCTTGTTGACGCGGTCGTCCTCGATCTGGGCCATCAGCGCGTCGCGGTCCGGCCCGGCGTCCGACGGCGGGTCGTCGCGGCCGCACAGCATCAGGATGCGCACGCCGTCCTCGAGCGAGCCGAACGGCCCATAGTACTGGCCCACGTTGAGCTCGAGGATCGGCGCCTGGAGTCCCTCGGGTAGCGATCGCACGGTGACGTCGTTGGTGACGACCTGCGCGCCCATCTGCGAGGCGCTCGCGTCGGCTTCGCCGCAGCCGCGGATCTGTTGTACCGCCTGGGCGAAAGACTGGGCCTGTTCGCGAGCCTGTTCGAGGGTCGTGCCGGGTGCGAAATCGAGCGAGATCTGCTTGAGGCTGACGACCGCGTCGCGCGGGTCGGCCATGCCGATCTGGCGCTTGTCGATCAGGTAGAGGATCGAGAATCCGCCGGGAATTTCGATCGGGCCGGCGAGCTGGCCGGGCTGCAGCTCGCGGGCGACGTTTTCGAGCTGGGTGTTCTGCAGCTGTTCGAGACGGATCCAGCCGAGATCGCCGCCGACCGCGGCGGTTGAGGCTTCCGAGAACTGCCGTGCATAACCGACGAAGCTGCCGCCCTGGCGCAGCTGCTCGACGATCCGGCGGGCATTCTGCTCGACCGTCGCGCGGGTCGCCGGCGTGGCCGAGAGGAAGATCTCGCCGATGCGGTACTCGTACGTGCCTTTCGCCGCCACGATGCGGTTGAAGACTTCGTTGACCTCTTCGCTCGACACGTTGACGAACGGCATCACGTTGCGCCGCATCAGCCGTTCGGCAGCCTGCTCGCCCTGGATCTGGCGCTTGAGCGATGCCGGCGAGGAGCCGACCGAATACAGGTAGTCGTCGAGCGCCTGCTTGGAGCCGTTGAAGCGTTCCCGGGCGACGCGGTTGTAGGTCTCCTCGACCTCCGCGGGCTCGACTTTCATGTCCTGCGCTTCGGCTTCCTGGATCTGCAGCGTCTCGTCGATCAGGTTGCGCAGGATCTGCAGGCGCAGCCGCTTGAGCTCGTCGGGCGGAACGTCGGCGGTGGTCGCGTCCTGTGCCGCCAGCAGCAGCGCGAGCCGCTGCTCGACGTCGCTGCTGGTGATGATCGAGCCGTTGACCACGGCCGTGGCTCGGCGCTCCGAAAGCTGGTCGGGGCCGAGGATGGTGATATTTTCCGGGATGTTGAACGCGTCTACCGAACTGGCTTCGCCCTCGTCCTGTCCGAACGCCGCCGTCATGCAGGCGCCGGCGAGAAGCGCCGCCATGCCCGTCTTCCCGCAATTCCAGAGAACCTGCTTCACGTATGCATTCCTGTACCGGGCGCCTTACGCGCCGCCGAAACGGCTCGCCGCTTGGCCCGCTGTGGCTTAACCTTAGCTGAGTTCGGGCGGATAGCGCGTTTGCCGCAGTCTGCCAACGCTTCCGACGGGCGCGAGCCTCAGCGCCGGAAGCCGAGGTTGCGCAAGGCGAAATAGATGTGGAACGTGTTGCCGCGTTCGGCGTCGGCGAGGCTCGTGTAGTCGCGCCGCCAGGTCACGCCGAACTCGAGGCAGTCGTCGGCATAGGCGAGGCCGAGCCGGGTGCGTAACGGCTTGAAGCCATCCGCGCTGAAGCTTGGATCTTCTTCGCGATTGGTCAGGTTGACCACAGCCGAGCCGAACACCGACCAGTACTTGGCAAAGGCCAGGCGCCCGGCCGTGCGAAGCTCCTCGCGGTCCTGCAGGTCCTCGAAGGTCAGGTCGATGTCGCGGTTGAGCCGCAGGTAGCCGACCTCAAGGTAGGTCTCGCTGGTGCCGACCGTCACGTCGATGTCGTTGCGCCGGACTGCAAAGCTGTCCTTGTCGACGCGGTACCGGTGCCGCAGGCGGAGGAAGTCGCGGAAGCGGACTTCGGTGCGGCCGACGAAGTCCGAGAACTCCTCGGTCAGCCCGGTCCCGTCCGGAAACAGCGTCGGCTTGTCGGTGACGCGATAGGACTGGCCGATCGTCGCCTTGAGCCGCCAGCCGGGGAACTCCGCTTCCCAGTCGGCGCCGTAGGTAACGCGCACCCCGTCCTCGACCCGGTCATAGCCGGGGAAGCGATTGAGCGCGAACAGGTTGCTGTCCTCGAGGTCGATCGCCCGCGCATCCTCGTTGGGAATGTCGAGGTTCTTGATCGGCGGGCTGGCGACGAGCTGCACGCGCGGAGTCAGGACCTGCGTCCCGCCGAGGAAGCCGCCGACGAACGGCCACTTCACGTCGACGGCGCCGATCGCGATCCCGCGCGCCTCCCAACCCGAATTGCCACGATAGCTCGGCGTCACGGTGGCTGCGTTCTCGTCGGAGTGGTAGACGTCGCCGCGCACCAGCCCGGTCACGGTCACCTCCTGGCCGAGCGCGGTGATCCGGCGGACGCTCCATTGCCCGCGGGCGAAGGCGCGCTGGGTGTCTTGCCCCGTCGTGCGCGTGATCGCCAGCGAGTTCGCCTGCAGCTCGAAAGTCCCGCCCAGGAACGGGTCCTCGAACCGGTGGCGATAGTCGATCACCGGCAGGGCGATCGGCACCTGCCCCTGCGGGATCGGCACGAGCAGCGCCTGGGTCGCCCAGCCGGCGATCGAGAGGTAACTGTCGTCGTCGATCCGCTCGAGGTTGACGGTCGAGCGCAGCCGGTCGTCGCGGGTGATGTCGTAGCGGCGCAGGAACGTGCGGTCGCTGGCGACGCGCGCCGAGCCGGTCAGGCTCCAGTTGCTGTCGAACTGGAAGCGGCCGTTGGCGTGAATGTAGCCGCGGAAATCACGCTCGGTCGTCGGGGTCGTGGCGTTGAGCGGGATGCGGGAGCCGTGAGTCAGGTAGCCGGTGATCTGCCAGGCGCCGCGGTCGCCAAGCTCGCGATACTGCGCCGAGGCCATCGGCGCCGCGTCGCTGTAAAGATAGGCCGAGAGCACGGCGTCGCGATTGGGCCCCAGGCGCCAGTAGTAGCTGCCGACGACCTCGACCCCGTTGGTGGTGGTCAGGCCGATGTCGGGGATCAGGAACCCCGAGTTTGCGCTCCCGTCGGAGCGGATCGACAGCCCGGGCAGCGGCAGTACCCGACGGCCGAACAGCTCGAGATAGGCGCCTTCGAAGCGCACGGTATTTTCCTGCGCATCGTAGAACACGCGGCGCGCGGTGACCCGCCAGCTCGGAACCTTGTCGCAGCCCTCGTCGTCGACCACCGCGCAACCCGAATAGGCCGCCCGCTCGAGCACGATGTCGCCGCTCTCGCTGCGGCGGCCCTCGGTCGCGGCCAGCCGCCCGCCCGCGCGAAACGCGAGCAGCAGGTTGGTCATCGCCCCGGCCCTCAGCTCGTCGGTCAGTTCGAGCCGGTCGGTGAACAGCTGGTTGCCGTCCTCGTCGACGAAGCGGATGTTGCCCATCGCCACGATCTCGCCGGTCGTGCGGTTCCAGCTGACCGTGTCGGCGCGCACCGACTGATCGCCCGAGCGCAGCAACACGTCGCCTTCGGCGGTGACTGTATCGGCATCGCTGTCGTAGCTGACCGCGGTCGCCTCGAAGGCGATCTCGCGCGTGTCCGCTTGGGCTTCGGCCGGTGCCGCGGTGTCGTCTTGCGCCAGCGCTGGGGGACACAGCGCCAGCGCCGAAAGGCCCGCCGTCGCGACCGCGCGCAGCGACAGGAGGGCGCAAGTCCGAACTTGCGGTAAGGTCTGCCGGCGGGGGCGCATCGCCTTGCCTATTGCACCGCTGC
Source organism: uncultured Sphingomonadales bacterium (assembly GCA_937898525.1). Lineage (GTDB taxonomy): Bacteria > Pseudomonadota > Alphaproteobacteria > Sphingomonadales > Sphingomonadaceae > Croceibacterium_A. Next base: position 35,545 of record CALCBC010000033.1, read on the forward strand.
CCCCTAACTGCAACGCCAGCCAAACAGTCCGCGGCGCGTTCGCCGCACCCCCCACACGATCGAGCGGAGACAGCATGCAGATCACCTTTCGCGAGGCCGTCGAACCAGGCGAGACCCGCCTGATCGCCCGTGTGGTCGAGCAGGACAAGCTGCCCGACGATCTCGAGCGGACGCTGGCCGAAGGCGCGCGCGCTGCACGGTTCGCCGGCAAGGCCGGGCAGTTGTTCGAAGGCTTCGTCGAGCGGGGCGGTTCGGTCGTGCGCGTGGCCCTCGTCGGCTCCGGAACCGAGGGCGAAGGCGACGGCAAGAGCGCGGCGCTCGAGAAGGCCGGCGGCGCGCTCGCCGCGAAGTACCTGACCTCGGGCGAGACCGTCCTCGCGCTCGACGCGGCGGGACTCTCGGCGGAGGCGCTCGCGGCGGTCCTCACCGGGCTCAGCCTGCGCGCCTGGCGGCATGACGCCTATCGGACAAAGCTCAAGGACGAGCAGAAGGTTTCGCTCACCCGGGTCGACGTGTTCGGAGCCCCTTCGGGCAGCGAGGAGGTCTGGCAGGTCGAGCGGGCCATCGTGGCCGGCGTCGAGTTCACCCGCGCGCTCGTCGCCGAGCCAGCCAACGTGATCTATCCGGAGAGCTTCGTCGAGCGCTGCCTCGCGCGGTTCGAAGGCACGGGCGCGGAGCTGACGGTGCTCGGCGAAGACGAGATGCGCAAGCTCGGCATGGGGGCGCTCCTCGGCGTCGCGCAGGGTTCGGCCCGGCCGCCGCGGTTGCTGGCCATCAAGTGGCTCGGCGGTGACAGGGGCGCGAAGCCGACCGTGTTCGTCGGCAAGGGCGTGACCTTCGACACCGGCGGCATCTCGATCAAGCCGGCCGCCGGCATGGAGGACATGAAGTGGGACATGGGCGGCGCCGGCGCGGTCGCCGGGGCGATGCTCGCGCTGGCGTTGCGCAAGGCCCGGGCCAACGTGATCGGCGTCTGCGGCCTCGTCGAGAACATGCCCGACGGCAAGGCGCAGCGGCCCGGCGACGTGGTCACGACGATGTCGGGCCAGACGGTCGAGGTGATCAACACCGACGCCGAGGGGCGCCTCGTGCTGTGCGACGCGATGACCTGGGCGCAGAAGGAATTCAGGCCGGCCACGCTGATCGATCTCGCGACGCTGACGGGCGCGATGATCATCTCGCTCGGCCACGAGCACGGCGGGCTGTTCTCCAACGACGACGACCTCGCCGGCGACCTGCTCGCCGCCGGCAAGGCCAGCGGCGACAAGCTTTGGCGTTTCCCGCTCTCGCCGGCCTACGACAAGCTGATCGACTCCCCGATCGCCGACATGAAGAACGTCGGCCCTCGCTGGGGCGGCTCGATCACCGCGGCGCAGTTCCTGCAACGCTTCGTCGAGGAAGGCACGCCGTGGGCGCACCTCGATATCGCCGGCATGGTCTGGGCCGACAAGCCCGGCGCGACCTGGGACAAGGGCGCGACCGGTTTCGGGGTGCGGCTGATCGACCGCTACGTGCGCGACAAGCTCGAAAGCTGAGGTGCGGCGGATCGGATTCTACCTTGCGGCGCAGCCGGTCGAGCGGGTCCTCCCGCTGATTGCCCGCGCAGCCAGGGACAACGGCCAGCGCCTGCTGATCGTCGCTGACGACCGCGAACTGCTCGGGCGTGTCGGCCATGCGCTGTGGGAGCGGTATCCGGAAGAGTTCCTCGCCAACGGCTTCGCCGACGCACCGCACGCCGATCGCCAGCCTGTGCTGCTGTCGACCGACTGCGCGGCGGCCAACGGCGCACCTCTGGTGGCGCTCGCCGATGGCCGGTGGCGCCCGGAAGCGGAGAACTTCGAACGCGCCCTGCTGTTCTTCGACGATGCCGGCCGCGCCGCCGCGCGTCAGACCTGGCGCCTGTTCGACCAGCGCGAGGACGTCACCCGTGAGTTCCACGAACTCGAGGGTGGCAAGTGGGTGAAGAAGCTCTGAAGCCGCACGACGACCCGCAGCTCGTCTTCGCAAATCAACCTGTCGGCGGATCGATGCCCGGCGCAGCATCGGGACCGGGAAAGCCCGCCCCACCTTGCGCCCCGCGCGTCCCCCCGCTAGGGGCGCGCGCAAATTCCCGCTCGCCGTTTCGAAGGAACCTCCCATGGCGGTCACCCGCACCTTTTCGATCATCAAGCCCGACGCTACCCGCCGCAACCTGACCGGCGCGATCACCAAGATGCTCGAGGACGCCGGCCTGCGCGTCGTCGCCAGCAAGCGCATCCGCATGACCCGCGAGCAGGCCGAGGGCTTCTACGCGGTGCACAAGGACCGCCCGTTCTTCGGCGAACTGGTCGACTTCATGATCAGCGGTCCGGTCGTCGTGCAGGTGCTCGAGGGTGAGGACGCCGTGAAGCGCAACCGCGAGGTGATGGGCGCGACCAACCCGGCCGAAGCGGCCGAGGGCACGATCCGCAAGGTCTTCGCCGAAGGCATCGAGGCCAATTCGGTCCACGGCTCGGACAGCGACGAGAACGCCAAGATCGAGATCGAGTTCTTCTTCAAGCCCGAAGAGATCGTCGGCTGAGCATGCGCCGGCTCGGCCTGATCGGCGGCCTGAGCTGGGAAAGCACGCGGCTCTACTATGACGCGATCAACCGCGGCGTCGCCGCGCGGCTCGGCGGCACCCATTCGGCGCCGCTGATCGTCGACTCGCTCGATTTCGCGCCGATCGCCGAGGCGCAGTTCGAGGGCCGATGGAACGACGCGGCGGCGCCGCTGGTCGAGGCTGCGCGCCGGCTCGAGCGCGCAGGCGTCGAAGCCATCGCGATCGGCAGCAACACCATGCACAAGTGCGCCGACCAGGTGCGCCAAGCCGTGGACCTTCCGCTGATCCACATCGCCGATCCGCTGCGCGCGGCGCTCGCAGCTGACGGCCGCTCGCGGCCGTTGCTGCTGGCGACGCGCTTCACGATGGAGCAGGACTTCATCCGCGGCCCGCTCGCAGAGGCCGGGATCGTGGCGACGATCCCGGCCGAGCCCGCAAGGTCCGAGGTCCACCGGGTGATCTACGAGGAGCTGATCCGCGGGCGGCTCGTCGAGTCCTCGCGCGACGCCTTCCTCGCGACGATCGCCGCGGGCCGCGAGGGTGGGGCGGACAGCGTGGTCCTCGGCTGCACCGAGGTCGGGCTGCTGGTCGACGCGGCCAACTCGCCGCTGCCGGTGTACGACACGCTGGCGCTGCATTCCGCCGCGCTGGTCGACTTCATCCTCGGCTGACCGCTCATTCGCGGGCGAACCGGCGGTAGGCCTGCGAATGCAGCCGGTGCGGCGATGCGTTCGCCGCTGCCTGCTCGCGCTCCATCGCCTCGAGTGCCGCCGGCGTCAGATCGAGCCCCAACCCGGCGTAGATCCGCCGGATTTCGCCGCGCCAGTCGCGGTCGAGGTCGGCGTAGTCGACCTCGACCCGCGGCCCGGCGAACCCGGCGAGCCCTTCGGCCATGCGCCGCTCGCGCAGCTCGATCTTGCGCCGCCACTCGCCCTCGATTGCCGCCAGTGAAACGTGGTCGCTCTGGTAGGCCATCTGGCTCGCGAGCACCGACAGCGTGCTGTCCAGCACCCGGCCGAGCGGTCGCCGCGCGACGACCAGCCGCGCTTCGGGCAGCAGCGCGAGCAGCGTCGTCAGCTCTTCGGCGTACTGCGGGCACTTGAGCACGCGCGGCTTGGCGCCGTCTTCCATGACCGCCGCATCGGTGCGCAGGATGCGCAGCATCTCGCGATAGACCGGCGCCGGATCGCGCGTTTCGCCGAACGCGACGAACGAAGGAATGCGGTACTGCGCCTCGTAGAGCCCGTGGCTGAGCGCCGCGCCGAGCCAGCCGAGCTCCTCGTCGGGCCGGGTGGCGCCGAACGGGTGCAGCGTGTCGACCCACGGGTTGATCCGCCTCGCCACCGCGAGACCGGCGGCGCAGCGCAGCGGCCGGACGTCGGGTCGCCGCGGAGCCGGCTCGATGCTGTTGCACAGCCGCGTATGGGTGTGCGCCGGATCGGCGGCGAGCAACCGGTGCAATCGCGTGGTCCCGGCGCGCATCTGGCCGACCACCACGATCGGCGGCGCGAGTGGCGTTTCGAGCAGGCCCGGCCGCCGGTGCCACAAGCGGCCCAGCGCGTGCCTCGTGCGCACGGCGCCCCTGAGCTGGCCGTAGGCCATCGCGTGGCCGAGCGCGTTGAGCCGAGCTTCCTCCCGCAGCGCGCGGCACAGCTCGGCCAGCCGCTCGCGGAAGTCGACGACGTCCTCCGGCGGCCTGCCGGCGCGTTCGTCATCGGGCTCGAGGCCCCTGCTGCCCTTCGCCCAGATGTAGTCGGGCTCGAGCGGCGGCTTTTCGTTGAAGCGCCACGACCAGTCCACCGCGCGGCCGGCGAGCTCCGCGAAGCGCGAGCGGGCCAGCGGGTGCGGGCG
>CALCBC010000034.1 GCA_937898525.1 uncultured Sphingomonadales bacterium
GAGGTGCGCAGCGTAGCGCGCCGGACCTGCGTTGTAGGCCCCGAACAGCCCCGGGTAGCCGAAGCGGTCGTACATCAGCCTCAGGTACGCGGTGCCTGCGAGGATGTTGTCGCGCGGATCGTGCGGATCTTCGCCGAGCCCCAGCCGCGCGCGCATCGCCGCCCAGGTCGCGGGCATCAACTGCATCAGTCCCATAGCGCCGGCCCGGCTGACGATCGGCCTCCCGCCGAGGTGCGTCCGGCCGCCGCTCTCGGCCCGGATCACCCGCCGGATCCACTCGGACGGAAGGCTGAAACGCGCCGAGGCCTCGGCCACGTAAGGAGTCCAGCGGTCGAGCCGCTGCTCGACGGCCGCATCCGCCCTCACCGGCACGGACGCCAGCACGGCCGCGAGCGCGACGACTTTCAACGGCGCCACAACAGATCAGCCTTGCCGAGAATCTCGCCGGGCGCGCTTGGCCCGAAATAGCGGCCATCGAAAGCGAGCGGCACACCCGGAGAAAGCAGCAGCGCTTCGCCCGCGCTCAACCGGACGCAACCGCTCCACCACGGGAGCGCCCGGCCGGAAGGGTCGGCGCGACGCCTCACGGCGATGCGCCGGCCTCTCACGAGAACGTCCGTGCCTCGGGCGCAGACGCGGTCTCCTGCCACCGCGGCAACACGCTTCAGCAGCGGCACGTTACCGGGAACGTAGCCCCGCGCGGCGCCGATCGCCCGAGCCGGGGGCGGCGGCCAGGCGAGGACCATGTCACCGCGAGCGAGTGCTCGCGCGGCACCTACGCGATACAGCCCGATCGGGCTGCTCGCACTGGCGTTCCAGACCAGACGCGGGGCGGGCCGGACGCAAGCCGGGACGAGAAGCAGGGCGAGCGCCAAGACGGCTCCGGCCGCGAGCGCCCCCCGCGGCGCGCTGACGGAACGCTCAACCACGAGCGGTTTGCGCCGAGCGCCTCGACCATTCGTCGAGGTCGTCGATATGATAGCGCACGTAGCGGCTGTGGCGACGGAAACGCGGGCCCGATCCGTCGGCCCGCATCGCCTGCAGCCGGCGAGCGCTGAGGCCGAGGTAGAAGGCCGCCTGCTCGGTCGAAAGGAAGGGGCACCCCCTCCGAGCGCGTGCCGCCCGGTTGACTGCATCATCGTCCATTGCGCGCCTCGCCGGCTGCCGGGGCCCCGTGCCACCGGCCTCGGACGGCAGCTCTGCCCTCTCCTCCGCTCCGGGCAGAGGCCCGAAAAGCGCAAGAGCGCAACTCGGGCCCCTGCGGCTCGTGCCGAGCGCCGTCCCGCTCGCAACAGTCGTGATCCCGCGCAGCACGGAGATCAGGCTCCAAGCAGAGCGCGCCAGCCGCCTGTCCCCATCGCCTGCGCGCCCTGCGCGAGGCGCTGCGCTTGCGAGCGCAAGCCGGGTGCGGCGTACCGCCAGCGCGGACAGAGCGCATCGCCGCTGAGCAGCGCGGCCGCGATCTCGCGCTGGCTGGCGCCGTCTCGCAGGCCATCCCAGGCACGCAGCAGCAGGACCAGCCGGCGGTTGCGGCTGCACCGCGAGGGGCACGGAAGACTGCCCGTCCGCCCAAAACGCAACAGGCCGCGAAGCGTCTCGAGAGGGCCGTGCAGTGACGCAAAACCCGTGAGGCGGAAGGACAGGACAGCCGGTCCATCGAGCAGCGAGCCCGCGAGCACGTCGACTCTCAGGCAAGCCTCGCCGTCGCACAGCAGCCAGTGCTCCGGACCTCCCGCCACCCGGGCCACGGTAGCGATCCGGGGCACCTGCACGAAGTCGAGCCTCTCCTTCGCCGGTCCGCCGCCGACCGCTTCCGCGACGAGGACCCGCGCCAGCCAGTCGCGCCGCCAGACCGGTCGCGCCGCCGATGCCTGGAGCTGGGGATCCTCGAACGCGTGCAAGCCCCAGGCGGCGGCGGCCGGGTCGGGGTCCATCACGCAGGGCGCTGCACGCTCGCGGGGCGCCGCCGCGCGCGCCGCCGCGGCGTAGGCGGGATCGCGGCGCAGCCACTCCCATGCCAGCAACTCGGGGGCGGTTCGCAGCAGCGGCCGGTAGCGCGAGGCGTCGCGCCAGTCGGGCAATCCCGCTTCCCCGCCGGCCAACCGGCGCGCACCCTATTGCAGAGCCGGCGTCCCCGAATGGAGACGCGGTCGGCTGACAAGTGGGACCTGGATGGCGATGGGGCATCTCCGGCGGCGAGCCGCAAGCGGAGCAGCACGCGACCCGCTATCCCATTCCCCCATCCGGGGGACTTGCCTCGGCGAAGCCAACCCACCCGTCACGCAGGGCGTGGACCGCGAGCTGGGTACGCGTGGCCACTCCATAGGCGGAGCGCGCACGCTTGACGTAATGGCGTGCCGTGGCCTCGCCGATGCCGAGGATCCTGCCGATCTCCCAGTCGGTCTTGCCGAGCGCAACCAGTCGCACGCACTGCACCTCGCGCCGGCTGAGCCGCGGCGGCCGGAACGCGCCGGCCCCGAGCAGGCGGCGCGCCGCACCGAAGGCGCGCGCCCCGATGAGCTCGGCGGAAAGCAGGTAGCGGCCGGGCAGGTCGCGCCCGCCGCGCACGGCGAACGAGCACGATCCCGCAGGCTCGCCGGGAATGTTCGCCGGCACCGTGAACCCGCAACCGAGGCCGTGCCGGCGTCCGAGCCCCAGGATCTCGCGATGCGCCGAGGTCAGGGGCACGAGAGCCTCGAGGCGGTCCCAGCGGAAGCCCAGGTGGGTTCGGCCGCTGGCAAGGTGCACGGGGTCGCCTGCGAGCCGGGCCCTCACGGCGAGCTCGGCCACCCAGCCTCGCGGGTAGTTGTCGATCCGCATGAGGCTGGGGTCGTCCGACCAAAGCGCGGCGTGATGCAGGAGCGCCACGTGGGCGAACCCGAGCTCGCGCGCTGCGTCCTCGAGCACGCCGGCAAGCTCGCCGCAAGACGCGCAGCGGCCGGCGCGCGCCTCGAACTGGTCAACCAGGCCGGCAAGGGGAATGATCGCCCCTCCCTCCTCCAATTGCCGCGCAGCGGCCCGAGATCCGCGACAGCATTGTCGCGCATAACAAGCCACGAATAAATACTTTGATTATAACTCGCGGTCTGATTGAATATACGCTTAGTCCCAAATGATACGACTTTAGTCGTACGCTCCGGGTCAGGGACTTGTACTTCAAGGTCGTCCGGACGGCCGGTTGAGGCCCGGCTGTCCGGACATCGCGAAGGAACGGCAGGCGGAAGGCAAGCTTGGACGCGCGCCGCCTCGCCGCGGGGAGCGATGCTCGACAGGATAGATGCATTCATCCGCGACCTGGCCGGGGCCAGGACCGAGGACGACCTGGACGGACTGCTGGCCGAGATCAGCCGCGAGATGGGCTTCACCTACTTCGCCGTCACTCACCACGTGGACCTGCACGGCCTCGCCGCCCCGGCGATCCGCCTTGCCAATTACCCGGCCGACTGGGTCGACTACTTCGACCGCAACGGGCTCGGGCCTTGCGACCCGGTGCACCGTGCCAGCCAGCTGACCAGCGTCGGCTTCCCCTGGTCGCGGCTGCCCGAGCTCATCCGCCTGTCGGCAAGAGACCGCGAGGTCCTCGACCTCGCCGCGCGGCGCGGGATCGGCGAGGGCTTCACGGTGCCTGCGCACGTCCCGGGCGAAGCCAACGGCTCGTGCTCGTTCGCCACGAAGACCGGGCAGCCGCTGCACGAGGGGCGCCTGCCGCTCGCCCAGCTGGCCGGCGCCTTCGCTTTCGAGGCGGCCCGCAAGGTCTGGAGGATGCGCTCGCCGGACCCGAAGCCGCGCCCGCAGCTGACCGACCGGCAACGCGATTGCGTGGTGTGGGTCGCCCGCGGCAAGTCCGACTGGGAGATCTCGCGCATCCTCGGACTCAGCCCCGAGACGGTTACCGAGTACCTCAAGCGGGCACGCGAGCGTTACGGCGTCAGCAAGCGAACGATGCTGGCCGTCCACGCGCTGTTCGACGGCACGATCAGCTTCACCGACGTCCTCAGGAACTGAGGCAACCCCCCATTTCCGGGACTCGCGCGAGCTCGCGCAGCGCGGCGATAGCCTCCCTCGATCAACAAGGGGGAGGCCGCCATGATCGTGACAGCCGAGCACCTGCAGCAGCCGCTCGCGGACGCAACGCTGCAATCCATGTTCGAGGCACGCAAGCGCGTGTTCGTCGACCTGCTCAAGTGGGACCTGCCGGTCCTCGAGGGCCGCTACGAGCTCGACCAGTTCGACGACGTCCACGCCGTATACCTCATCGTCCGGGGCGAGGCGGGCGAGCACCTCGGCTCGGCGCGCCTGCTCGAGACCGAGCGGCCCCACCTGCTCGACACGCTGTTCGCCGACCTGTGCGATGGCCCTGTCCCGCGCGGGCCTGGCGTGCGTGAGATCACCCGGTTCTGCCTCGACCGCGGCCTGACGGCGGCGCGCCGGCGCGCGGTCCGCGACCAGCTGGTGACCGCACTCGTCGACCACGCGCTCGAGCGCGGAATCGCCTGCTACACCGGGATCGCCGAGATTGGCTGGCTGCAGCAGATCCTCGCGTTCGGCTGGCGTTGCCGGCCCCTCGGGCTGCCGGCACAGCGGGCCGGCAAGACCCTCGGAGCGTTGGCGATCGAGATCTCGCGCGAGACTCCGGCGCTGCTGAGACGAGCCGGGATTGCGGCGGCGTGGGACGCCGCCGCGGACGCGAGGCAAGCGGCGTGACCCGCGTGGACGGCCTGGAGGCCCCGAAGGATGCCGAGGCCATGGCGAACGCCTGCGCCGAGCAGTTGCTCGCCCAGGGGTACTGCGTGCTGCGCGGCGTGCGTCCGGACACGGTCCACGCGCTCGACCGCGACCTTGCCGAGGACTTTGCGCAGACACCGTTCTGCGAGGGCGGGTTCTATGGCACGCTGACGCGACGGTTCGGCCGCCTGCTGACCCGCTCGGCGCACGCCGAGCGGCTCGTGCTCGATCCGCTGGTCTGCGCCGTGGCCGAGCAGGTGCTCTCGCCCTGGTGCGACAGGCTCCAGCTTAACCTGACCCAGGCGATCGCGATCCACCCCGGCGCGCTGCCGCAGCTGCCGCACCGCGACCAGGACATGTGGCGCGGCGCGCTCGGGGAGACCGAGTACCTCGTCAACGTGATGTGGCCGTTCACGCGCTACACGCGCGAGAACGGCGCGACGCTGGTCTGGCCGGGCAGCCACGGCCGCAAGGCACTCGACACAGATCCGCCCGCACAGCCTGGGACGGCGATCGAGATGGAGCCGGGCGATGCCTTGCTGTTCCTCGGCTCGACCCTGCACGGCGCCGGCGGGAACCGGAGCGACAGCGTCCGCCGAGGATGCATCGTCAGCTACTGTCTCGGATGGCTCAAGCCCTACGAAAACCAGTGGCTCGCCTACCCGCCCGAGGTCGCGCGCGGCTTCTCGAGCGAGCTCGCCGCGCTCGTAGGCTACCGCCAGCATCGCCCCAACCTCGGCAACTACGAGGGGCGCTGCCCGTCGATCCTGCTCGCCGGACCGCCACCGGCCCGCCTCGGCGCGATCGATGCGCTGAGGCCCGACCAGGCCGCGGTCGTCGCCGATCATCTGGAGCGCCAGCGGCGAGGCGGCGGATGACCTTGCTCATCCGTTCGCAATGAACGCCGGCGTCACTTTCGAGCGCGTCTATCTGGCGCTCAAGGAGCAGCTGGGCGACGGGCGGTTCGCCGCGGGACAGCACCTCGAGCCAGCCCTGCTCGCCCAGGACCTCAATGTCAGCATCACGCCGGTGCGCGACGCGCTGCACCGGCTGGCCGGCGAAGGCCTCGTCGATACACCGCGAGGCGAAGGGTTCCGCACCCCGGCGGTAACGGAGCTCGGCCTGCGCCAGCTCTACCGCTGGAACCAGGCCTTGCTTGCGCTCACGACACGCCTCGGCGCAAACGCGCCCCGTGCAGGCCTTTCCGAGCTCGCGAGCGGCGATCACGTGGAGCGAACGGGACGACTGTTCCTGACGATTGCGGCGCTGGCCGGGAACGTCGAGGCCACTGCCTCGCTGGGCGCTCTCAACGATCGCCTGCGCCCCGCCCGGCGCGCCGAGCTGCGCGTCCTGCCCGGTCCGGAGCCATACCTCGAGGACATCGCGGCCGCTCTTGCCGAAGCAAACCTGCCCGTCCTGCGCCGGACGCTCGCGGCCTATCACCGCGAGCGGGAGCGCGCGGTGGACAGGATCGTTGCCGCCCTGCATGCGACGGGCGAGGGCTGAGCGGTCACTCCGGCGTCCTGTGCCGTTCACGGACCCCGGGCGGCCCGAAAACAATCGTCCTATCGGCGGCGTATAAGCTTCGTACCCCTGGAACCCGACCCTACCCTCTCCCTTGCTGCACTCCCGCAGCACGAGGAGACGTACGATGGAACGCAACATCCATGACACGGCCGTGATCGATCTCGGCACCGCGAGCCTCGCCACCCGCGGCCAGGACATCGTGGCCGAGCCCGAAAGCGACGGCTACCGGCTGTTCGGCATGCTCGAGGCCTGAACCGGACGCGCGGGGGCTCGCGCCCCCGCGCAACCCTGCGCAACCGCGGCCATGACCTATCTCGCGCTCGAAGCCCATGTAAGCTACGGACTTGCCGGCGGCCGACCGGTGTTCCTAGACTTGCGCCGCGATCGTTACACGATGCTCGACGGGCCTGCCGAGCGCGCCTTCCTTCCACTGTGCGCAGGGGATAAGGTACCGCGGGACGACGAGACCTTCTGCCAACTGCTGGCAACCGGCCTGTTCAAGCGGGCTCCGGTCCCATGCGACCTCTTGCCGGCCGCTGTCGCGCGGCCCGAGGCGAGCCTGCTGGACGACCTGGCAGGATCCCGCGCGAGCCTCGCCGGTTCGCTGAGGGCCTGGCGCGCCGTCGCCCGCGCGCGCCGCCGGCTGCACACCGTTCCGCTGGCCGAGATCGTCGAAGCGAAGGCCTGCCTCGCCGGTCCCAGCACATCGGGCGAGGCGGCCGCCACGGCGGCCCGGGAATTCCTTGCCGCACGGGCGCTCGTACCGATCGAGCGCAGCTGCCTGCTCGACGCGCTCGCCCTGCTCGATTGGCTCGGCGACCTCGCGAGCCACGTCACGCTCGTTTTCGGGGTCCGGCTGCAACCTTTTCGGGCCCACTGCTGGGTACAGGCCGACCGCCTGCTGCTGACCGACGCCGCCGACGAAGTCGGACGCCTCACGCCCGTCCTGGCGGTCTGAGAAGCATGCGCTACCTCGCCGCCGCCGGACCGCCCGAGGCTCTCGAGGAGCACCTCCGCGAACTCGGCCGCATGGCGTTCGAAGACCTCGTTCCCGTGATCGACGTTCCCGGCTTCGCCGCCTGGACCCTGCCCGGCACGCCGGCCGTCCACGGCGAGGACGGGCGCAGCCTCGCGGTCGGGCTGCTGTTTGAGCGGGCGAGCGGCCGGCGGATGGATCGGATTCCCGCGCCCTTGCCCGACGAGCGCAACTTCTCGGCCCGCTTCTGGGGCGCTTACGTGCTGTTCGCAATGCAAGGCCCGGGGCACTCGGTGCTGCGCGACCCGTCGGGAAACCTCACCGCCTACCATCGCCGCATGGGCCCGATCGAAGTCTATGCGTCCGACGCCGCGCTGCTTGCCGCCGCATCGCCGGCCCCGATCCGTCCGGACACCGAGTTCCTGCGCGACTGGCTCACCTATCCGTTCCTGCGCTCGGCGCGCACCGGATGGGAAGGAACCGGCGAGATCGTGCCCGGCACCCTGCGCCGCGTGGACGGCGCGGCCGCCCAGGTTCGCCAGGCCTGGAGCCCCTGGGACCACGCCCTCGGGGATGCGAGCCTGGACGATTTCGAGGAGGCAGCCGCCGGGATCCGCACCGCGGTCCTGCACGCCGTCCCGCGGCTCGCCCAGCATGCAGCCGATCCTGTCGTCCGGCTCTCGGGCGGTCTCGATTCCGCAATCGTGGCCGCTGCGCTCGCCAACGGCGGCGTCCGCTATCGCGCGGTGACCTTCGCGACGCGCGCGCCCGACGGCGACGAGCGCAGCTTTTCCCGTGCCGCCGCGCAGCACTGGAACATCCGGCTCGCCGAGCTCGTGGAAGATCCGCAAATGCCCGATTTCGGGCAAGTGGGCCCGCTGGCGCTGCGGCCGCCGGCGAACGCCGTGCTGCAGGTGCTGCACCGCGCGATCGAGAGCCATCTCGCGCAGACCGGTTCCGACCTCGTGCTCGGCGGCACTGGCGGCGACAACGTCTTCTGCTTCCTTGGCACCGCCTCCTCCGTGCTCGACGCCCTGAGAGTGCGGGGCCCGGGCGATGCCGCGCGCGCCGTGCGCGACCTCGCCCAGATGCACGGCACGACCGTTCGCGCCGTGATGCGCGCGGCCTGGCGCCGTTCGCGCAAGCCGATGGCGAGCTGGCGCCGCGACGACACGTTCCTCGCGCCCGGCGCGGCGGCAGAGCAACCTCCGCGTCATCCCTGGCTCGAGCCACCGGCGCGCGTGCCTCGTGGCAAGCTCGAGCACCTGCAGTCGATCATGAGCATTCGCCACTTCCTCGCCGACCCGGGCCCCGGCAGGACCGCCGCAATCCACCCGTTGCTCGCACAGCCGGTGCTGGAGGCCTGCCTGCGCGTTCCCACGTGGCTGTGGGTCCGCGGCGGTCGGGACCGCGCGGTCGCGCGCCGAGCCTTCGCCGACCTGCTGCCACCTGCGATCGCAGCGCGCCGGTCCAAGGGTGGCCTCGGATCGATGGTCTCGAGCGCCTACCTCGCGGGCCGCGGCCAGCTCAAGGCCCTGCTGCTCGACGGCAAGCTCGCTTCCATGAGACTGCTCGACCGCGACGCTGTCGCCGCCACCTTGCGCCGGCCTGGAGAACCGGAGGCCGCTTACCTGCGGCTGCTCGACATGGCGGCCGCGGAGACCTGGCTGCGCGGGCTCGAACCCTGAGCCCCATCGCGCCGCTGCCGCATCGCTTGCCAGCGCGCGTATTGCCCCGCCTTGGCCGGGTCCGGGTCGACATGGTCCTGCAGCCAGTAACGAAACCAGTCGAGGTTGCGGCGGTAGACCGCTAGCCGGTGTCGCGGCTGGAACTTCGCGTGCCGCTCCTCCGGGAAGGCATAGAGCTCGACTGGTGTCGGCGTGCGTGCCAGCCGGGCGAAGACCTCTGCTTCGGCGCGCGCCTCGTTCTCCGGCAGCTGCATCAGAAGGGGCGCCGCGATCCGCTCGGCATTGAGAGCGGGCGAGACGCGACGCCAGCGCTCCGGGGTCTCGTCCGGACTGCCAAGCCCGATCGCCTCGCGCAGCACCTCGGCATAGTCGCGCCCCGGCAAGGCACTCAGCCAGTAGCGGGCCGGCGTGTACTGCGGCGAAGCCACCGATACCGCCGCCAACAGGTCCGAGTTCATCGCCGTCCACATGGTCACTTCGCTGCCGAAACTGAATCCGCCCATCCCTACCCGTGCCGGGTCGACCAGCCCGCGCGCCGCCAGGAGGCGTACCAGCGCATCGACCGCCTCGAGCCCCGTCTGATATACATCGGCGATATCATTGCTCTCGGCCGCCACCGTGTTGAGGCATGCGGCCACGAAACCCGCATCGACGAGCGGCGCCAGCGGAAACTCGTCGCCGGCGGTGCCGCGCAGGTATCCCGGGCATTCGTAGTAGCTGACGAACAGCGGCGCCCGATTGGCCCCGCCCTCGGGAAGCAGGACGGTCCCGGTCGCTTCCCGTCCGTCGTCGAGCGTCCACGAGAGTTGCTCCACCCGCGGCCTGGGAAGACGCCGCAACAGGGCATTCGGATCGAACAAGACCGTTCGAGCGCCCGTGCTGAGGTCGATCCTCTCCAGCCGCGGCGGTTCTGCAGCGCTTGCCGTGACGCAATAGGCCGCCTCGTGGCTTAACGCGCAGGGCCGCGACGCAAGTCGCGACCCGGACAGCAGGCCCTTGGCCGAAACCACGTGCCGCACCCGTCCGCGCTCGACGTCCCACAGGTAAAGCGTCTGGCGATAGTGACCGTCGCGTGCAGTGATCGCCAGCTCTCCGCTTGCGGGCCGCCAGGCAATCACTGGCAAGCGCCCCGCCCGGCAGACCACACCGGGGCACGCGACGGCCTCGCCGTCGCGCACGACCTCGATGAGGAAGTGACCGTTTTCGCGGCGCACGCGCACCGGCGGCCGCCCCGGTGCCTCGAGCGCGGCCGCCGCCACGTCATCGGCGCCGGGCCCAGGCGTGAGTTGCTGTCGATCCACTCGTTCGGGCCCGCTCACCGTAAGCGATACGAGTTCGAGCCGATAGCGCCGCCGCGGCTCCCGCCACAGCAGTCCCGCGCTCGAAGTCCACCGCCCGACAAGCCGCGAGGTGGCGATCCGGCCGTTGACCCACGCGCCGCTATGAAGGTTCCGCAACAGGTCCACGCTGCCGTCGACGAGGATGCCGTCATCGTACTCGCGGCGTTCCGCCTCCTCGATCTCGAAGCGCGATGGGCCGAGCACGTAAGCCAGCGACCGGCCATCGGCATTTGCCGTGACCTGCTCGACATCGGCATCCGCGACGACGACCGGGCGGCTGCCCGAGCCGTCCACCGCCGTTCGCCACAGTCCGATGACGCCGTCGACCAGGGCGCGGTGGAACACGTGCCGCTCGTCGGGCGACCAGACTGTCGTCTCCACCGCCAGCGGTTCGGCAGGTCCCTCGACCGGTGCGCCGCCTCCCCCGAGATGCCGAACCTCTCCGGACCGAAGATCCGCAGCGTACCAGTCGAGCAAGTAGCTGTTCTTGTCGATCAAAGCCCGCTCGACCCTGAAGACCAGGTACCGCCCACTCGGCGAGACAGACAGGCTGCTGATGTCGGCGAGCTCGACGAGTTCGGATATCGAAGGCCCCGCCGACACCGAGCTCCCGGGCACGGACAACACCAGCGCCAGGGCGGCCCCTATCGGCCAGCGCATCGGCAATCTCACCAGGCCTTGCGGACCTGGAGCGAGACGAAACGACCCCGCCCGCTCGCATTGACTGGATCGTAGCCGAGGCCGGCGGTCCGTCCCGGCCCGGGTCCAAGAAAGGGCGGGTCGGCGTCGAACAGGTTCTCCGCAAAGAACGAGATCCGCGTGCCGCGCAAGCCGCCAGCCACCTCTTCGTCGAACTGGTAGGAAAGGCCGAGATCGAGGGTTGTCCAGGAACCCACCGGCACGACGTCGACGCCGCGGTCGTCCTCGTATCCACCGGCGTGATTGACCGAGAGTGTGCCGCTCCACCCGCCCCGGCTCCACGCGACGCTGCCCCGACCTCGCCATGCGAGCGACCCAAATGGACGGTCGAGCGAGCGCGTCACCGGGCTCGTCTCGATCAGGCGACTGTCGAATGACAACACCCGATTGACGTTGGCATCCAGCACGAACCGGTTGGCGCCCGCCTCGAACGCGTAGCGCGCCGTGAAATCGAGCCCGTCGGTGCTGGTTTCGGCCGAATTCGTGACGCGGGTGTCGAGCACGAGGTCGACATCGGCGGGGGTCGCTCCGCCATTGGAAAAGCCCGGCCCGGTCACATCGAAAGTCCGCCGTGCGGCTTCGATGATCGCGGTAAGTTCAGCCAGATCGGGACTGCGATCGATGATTGGCTCGAACGCCGGGTCGCCGACGACGGTGACCCTCGCCGTCGGCATAGCGATGCGGTCGGCGAACCGAACCGAATAGTAGGTCACAGAAAGAGACAGGCCGGGCACCGATGCCGGCGCGAATTCGGCGCCGGCCGTCCAGGTGCGCGAGGTTTCGGGCCGAATCTCGGGATCGCTTCCCTGGAGAACCGCGACGATCTCGCCGGGCACTGCCTCCGACTGGTCGCGGTAGACGAGATAGGACGGCGCGTGGAACACGTCGTAGACGCCGCCGACCTCGGCGAGCAACGGCGCGCGAAAGGACGTGCCGTAGGATGTCCGCAGGGCCAGTCCTTCGATCGGCGACCACATCAGGCCGAGCTTGGGATCGAACGCCGAGCCAGTCCCCCCGTAGTCGTCGAAGCGGCCAGCCGCGGACAGCTCGAACCTTTCGAGCCCGGGTGCGCGGTTCGCTGCCGATACCAGCGGCAGCGACAGTTCTCCGAACAGCGAGCGCACCGTCCGGCCCTGGCGGTCCACGGCCCTCGCTATGCGGGACGACTCGAAACCGTCGCGGTAATGCTCGCGCCGTAGCTCGCCGCCCAGTGCGACGGCGAGGGGGCCACCCGGCAGTTCCAGCAGTGTCCCATCCAGCCGGATCGCGCCGCCGGCAATCTCGTTCCGCACGTCGCGAGCGTTCGCGAGTTCCACGCCGCCGGGCTGGGTCTGGCGCTGATCGGTCCACGATAGCCCGTAATTGCCTTCCAGGCGCGCCCGCCAGTTGCCACCGAAATCGTAAGTCAGCTCACCGGAGAGCGTCACCGACTGGGCGACGCCGTGCGCATAGATCGCGAGCGGCACCCCAAGCTCGAAGTAGGTCCGATCGGTCGTACGGTGAGCGTAAGTCCCGGTAGCACCGAACTTCAGGCCGTCGGCGATGTGCTGCTCCACGCTGGCGAGCACGCTGTGACGCCGCTCGTAGGGCAGCAGGTAGCTGCTGGCGGGCAATCCGAGGATAAACGAACGATCGCCCGCCGCTATCTCTTCCTCGCGCCGGTATTCGTAAGCCACGAGTGCGTGTCCGCTGCCCCAGTCGTGACCGCCCGCCTGTGAAAACAGCAGCTGCTCTCCGCCACCCCGGGTAGCGAGCCCGGCCTGGAGGCTCGTCTCGAGGCCGTCGAGCCGATCGCGCAGGACGAAGTTCACCACCCCTCCGACCGCATCGGACCCGTAGATCGCCGAGGCACCGTCGGTCAGGATGTCGACGCGCTCCACGAGGCTCAGTGGAATCAGCGAGACGTCGACGAAGGCCCCGTACCCGCTCGGCGCCAGCCGGCGGCCGTTGAGCAGCACGAGCGTCGCCCGCTGGCCGAGCCCGCGCAAGTTCACGCCGGCGCCGTGGTCGGTCACGTCCTGGTCTGGCAGTGTGACGCCGAAGTTCTCCTGGTTGATCCCCGCCTGCGAGTTCTGCGGGAGCTTGCGCATGAGCTGTTCGACCGAGGTCGCGCCCGACCGATCGATCTCGTCGCGATCGATCACGATGATGGGTGAGCTCGCCGGCGCCCCGCGCAGGTGGGTGCCGGTGACGACGATCGTGCCGTCGCCCTCTTGCGCGTCGCCGGCGAGCTCCGCGGGGGCCGGTCTTTCGCCTCCTCCCGCACTGACGATGACGAAAGATTCTCCGACGCGGCGCGCCACAAGCCCGCTTCCCGCGAGCAGGCGCGCGATCGCGTCCTCGATGGTGAGGGAGCCGGAAAGGGGTGGCGCGCGACGTCCGCGAACGAGATCTCCGTCGGCGACGATGCTTTGACCGATCTGCGCCGACAGGGTGCGCAAGGAGTCCGAGAGATCCTGGGCTGGCAGCGAGAACTCGAACCGCTGTGCGGTCTGCCCACAGGCAGGCGTTGGACAACTCAACACGACTGCGGCGCTCGCAAACATGAGCGCACCGACCCCATTCCTGTTCATGTCATTCCCCCTCCCTGGCCGCGCTTGCGGCGGCTACGGAGGAGTTGACGTCAGGGCAGCGATTTACCCCCCAAAAAAGATCAGGCGAGCGTACCGGGAGAGTGGGGCCGTCCCGACCCACCTGGCTGTGTCAGGCCCACGCCCCGAGCCAATATCCGAGCTCGCAGACCGAAAGGCGCCTTGCCCTGACCTAGGGCGGCGAGGGAAGGCCAAAGCCGAAGGTCTGCTCCGAAGATGCGGGCCGAGCGTCTCTCAAATTGCGCCAGGCCTCGCCAAACCGAACGGAACCTAGTGCCGCCCTCCACCTTCTCGGCTCAGCCACAGGGTTCCATCGGGGCGATGTTCTACTCTCAGTTTCAGGGCTGCCGCCAGGGCATTGGCAAACTCCTCGGCATCGCCGCTGCGAAAGGCACCGGTTACACGCAGTTCGCCCAACCGGTCGTCCGCCAGCCGGAGCTGCCGATCCGACCATCCGTTCGCTTGCACCAGCGCGTCTCCGAGACGGCTGTCGTCGAGTTGGATCATCTCGGGAGAGCGTCCCTCTCGAACGAGGCCCGCACGAACGTCTCGGATTTCGCCTTTGTGCCGAACTGTGAGCGTCTTGCCAGGCTCAAGCACCACGACTTCGCGTGCGGGCTCGGCTTCAGTCGCCCTCGAATAGGTCACCTCGACCCGGCCCTCTATCAGCGCAACAGAGGTTGCCCCCTCGCCGAGACGAACGACGAACTTCGTCCCACGCGCGACGACTTCTGCGCCGCCAGCCACGACGATGAATGGTCGCTCCTCATGTGCGACAGCAAAAGTTCCTTCGCCACGACGCAACTGCAGCCGCCGTTCCGACGGACCCATGCGCACGTCGAGTTCGCTCTCCGCGGCAAGCCAAACCTCGGACCCGTCCCCAAGTCGGACATGGCGCGGTGCGCCGCCGTCATTTCGCAACACCTGGCCCGTGGCCGCGAGCTGAGGCGTCTCCCCAAGCTTGCGCAGACCCACGCCGCCGACGACAAGCACCGCGAGGACTGCCGCTGCGGCAGCCAGACCAACGCCGAGGTGTCGAGGGTGCGTGGCTTCCCGCGTTTCCAAGCGGGCAGCGTGTGTGAGGCGACCCGGCTCCAGGTGGCCTGCGATATCGAAAATCCTTGCCACCCGCTCAAAGGCGGCGGCGTGATCGGGATGCGCTTCGTACCATTTGTCGAACGCTGCCCTGTCGTTCGCGTCGTGCGGGCCGTTCAGCCGCGCCAGCCAGTGGGAGGCCCGCCGCCTGAGCCGTTCGTGCCGGCCAAAGGGCCAGGCCATCACCACCGCTCCCTCTCGATCAAGCGATCAATCGCGGCGATCGCCTTGCTCATCTGCTTTTCGACCCCCTTGACCGACAGGCCCGTCCGCTCGGCGATCTCGGCGTAGTTCAATCCCTCGACACGGTGGGCCATGAAGATCTCCCGGGTCCGTGGGTGCAGCTTTAGCACAGCTGCCTCTACGCGCCTGAGCATATCGCGTGTTTCAAGTAGCCTTTCCTGGTCCGTACCGGCCGGCAACCGGTCGTCGGCCTCGACGTGCTGCTCGATCATCCTGCGCGAGGCGTGGCGAGCGCGATCCCGCAGGAGGTTGGTCGCCATGCGGCTCAGATAGGCCTGCGGCCGCTCGAGACGCGTGAGGTTGGCGGCACCCAGACGGGCCACTCGACAGAATATTTCCTGGACCAGGTCACGGGCTTCGTCGCGACTGGCCATCCGGCGGGTCAGCGACCTCAGCAGGCGAGGCGAATGCTCGCGATACAGCGTGTCGATTGACGACGAGGAATCCTCACCGGCCTCAGCCGTCTGGCTGATGGGTTCGGCCCACTCAGCCGCAACCGTAGGAAGATCATGATCCACGAGAGACCCTGAGGCCAGGCGCGGGAGATGGCAGCTCCTCGCCGTTTCTCGCGTCCCTCGACGTGGACCGCACCCCGCGCCTCCCCTCTGGGCGAGGCGGGCCGGCAGAGCCGGGTGTTGAGAACATGCTTGGACATGCGCCGCCGCCTTTAACCGCCAGGCGGTCTGGACATGCGCGACGGCCACCCGGCCGAGATCCGAGCCGGCATCACCAAGCGAGGTTCTCACGCCTCGGCGCCGATGATCGGCGCGGGGGCAGGATAGAGTCGAAACCCAATAGAGCAAGGCCCCCTTCCCGATTCGGAAAGTGGACGACAGGCAGATGAGCTGGCAGCTCCTCCAACAGGTCGGGATTCAGAAATCGGTCCCCGCCAGGCTTTTGGTCGCTGGCGGCGGGGTCAGCACGGGGCTCAGGCCCCGACGCAGAACTCTGCCCACTCGACCATCAAACGCTTGCGCTTCTCCAGGAGGTTGCCGCGCCGATAGGCCGCTTCGACCTTGTTCGAGACGACATGAGCGAGCGCCGCTTCGGCGATTTCACCCTGGTGCTGCGTCTCCTCGCTGACCCAGTCCCGAAACGCCGAGCGGAAACCGTGAACCGTGTAAGGCTCCTTCATTTCCTTGAGGAGCTTGGTCAGGGTCATGTCCGATAGCGGCGCATTGTGCCTCGTCCCGGGAAAGACCAGTTCGCAGTCAGCGAGACGCAGCTCCTGACAACGCTTCAGAATGCGAACAGCGGGTGCCGTCAGCGGAACTACGTGCTCGCGATGAGCTTTCATGCGGTGCTTTGGAATCGTCCAGAGACCGGCATCCAGGTCGATCTCTTCCCACTTCGCGCCACGCACCTCTCCCGATCGCGCGGCAGTGAGAATGGCAAACTCCAGGGCAAGGCGGCTAAACGACTCCCGCTGCCGCAGCCTGACCATGAAGTCCGGAACGCGAGCATAGGGCATCGCTGCGAAGTGGCCTTCCTTCTTCGGCTGGCGGGGGAGCCCCTTCGTGATGGCCCGCATGGGAGCCTCGCTTTCGCGATAGCCAGAGGCGTAAGCCCAATCCAGCACCGTGCCGATACGCTGGCGCACTCTCCGGGCCGTCTCGGGCTTCGAAAGCCAGATATCTGCAAGCACGTTGCGTATCAGAGGACCGGTTATCTCGTTGACCTGCAGGTTGCCGATTTGCGGGAAGACGTAGGTCTCAAGCGTGCGCGACCACTGCTTCTCGTGCTTCTCGTTACGCCAGGTCTTGCGGTGCGCCGCGAGCACACGTGCCGCCGCCTCCCTGAAGGTCGGGATGCCTCCCGCTTTGCGACGCTCGAAGATGGGGTCGAGGCCCATCTCGACCCAGGCGCGAATCTCCCGGGCGCGCTCGCGCGCGAGCGCGAGTGAGACCTTCGAGGCACTGCCAAGCCCGAAATCCCGCCGGTGACCGTTCTTCTGAACGCGACAAATCCAACTCTTACTGCCGCTGGGCTGCACGATCAGGAAAAGCCCATCGCCATCGCCGAACCTTCCCGGCGTCGCCGCGCTTTTCACGGCAGTCGCGGACAACTTACCCATGGCCCAAACACTCCCACATTTTTTACCACATTTCCAATCGGTCACCGATGGATCGGGGTGGATATGAGTGGACGCGAAATCGCATGTAAGCTCTTGGCAAATCAGAGCTTTTGCGATTCGCTATGGACGTGGGAAGAGGGCGTCCTGGCGGAGAGGGTGGGATTCGAACCCACGTTACGGTTGCCCGTAAACCGCATTTC
>CALCBC010000035.1 GCA_937898525.1 uncultured Sphingomonadales bacterium
GCCCGGTTGTTCATCCTCGTGCCGGCCGAGGCCGTCAGGGCCTTGAGCAGCGTGGTGCCGCCGGGCGAGCTGGTCTCCGCCTTGCGCACGAGCACGTAGTGCGTCTTCATCAGCGTCAGGCCCGCGGTCTTGCGCCGCTCGCTCGGCGAGAGCGAGATCGGGTATCCGATCCGCCGCTCGAAGGAGCGCTGGATCTCGTTCATCTCGCGGTTCCAGGTCATGTCGTCGTACTGCCAGTCGGCCGCCGGAGTACGGGCGGCCCAGCGCAGCCCGGCTTCGTGCGGCCGGTGCCGGCGAGCCCAGTCCTCGATGGCTGCAGTCGCTGCGTCGTGCAGGTCCATGGTCATTCCCCTGTCAAGAAAAGCGCCAGCTGCGGTACGGGCCGATCCGCTCGAACCGCCGCGCATGCGCGTAGGCACCGCAAACGAGGGCGATCAGCTGGATGTAGGCAGGCAGCTGGGTCATCGCCCAGTAGGCGCGCCGCATTCCACCCGGTTCGAGGAACGCAACGAGGTGCCCCGACACGCACATCAATTGCGCTGCCGCGGCCCAAAGCGGCCACATTCGGTTGGCGCGGAGCGCCAGCCAGGTGATGGCCACCAGTTCAGCCCCGTCCAGGACGACGTGGACGGGATCGACCGTGTCGAAGCCCGATGGTCCGAAGACCAGGTGATAGGACACGTCCGAGATCATCCACGCGACAATGATGCCCGCGGCGATGCGCTCGGGAGGGCCGCCGCGACCGTAGGCTACGATCACGGCGCCCAGGATCAGCGTGACCCCTATGAGAACGTCAGGCGCCATGTTTGTGGTTCGACTTGTTCGCGGCCGCCGAGCTAGCTGGCCAGTTCCATGTGCGAGGTCCTCCGGGGCTCGTCGGGCGGACACTCGTCGGCCACACCCATCTCGCGCTGAACGTCAAGCAGCGACCCGTGGACCCGCGCCAGGTTGCCGCCGGCGTCGAGCAGGGCCTGCTGGGCCTTGGCCAGGCGCAGCAGCGCCTCGTGCCCGGTGAACGGCGACGAGCCGGTCTCTCGGCGCGCGGTGACCATCGTGGTGAACAGCGACGAATGGCGGATCAGCGCCTCGTCTAGCGCTCTCTCCGCTTCCGCGATGTCACGGGCGATGCGCATCTGCGCGACGGGAACAGGCATGGACATAATCGAATCTCCCTCGTTCGGCGGACCGCGGGATACGGCCGCCCGGTCGCCAAGGTGATCGAGTTGTCCTGAGCCCGCTACGTCGCCATCAGCTCCGAGAGCTGAGAGAAGATGGCGAGACCGCCGAGCACGAGAATGACGAGAAACACCGCAATCGCGATGATCGCCCCCAGCCGGATCAGCGTGCCGTAACGGCCCTCGAACAACTCTGGGACGACAGGATAATCCGATTCCGGCTCGCGCGGCTGGTCGGGTGTGGTCCGCTCCCGCCGGTGGAGCAGCGAGAGCGGACCCGCCTGCGTCCTGACACCGGTATCCGCTTCGGCAGCGGCGGCGGCGATACGGGAATCTTGATATGTCAATTGCCCGCATATCTCGACGAGACGGCGGTAGAGCTGGGCGACTTCGCTGCGGCTGGAGGCGCCGAGCTTTTCCTTGGCGAACTGGATGCGCTGGTCGACCGTGTGCGGCGAAATCCCGAGCTCGCGGCCGATCTCCTTGGAGGTCTTGTGCTCTATCAGGAGGTCGAGCACCTCGCGCTGCTTGGGCGTCAGCCCGGCCAGCATGAATTCGATCTCGGAGTGCTCGCGCCCCATGTCGCCCCTGCGTTTTCTATATCCTTGCCCCCGCCGCGACGATCTCGTTTCGGGCCGTCACGAATTGCATCCGATTGGGACCATATCACGTTAAGATTTGCAAAGGGAAACCGCAGCACGGGACCGGATATCGACAAACGTCCTCGCGCTCCCGGCAGACGCCACGGATATCCGCTCGCCCCGTCAAAGGGGCCATTCATCCCGAATTGACGCCAGGTCGCGAAACTGCGGCCGGGGGGCCCGGTTGACCCGGGCGTAGCGGAAAGGCGGCTCGGTGCTTCCCCCGAGCCCTTCGCGGTCGCACCCCCCGCACCGGGCCGCCGCCTGCTTCCCGATCCCGCACGCCGCCCCTAGGATGGTGCGATGCCTCACCGCCTCTTCGTCGGCATTCGCCCGCCGGTACCGGTCCGTGACGCGTTGCTCGACGCGATGGAAGCCCTCGACGGCGCCCGCTGGGTCGACGAGGACAACCTCCACTTGACACTCCGTTTCGTCGGCGAGGTCGAGCGGCCGGCCGCGAACGACCTGGCCGAAGCGCTCAGCTGCATCGCCTCGCCGCGCTTCGATCTGTGCGTCGCCGGCGTCGGCGCGTTCGAGCGCACACGCGCGGGACGATCCCTTCCGCACGCGATCTGGGCCCGCGTCCCGCCGAGCCCCGAGCTCGAGCGCCTGCGCCACAAGGTCGAGCGCGCCTGCGAGGCTGCCGGCCTCGGCCGCGAGACGCGCAAGTTCATCCCGCACATAACCCTCGCCCGCATCGACCGCGGGACCCCGCGGGTAGCGGAATGGCTCGCGGCGAGGAGCGAGCTGGCCGCCGGCCCATGGACGGTCGACGCCTTCGTCCTCTTCGAAAGCCACCTCGGCCGGACCGGCGCTCACTACGAGGAAGTCGCGCGCTATCCGCTGGGAACGGCCGCTCCCGCCCCGCACGGAAAATAGGGACAGTCCCTGTTCTTCCGAGGAGGGGCACGAGCCCCGCCAAGCCCCCCGGAAACAGGGACTGTCCCGCTTTCGAGGGCAGCGCCGGCTCCCACGCCTGCCCCCGGCGCCCCTTGCCTCCCCGCCCCGCGCCGCTTACTCGGTTGCCCATGAAACCGACCGGCGCCGCCCGCGCGCGAGGAGACATCCCGACATGACCATCCGCCTCATCACCGGCGTCGCGCTCGGCGCGCTGCTGGCCGCCTGCACCACGACCCAGGACACCGCGATGCCCGCCACGGCTTCCGTCAGCATCCCCCAGGCCACCGGCCCGTTCGCCGAGGACTGGACGCTGCCGTTCCACACCACCGATTTCAGCAAGATCCAGGACAGCGACTACAAGCCCGCGTTCGAGCAGGCGATGGCGATCCATCGCGCCGAGATCGAGGCGATCAAGGCCAACCCCGAACCGCCGACGTTCGACAACACGATCGTCGCCCTCGAACGCTCGGGCCGGATGCTGAATCGCGTCTACGCCGCGTTCGGTACCGTCACCGGCGCCCACACCAACGCCACGCTCGACGCGATCGAGGCCGAGATGTCGCCGAAGCTTTCGGCGCACTTCGACGCGATCACGCTCGATCCCGAACTCTTCGCCCGGGTCAAGGCGGTGTACGACAACCGCGCGGCCATGAGCCTGACGCCCGAGGACGCCTGGCTGCTCGAGGACACCTGGCGCGACATGGTCCACGCCGGCGCGCTGCTCGACGACGCGCAGAAGGAGGAGGTCAAGGCGATCAACACCCGCCTGTCCGAGCTGACCACCCAGTTCTCGCAGCGGCTGGTCGAAGCGACCAATGCCAACGCGCTGGTCGTCGCCGACCGCGCCGCTCTCGCCGGCCTCAGCGAGGCCGAGATTACCGCCGCGGCCAAGGCCGCCGAAGCGCGCGGCCTTTCCGGCCAGTACCTGCTCGCGCTACAGAACACGACGCAGCAGCCCGCGCTGGCGACGCTCGCCGACCGCGCCACGCGCGAGGCGCTGTTCGAACGCTCGGTCCACCGTGCCGACCGCGGCGATGCCAACGACACGCGCGCCCTGCTCGCCGAGATCGTCCAGCTGCGCGCGCGCAAGGCGGCGCTGTTCGGCGAACCGAACTGGGCTGCCTACACGATGTACGACCGCATGGCGCAGGACCCCGGGACCGCGCTCGACTTCATGCGCCGCATGGTCCCGGCGCTCGCCGAGACCCAGCGGCGCGAGGCGGCCATTCTCAACGAGGCCATCCGCGCCGACGGCAAGGACTTCGAAGTCCGCCCGTGGGACTGGCAGATGTACGCCGACAAGGTGAAGCAGCAGCGCTACGCGTTCGACGAAGAGACCGTTAAGGCCTACTTCCAGATCGACCGCGTGCTCGAGGACGGCGTGTTCTACGCCGCCAACCGGCTCTACGGCGTGACGTTCGAGAAGCGCACCGACCTGCCGGTGTGGCACCCCGACGTCTCGGTCTACACCGTGTTCGACCACGACGGCTCCGAGCTCGGGCTGTTCTACTTCGATCCCTATCAGCGCGATTCCAAGCGCGGCGGCGCGTGGATGAGCACGCTGGTCGACCAGAGCAAGCTGTTCGGCACCAGGACCGTCGCCTACAACGTGCTCAACATCCCCAAGGCCGCCGAGGGCCAGCCGCAGCTGGTCAGCTGGGACAACGTGCAGACGATGTTCCACGAATTCGGCCACGCGCTGCACTACCTGTTCAGCGACCTGACCTACCCTTCGGGCGGCAGCGTCGCGCGCGACTTCGTCGAGTACCCGAGTCAGGTGAACGAGATGTGGGCCAGCCACCCCGAAGTGCTGGCCAACTACGCGCGGCACCACCAGACCGGCGAGCCGATGCCGATCGAGCTGATCGAGCGGATCGAGGCGGCCGGCAAGTGGAACCAGGGCTACGAGCTCGGCGAGCTGCTCGAGGCCGCGCTGCTCGACATGGAGTGGCATGCGCTGACCCCGGAGCAGGCCGCCGCCGTCTCGACGCCGGACGAGGTCGACGCGTTCGAAGCCGCGGCGCTCGACCGCCTCGGGCTCGAGGTCGCGCTGGTCCCGCCGCGCTACCGCTCGAGCTACTTCCGCCACGTGTTCGCCGACCCGGAAGGCTACTCGGCCGGCTACTACTCGTACCTGTGGACCGAGATGCTCGACCGCGACAGCCGCGCCTGGTTCCGCGAGAACGGCGGCCTGACCCGCGCCAACGGCGACCACTTCCGCGCCACCGTGCTGAGCAAGGGCGGCACGCAGGACTACTTCGACCTGTTCCGCGCCTTCGCCGGCCGCGAGCCGCGGGTCGAACCGATGCTCGAGGCGCGCGGGCTGACCGGGGGCGAGGAATAGGGGCAAGGGCCCTCATCCAACTGCGACTAAGCCCCTGCGGGGCTAAGTCTTCGTATCCTTCTCCCGCAAGCGGGAGAAGGAGCCTAGTCGCGAGCGCCGCACCCTTCTTCGCAAGCGGGAGAAAGACCTTGGTCGCGAGCGCCGCGCCCTTCTTCTCCCACAAGCGGGAGAAGGAGCTTGTCGTGAGCGCCGCGCCCTTCTTCTCCCGCAAGCGGGAGCAGGAGCTTGGTCGCAAGCGCCGCACCCTTCTTCTCCCACTGGTGGGAGAAGGATAGCGAAGCTTACCGCCGAAGGCGGTTAGCGGAGCTTGGATGAGGGCCCCTTCCCCCTTCCGCCACCAGCGCCCGCGCGCCCGGTTCGCCGAGCCAGCGCGCCGCCACGCCCCACACCCGCGCAATCACCGCCTCCGACAGCGCCTCCTCCGGCGCCCCCTCGGCCGCCAGCCGCCCGCGCTCGAGCACCAGCACCCGGTCGGCGTGGTTCATTGCCAGCGCCAGGTCGTGCAGCACCAGCACCACCCCGGTGCCCGCGTCGGACGCCGCGCGCAGGTGCGCCAGCAATGCCAGCTGGTGCAAGAGGTCGAGCGCCGCGAGGGGTTCGTCCGCAAGGATCCACTGCGGCTCGCCCGCCAGCACCCGCGCCAGCAGCGCCCGCGCCCGCTCGCCGCCCGACAGGGTCGACACGGGCCGCCCTGCCAGCGCCGCGAGATCGACCGCCGCCAGCGCCTCGGCGACCTGCACCTCGCCCCGATCTCCGTGCGGCAACCGCCCGAGCGCGACGAGCCTCGCGACCGACAGGTCCCACGCGACCTCGCCGACTTGCGGCAGGTACCCTATCCGCCGTGCGCGCTCGCGCCCGCGCGGCAGGCGTGCGCCATCGAGACGCACCTTGCCGGCCTCCGGCTCGACCAGCCCGGCCAGCACCTGCAGCAGCGTCGACTTCCCCGCCCCGTTGGGCCCGCAGATCGCGGTGATCCGCCCGCGCTCGAACGCCGCCGTGACCGCCCCGAGCCGGTTCCGCACTGCCACCGAGTTTACCTCGATCATTCAAGCACCTCCCGCCGCATCCTCAGCAGCAACGCGAGGAAGAACGGCGCCCCGACGAGGCTCAGCGCGATCCCGAGCCTGAGCTCGGTCACCAGCGGCAGGATCCGGCAGAGGCAATCGGCCACCAGCACCAGCAACGCCCCGGCAAGCGCGCTCGGCACGATCAGCGACGAGGGCCGGCTATCGGTCAGCGGACGCACCAGGTGCGGCACGATCAGCCCGACGAAGCCGACGATTCCCGCCACCGCCACGCCGCTGCCGACCGTCAGCCCGGTCCCCGCGATCAGCAGCGCCTGCAGCCGCCGGGGCTCGACGCCGAGCGAGCGCGCCGCGCTTTCCCCGAGCGTCAGCGCGTCGAGCCCGGGCCCGGCGAGCCGCAGCAGCACTATCCCCGCCAGCGTCAGCGGTGCCGCGAGCCACACGTCGCTCCAGCTGCGATCGGTCAGCGCTCCCATCAGCCAGGTGACGATCTCGCTCATCGCGAAGGCGTTCGGCGCGAGGCTGATCGCAAGGCTGGTCAGCGCGCCGGCGAGGCTGGCGATCATCATCCCCGCGAGCGTGAACAGCGCGATCCCCGCGCCGCGCCCGACGATCAGCGCCAGCAAGGCCATCGCCCCGCCGGCCCCCGCCAGCGCGAACCCCGGCAGCAGCCAGGCGGCAGCGGCATAACCGAACCACAAGCTCGCCACCGCCCCGAGAGCGGCGCCCGGTGCGATCCCGAACAGCCCCGGGTCGGCCAGCGGATTGCGCAGATACCCCTGCATCGCCGCCCCCGCCGCCCCGAGCCCCGCGCCGATCACGATCGCCAGGAGCGCGCGAGGTAACCGCAGTTCGGCGAGGATCACCACGGCGTTCGGCGTCGCCCACGGATCGAGCCACACGCGCCCTGCGAGCAGCGACAGCGGCAGGGCAAGGAACAGGAGCGCGGTCAGGAGGGGGATCGTCCGGGTCATCTCTCGAGCCTCTGCCCCAATTGTCCGTCCGCTCGTCCTGGGCCTGTCGAAGGACCCTGCGCCATGCCCGCCCGTATCTCCGCCAGCCGCTCCACCGCCCGCACCACCGTAGGCCCGCCGCAGAACAGCAGCGCGGGGTCGAACCGCTCGTAGCGCACTCCCTCGAGCCGCCGGAGCACCGGATGCGTCAACATGCGTTCGTCCGAGGCCGCCAGCACCACCGCGGGCGGATCGGCCAGTACCCGCTCGAGCGGCAGGTAGGCTCCCTGCCCGAGACCACGCGCGGCCGAGTGACTGGCGAACCCCGCATGCGCCATGAGTCGCGCGATCAGCGTCTCCTCGCCCGGCACGATCCCCCCCTGCTGCCACAGCAGTGCCGACACGCGCAGCCCGTCGTGCCGCGCCGCGGCCAGCGCCCGGTCGATCCTCGCCAGCAGCGCCTCGCCGCGCTCCGGATGCCCGGCC
Organism: uncultured Sphingomonadales bacterium; assembly: GCA_937898525.1. Classification (GTDB taxonomy): domain Bacteria; phylum Pseudomonadota; class Alphaproteobacteria; order Sphingomonadales; family Sphingomonadaceae; genus Croceibacterium_A. The sequence goes on from CALCBC010000035.1 coordinate 7,525, forward strand.
AGCGCGGCCAGCCGCCGCACCTGCGCCGCGTTCTCGCCAAGGTCGGACACGATCCCGAACGTCTCGACCCGCACGCCGAGCCGCGCGAACGCCTGTGCCGTCGCGGGGGGCAGGAAGCTTCCCGCCACCACCACGTCGGGATCGAGCGCCAGCACTTCCTCGACCGTCCCCCCGGTCGCGCGGAACCGCCGCGCCTGCGCCAGGGGCATCGACGTTGCCCGCGGATCGTGGCTGTAATGCGAGAGCGCGAGGACCTGTGCCGGATCGGCCACCTCGGCGAGAATCGCGTCGGTGCACGGGTTGAGCGAAACGATCGTCGGGCGCTCCCCTGTCGGCGCTGCCGCTGGCCGCTGGCCGCACCCCGTGATCGTCATTCCCGCGAAGGCGGCGACAAAGAGGACTTGAAGGCCCCTCCTCACCACGCCGCCCTCGCGCCGATGTAAGCCGCGCGCCCGCTCGTCGCGTAGCCCGCGGCCGTCTGGTAATCCTCGCCCCACAGGTTCTCGATCCGGCCGAACAGCGTGACCTCGCGGGTCACGTCCCACTCGCCGCGCAGCGTCAGCGTCGCATACCCGTCCAGCGGCACGGTGTTGAAGGCGTCGTCGAAGCTGTCCGAGACCGCCCGCAAGTCCGCCCCGAACCGCAACGTGCCGTCGAAATCCGCATCGGCGATCAGCGTCAGCGCGTGCTTCGGACGGCGCGCGAGGACGCTGCCCTCGGTCGCCGCGCCTCGCGTGCGGTCCTCGGCATCAAGCAGCGTATAGGCCGCGCCGAAAGCGGCCACGCCGGGGACGCGCACGCTCCCCTCTATCTCGATCCCCTGCGCCCGCGCGCGGCCGATGTTGTCGTACGTGCCCAGCGGCCGCCCGGCGCAGATCCCGCCGGTCGTACCGAAGCAGCTGACGAAGCCGATCAGGTCCTCGGTGTCGCGACGGAACGCGGTCAGCTTCACGCTTCCCGTGCCCCAGCCGTAGCTGAGCCCCGCATCCACGCTCCGGCTGCGCTCGGGCCCGAGCGCGGGGTTGCCGAGATCGGAGTGCAGCTGGAACAGTGTCGGCGCCTTGAACCCCTCGCCGAACGAGGCGGTCAGCTGCACTCCGTGCACCACGTCGAGCGCCAGGTCCGCCCCGAAGCTCCATTGGCCGCCGAAGTCGCGGTGCTCGTCGCGGCGGACGCCCGCCGCCGCGTGCAGCCCGCCGCGGTCATAGGACACCTGCGCATAGGCCCCCGCCGCCGCACTGCGGCGGACCGGGTCGATCAGCGTCGAGAAGCGCTGCCATTCCCGCTCTGCCCCGAACGCGAGGCTCCAGCGCGAGGCGAAAACCCACCGTCCGCGCAGCTCGACCCGCTCGCTCTCCCCGTCGGTCGTGTACGCGGGCCCCGCCCCGAGTGAGGGATCGAAGTTCGCCCGCTCGGTTTCCGCCAGCGAGACGAGCGCGCTTAGCCGCAACCGCCGGTCCGCATAGTCGAGCCCGGCGGCGCCCGACAACTGGCGCGTGTCCTGGTATTCGGCGGTGTCGGCGAGCGCGAATGCCGGCGCCGGGAAACCGTCGAGCTCGAGCCGACCGTCGGCGAACCGCCCGACCGCGAAGGCCGATGTGCCGTGCCCGAGCTCGACCCGCGCCCGGCCGGCGAGCTCGGTCTGGCGGAATCCGTCCGCCTCGCTCCCCACCGCGGCCGAGGAGAACCCGTCGCTCGCGAATTGCGCCGCCTGCAGATCGAGCCTGGCGGCCCCCGATGAGACGCGAAAACCTCCCGTCGCGTAAAGCGTGTCGTACGCGCCGTACTCGAGCGACCCGTGGAGCTCGCCGTTGCCTCCAGTGGTCACCGCGAGCACCCCGCCGAGCGCCTGGCTGCCCCAGATCGTGCTGTTCGAGCTGCGCTGCAGCTCGACCCTGGCGAGCGTGCCCATCAGCAGGTTGCCGAAGTCGAACCCGCCACCCGGCGACGCCGGGTCGGCCACCCGCACGCCGTCGACCAGCACCAGCAGTTGCTCCCCTTCGGCGCCTCGCACGCGTACACCGGTGAAGCCGCCCGGCCCGCCGTTGCGGCTGAAGGTCACGCCGGGCGCCCGCTCGAGCAACCGGGCGATGTCGGCCCCCTGCACGGCCTCGATCTCTCGGTCGGTGAAAACGGTCAGCGGTTGTCCCGTTTTTCCAGTGTCTTGCCGAACACCGTTGGCAAGAACTGTAATGATTCTGCCGGCCGGAGATACGCCACGGGGGCTGTCCTCTCTCTCACCCGACTCCTGCGCCGCCGCGGGCGCCGTCATCGACAGAAGTAGCAGTGAATACAGTATTCTGCGGGTCAAACTTCCCTCCACGAACGAACTCGCCGTTCATGGCGGGAGGCCGCGCAGGCGCGCGGCTCCGCTGGCTCCCGGTACACCCCGCCCGGCGCCGAACGACGGTTCACGGACAGGTCTCCTGGCTCCCGGATCGCCGCTCGCGCACCGCCTTCCCGGTATGACCCAGTGGCGTACGTGGAGCGCGAGCTCCCCGGTCACAGTTGCGGGGGCAGCGCGGGTCTCTAACCCGCTTCCCTCGGCAGGCTTGCACCCGCCGGCCCGGCCTCCCGGGCAATCCGTGACGTCGCCGGCGACGTTACCATTAGCCGGTCTGCTGTCCAGCTTTGGCACGCCCGCGGCGGAGCGCGTGCGCGGGCCACTCGCCCGCGCTAGGCGCGAAGCGCGCCATGACCGAGCTCGTCTTCCCCGCCGAACCCCGTCCCCGCGACTTTTCCGCGCGGCTGTCGCGGCGCGCCCGGCCGATCGCCGCATCGCGCGGCCGGCGCCATTCGGGCAAGCGGCTGGCGGTGCTCGCGGCGGCGATCGCAGTGCCGGCGATGGCGGCGCCGATGGAGTGGCAGCCCGCTCCCGAGCCCGCCGCCGGGATCGTCCCGCTCGGCTTCGAAACCCCGGGGGAGAGCTTTCCCGGCTCGGCCTTCTATTACCTCGACGACCTGCCGAACCTGCGCGGTCCGGCAGATCCAGGGCCGGTGGACGCGGCGGAACCTGCTCTTGCACGCCCGTCCGCCGGCCTGCTCGATGCCGGCCCGGCGGCCCGCGCGCTGCGCTTCGCCGGCTCGATCGTCGACCGCAGCCGGGCGGAGCACTGCCTGACCCAGGCGATCTACTACGAGGCCGCGAGCGAGCCCGACGCGGGCCAGCGCGCGGTCGCCCAGGTCGTGCTCAACCGCGTCGCCCACCCGGCCTACCCCGACACCGTGTGCGGCGTGGTGTTCCAGGGTTCGGAGCGCAGCACCGGCTGCCAGTTCAGCTTCACCTGCGACGGCTCGCTCGCGCGCAAGCCGGCGAAGATGTGGTGGGACCGCGCCGCAAAGGTCGCGCGCGCGGCGCTCGCCGGCTATGTTTACGAGCCGGTCGGCCTCGCCACGCACTACCACACGGTCCAGGTTCATCCGTACTGGGCCGACAGCCTCCACCACGTCGGCACGATCGGCGCCCACCGGTTCTACCGCTGGCGCGGCGCCGCCGGGCGCCCCTCGGCCTTCAGCGCCGCCTACCGCGGCGGAGAGCCGGCCGCGGCACCGCACCCGCGCCTGGAAGCGCCGGCGCCGGCGACCGAGGCCGATCCGGTGGCGCTCGCTCGCGCGTTTGAAACCGGGCTCGAGGCCGCGCGCCAGAGTGCCGCGCCCGCTCCGGCCTATTCGGCCGACATCGCGGCCCGCGGCGGCGACACCCTGTTCCAGGCCAGCGTCGCGCCTGCCGCCGGCCAGGTCCGCGAGGAGTACGCTCGCAGCGGCCAGTGGCTGCGCCAGCCGTAAGCCGTTGGCCTGCGGCGACGAACGGTTGCCGCTCCGCATCCCGCCGCGAGCCTTGCCCGGCCCGTCGAAGCGCTGACGGCAGCCTGCCCCTTCATGGTAAACGCCGGGCAAGCCTTCGGAAACCATTCGTCCCAACTTTAGCTTAGGTGCGCCGCGCTAGCAGACGGGGGGTAACGCCAGCGAGGCGTGCACCGACTGCTGGACCGACCATGACCATTCGCTTTGCCGCCCCGCCCTCCGCCCTCGCCCCGCGGATGAGCGCGCGCAAGATTCGCGAGACCCGCGGGCTTCCGGCCAACGACAACGGCGGCCTCCGCCCGAGCGACGCGATGCTCCACGCCGCGTTGCGGCATTTCGCCGAGCACGGGCTCGCCGCAGCCCACCGGGCGCGCATGCAGGCCGAGGCCGCCTTCTTCGCCGGCGACCGGCAGAGCTACCAGTGGTGGCTCGAAATCTGCCGCGCGCTCGACCGGCGCATGGCGACCGAACTGGCTGCAGGAACCGGCGGGCAGGCCTGAGCCGGGCCGTTCCCCCCGCGAATACGGTTAGGGGGTCCTTAACGAGTCGGTGACGTCTTGGGGATAGAGCCCACCCCTCGGGTCTAGGAGTACGCCGGCTTGCGATTGCGCGAGATCTTCAAGGGCTATCTCGGCGGCGACGACCGCGACGAGCGCGTGCGCCGCAAGCTGATCGAGACCCTCTATACGCAACCGACGAGCCTCGCGGCCGGCGCGATCGCCGGTATCGCCTGCACGACCACCGCGATCGCCGTCTCCGACGACCTCGCGATCACGATTTTCGGTTCCGCGCTGATCCTCACCGCGATCCTGCGCACCGGTATGGCGATCGTCATGGGCCGCGACGCCGTCCGCCGCGATACGCGCTCGCTCGAGACGGCTTACGAGATCGGCGCCTTCGCCTACGCCCTGCTCTCGGGGCTGGTCGCAGCGCTGACGGTGCTCAACCCCGGCGACCAGCACATCCAGACCCTGATGGTAACCTACGCGCTGGTCTACGGCGTCGGCATCTCGGCGCGCAACGCCGGGCGGCCGTTCATCGCGGTCGGCCAGCTGTTGCTCTCCTCGCTGCCGATCATGGTCGTCGGCCTGATCGTCGGTGGCCCGGTCTACTACGTGCTCGCCGGCACGATGGTGTTCGTCATCTTCGGCGTGATGGCGATCACCTTCAACGTGTTCCGCACGCTCCGCGAGCAGATCATCGCTGCCGAAACCAGCGCCGAGCTGGCCGGGAAGATGCAGGTTCTCGCGCGCACCGACGCGGTCACCGGGCTCGTCAACCGCGCCGGTCTCGATCACGACCTTTCCGAGATGCGCGCGACGCTGGGCCCCGACCGCAAGCTGGCGATGTTCTGGCTCGACCTCGACCGCTTCAAGGAGATCAACGACACGCTCGGCCACCCGATCGGCGACAAGGTCCTCTCCGAGGTCGCTGCGCGCCTGCGCGCGGCCGCGCCTGGCGACGCGTGCCTCGCTCGCTTCGGCGGCGACGAATTCATCGTCGTCGCTCCGGTCGCCGACCGCGGCGAGAGCGAGCGGCTGGCACGCGCGCTCGCCGACATGATCCGCCAGCCGACCCGGATCGACGGCCAGCGGATCGAGAACTCGGCCTCGATGGGTGTCGCGCTGTTGCCCGACGACGGGGCCGACATCGACACGTTGATGCAAAGCGCCGATCTCGCGCTCTACCACGCCAAGATCGGCGGCAAGAACCAGGTCTGCTTCTTCGACAACGCGATGACCCGCGAGCTTGTCCGCAAGAAGCAGATCGAGGCCGAGCTTCGCGCCGCGATCCAGCGCGACGAGCTGTCGATCTTCTTCCAGCCGATCGTCGAGCTCGAAACCGGCAGGATCCGCACCTTCGAGGCCCTGGTGCGCTGGTTCCATCCGGAGAAAGGGGAACTGCGCCCCGACGAGTTCATCCCGGTCGCCGAGGATACCGGCGTGATCATCACGCTCGGCAACTGGATCACCGCGCAGGCAGCCAAGGCCTGCGCCGGCTGGCCGGCCGACGTGACGGTCGCCGTCAACCTCTCGCCGGTGCAGATCCGCGCCCCCGGTGCTGCGCTCGGCATCCTCAGCGCGCTGCGCGAGGCCGGCCTCGACCCGCACCGGCTCGAGCTCGAGGTGACCGAGAGCCTGTTCCTCGACGACGACGCGAACACCGTTCGCTTCATCGAGGGCCTCGCCGCCGAAGGCGTGCGCTTTGCGCTCGACGATTTCGGCACCGGCTATTCCTCGCTCGGCTACATCAACAAGTTCCCGTTCAGGAAGATCAAGGTCGATCGCAGCTTCGTCTCCGGCCCGCACACCGGCAAGAAGAGCGACGCGATCATCCGCGCGGTGGCGGAAATGGGCGCGACGCTCGACATGGACATTGTCGCCGAAGGCCTCGAGACGATCGAGCAGGTCCAGGCCGTCCGCGCCGCCGGCTGTACCCTCGGCCAGGGCTATTACTTCAGCCGCGCCGTCCCGGACTATCTCGCCGCGATGCTGCTCTCCCAGGAACGCGAAAGCGCTCGCGTGTCCAATACCGAACGCCTCGCCGGCTGACGGCGCGCGGAGCGCCTCCCGACCCCCGGAAAATAGGGACAGTCCCTCTTTTCTCGAGAGAAGGGGACTGTCCCTGTTTGCGGCCCGGGGAACGCGGCCAGTCGCCGACACACCCCTCATTATTGCTATTGCGAACTGTTATCGAATAAACCTGCCACACGACCGCTTTTCCCGGTTGCATTGCCCGAGTCGCGGGCCTAGGGCGAGCCGCGTAACCACAGGCGCCCTACCTCTTCGCGGGACGCGGGTCGGCGCCTGATTGCCGCTCGATGCGCCCGCGCAGCTTGAAGGACACGGCAGCACCCATGGCTCGCAACAAGATCGCGCTCGTCGGCGCCGGCATGATCGGCGGCACCCTCGCCCACCTCGCGGCGATGAAGGAGATGGGCGACATCGTCGTGTTCGACGTGGTCGAGGGCATGCCCGCCGGCAAGGCGCTCGACATCTCGCAGGCCGGCCCGGTCGAAGGCTTCGACGCCAGGCTCAAGGGCTCCAACGACTACGCCGACATCGCCGGGGCCGACGTGATCATCGTCACCGCCGGCGTCGCCCGCAAGCCGGGCATGAGCCGCGACGACCTGCTCGGCATCAACCTCAAGGTGATGAAGGCGGTCGGCGAGGGCATCAAGGCCAACGCCCCGAACGCCTTCGTGATCTGCATCACCAACCCGCTCGACGCGATGGTCTGGGCGCTGCGCGAGTACTCGGGCCTGCCGCACAACATGGTCGTCGGCATGGCCGGCGTGCTCGACTCGGCGCGCTTCCGCCACTTCCTCGCCGAGGAGTTCGACGTCTCGGTGGAGGACGTCACCGCCTTCGTGCTCGGCGGTCACGGCGACACGATGGTCCCGGTGATCGAGTACTCGACCGTCGCCGGCATCCCGGTCCCCGATCTGGTCAAGATGGGCTGGTCGACCCAGGAAAAGATCGACGCGATCGTCGACCGCACCCGCAAGGGCGGCGGCGAGATCGTCTCGCTGCTCGGCACCGGCTCGGCCTACTACGCCCCCGCCACCAGCGCGATCGCGATGGCCGAGAGCTTCCTCAAGGACAAGAAGCGCCTGCTCCCCTGCGCCGCGCACCTGACCGGCCAGTACGGGGTCGACGACCTCTACGTCGGCGTGCCCGTGGTGATCGGCGCCGGCGGCGTCGAGCGGATCGTCGAGATCGAACTGAACGAGGCCGCCAAGGCCAACTTCGACGTGTCGGTGGCGGCCGTGAAGGAACTGCTCGAGGCGTGCAAGGGCATCGACGGTTCTCTCGCCTGACCGTCATCCCGGCGAAAGCCGGGATCGCGTCCGGCACTGTGCCTCCTTGCGGCACGAGGTCCCTGCTTCCGCCGGGACGACGACGATAGGGAAGAAGTGAATGAGCATTCTCGTCGACCGCAACACCAGGGTCATCACCCAGGGGATGACCGGCGACACCGGCACCTTCCATACCGAGCAGGCGCTCGCCTACGGCACGCAGATGGTTGCCGGCGTCACCCCCGGGAAGGGCGGCCAGACCCACCTTGGCCTGCCGGTGTTCGACACGGTCGCCGAGGCGAAGCACGCGACCGGCGCCACCGCCAGCGTGATCTACGTGCCCCCGCCCTTCGCCGCAGACTCGATCCTCGAGGCGATCGACGCCGAGATCCCGCTGATCGTCTGCATCACCGAGGGCATCCCGGTGCTCGACATGGTCAAGGTCAAGCGCGCGCTGACCGGCTCGAAGTCGCGCCTGATCGGCCCCAACTGCCCCGGCGTGCTCACGCCTGAGGAATGCAAGATCGGCATCATGCCGGCGAACATCTTCAAGAAGGGCTCCGTCGGCGTCGTCAGCCGCTCGGGCACCCTCACCTACGAGGCCGTGTTCCAGACCACCAACATCGGCCTCGGCCAGTCGACCGCGGTCGGCATCGGCGGCGACCCGGTCAATGGCACCAACTTCATCGACGTACTCGAGCTGTTCCTCGCTGACGACGAAACCCGGTCGATCATCATGATCGGCGAGATCGGCGGTAGCGCCGAGGAAGAGGCCGCCCAGTTCCTCAAGGACGAGGCCAGGCGCGGGCGAAGGAAGCCGGTCGTCGGGTTCATCGCCGGCCGCACCGCGCCTCCGGGCCGCCGCATGGGCCACGCCGGCGCGATCGTCTCGGGCGGCCAGGGCGGCGCCGAGGACAAGATCGCGGCGATGGAAGAAGCCGGCATCCGCGTCGCCGCCTCGCCCAGCGAGCTCGGCACCACGCTCGACGCGCTGCTCAAGGAACTCGCCTGAACTGTCCCGGTTGGGGCTGAAGGATCTCCCGATGGGTAACGAAGCGCAGACATTCCTCCCCGAGCTCGGACCGCAGGATGGCCCGCAGCCGGGCCCGAGCTGGCAACGCGCGCGCTGGCCGCTGGCTGACGCCGGCGACGACCTCGTCGCGGCGCTCGACCCGACGGCGATGAAGCTCGCCGTCAAGGAGGCCTCAGCCAGGGCCGGCAAGCCGGTCGACGAGGCTTCGATCGAGCGCGCCGCGGACGAATCGATCCGCGCGATGATGCTCGTGCGCACCTATCGCGTGCGCGGCCACCTCGCCGCCGACCTCGACCCGCTCGGCCTGTCGAAGCTCGAGCAGCCCGAGGACCTGACCCCGGAGTACCACGGCTTCTCCGGCGAAGCGCTCGACCGCAAGGTCTATCTCGGCGGCACGCTCGGCTTCGAATGGGCGACCGTGCGCGAGGTCGTCGAGACGCTGCGCAAGAACTACTGCGGTCACGTCGGCCTCGAGTACATGCACATCGCCGACGTCGAGGAGCGCCGCTTCCTGCAGGATCGCATCGAGGGCCCCGACAAGGTCATCACGTTCACCCCGGAAGGCAAGAAGGCGATTCTCGGCGCGGTCGTGCGCGGCGAGGAGTACGAGAAGTTCCTCGGCAAGAAGTACGTCGGCACCAAGCGCTTCGGGCTCGACGGCGGGGAATCGATGATCCCCGCGCTCGAGGCGGTGATCAAGTACGGCGGCCAGCTCGGCGTGCGCGAGATCATCTACGGGATGGCCCACCGCGGCCGGCTCAACGTGCTCGCCAACGTCATGGCCAAGCCCTACCGGGTGATCTTCCACGAGTTCTCGGGCGGCAGCGCCAACCCGGAGGACGTCGGCGGCTCGGGCGACGTCAAGTACCACCTCGGCACCAGCACCGACCGCGAATTCGACGGGATCAAGGTGCACATGAGCCTGGTTCCGAACCCCTCGCACCTCGAAGCGGTCGATCCGGTCGTGCTCGGCAAGGCCCGCGCGCAGCAGGCGATCCGCGACGACCTCGTCAAGCACGAGCAGGTTCTCCCCGTGCTGATCCACGGCGACGCCGCCTTTGCCGGGCAGGGCATCGTCTGGGAATGCTTCGGCTTCTCCGGCGTGCGCGGCTACAACACCGGCGGCTGCCTGCACTTCGTGATCAACAACCAGATCGGCTTCACCACCAGCCCGCAGTTCGCCCGCTCGTCGCCCTATCCGTCCGACGTCGCCAAGGCGGTCCAGGCGCCGATCCTGCACGTCAACGGCGACGACCCGGAAGCGGTGACCTTCGCCTGCAAGCTGGCGATCGAGTATCGCCAGACGTTCAAGCGCGACATCGTCATCGACATGTGGTGCTACCGCCGCTTCGGCCACAACGAGGGCGACGAGCCGAGCTTCACCCAGCCGCTGATGTACGCCCGCATCCGCCAGCACCCGCGGGTCAGCGACATCTACGCGGAACGGCTGATGGCCGAGGGCGTGATCGACAACGCCGCGCTCGAGCACATGCGCTACGAGTTCGGCGCCCTGCTCGAAAGCGAGTTCGAGGCCGGCAAGAGCTACAAGCCCAACGAGGCCGACTGGTTCGGCGGCCGCTGGAGCGGCCTGCACAGGCCCGCGGACCCCGAGACCGCGCGCCGCAACGTCGAGACCGCGATCGACCGCAAGCTGTTCGACAGCCTCGGCCGTACGCTGACCACGGTTCCCGACGACCTCAACATCCACAAGACGCTCGCCCGCGTGATCGAGGCCCGGCGGCAGATGTTCGAATCGGGCGAAGGGTTCGACTGGGCGACGGCCGAAGCGCTCGCCTTCGGCAGCCTCGTCACCGAGGGCTACGGCGTGCGCCTGTCGGGCCAGGACTCGGGCCGCGGCACCTTCAGCCAGCGGCACGCAATCTGGGTCGACCAGGAGACCGAGCGCAAGTACATCCCGCTGTGCCAGCTGCCGCACGGCAAGTTCGAGGTCTACGACAGCCCGCTCTCCGAATACGGCGTGCTCGGCTTCGAATACGGCTTCGCCTCGGCCGACCCGAAGACGCTGGTATGCTGGGAAGCGCAGTTCGGCGACTTCGCCAACGGCGCTCAGATCATCATCGACCAGTACGTCGCCGCGGGCGAGGTCAAGTGGCTGCGCGCCAACGGCCTCGTCATGCTGCTGCCGCACGGCTACGAGGGCCAGGGCCCCGAGCACTCCTCGGCCCGGCTCGAACGCTTCCTGCAGCTCTGCGCCGACGACAACATCCAGGTCTGCAACATCACCAGCCCGGCGAACTACTTCCACGTGCTGCGCCGGCAGATGCTGCGCCCGTTCCGCAAGCCGCTCGTCATCATGACGCCGAAGAGCCTGCTGCGGCACCCGATGGCCAAGTCGAGCGCCACCGAGTTCGTCAACACCAGCCACTTCAAGCGCATCCTGTCGGACCGCAAGGAGATCCCCGACGACAAGGTCCGCCGGCTCGTGCTGTGCTCGGGCAAGGTGGCCTACGACCTGATGGAAGCGCGCGAGAAGGAGGGGATCGAGGACGTCTCGATCGTCCGGCTCGAGCAGCTCTACCCGTTCCCCGGGGAGCCGCTTGCCGCGCGCCTGTCGCGCATGAGCAACCTCGAAGAGGTCGTCTGGTGCCAGGAGGAACCGCGCAACAATGGCGCCTGGTTCTTCGTCGCCAGCCGGATAGAGATCGCGCTCAACGAATCCGGCCACGCCGGCATGCGCCCGATCTACGCCGGCCGCGCTCCGGCCGCCTCCCCGGCCACCGGCCTCGCCAGCAAGCACACCGAGCAGCAGCAGGCGCTGGTCGCCGAGGCGCTGGGCCTGAGCAAATGACGCGGATGGATTTGTTAGGGTGTTGAACGATGGCGATTGAAGTGAAAGTCCCGACGCTCGGCGAGTCCGTCACCGAGGCGACCATCGGCGAATGGCTCAAGCAGCCCGGCGACCGGGTCAAGCTCGACGAGCCGATCGCCAGTCTCGAGACCGACAAGGTCGCTGTCGAAGTCCCGGCCCCCGCCGCCGGCGTGCTCGGCGAGTACAAGGTGCCTGTCGGCGCGACCGTCGAGGTCGGCGCAGTGATCGCGACCATCGACGACGCGCAGCAGGCTGGAGAGACCACGCAGGTGGCCGAGCGCGAGCAGGCCCAGCCCGCCTCCGAGCGCCCGCCCGCACCGGCCCCGACGCCAACGCCCGCCCCGGCCGAGGCCGAAGTCGATCACACCACGACCCTTTCCCCCGCAGTGCGCCGCGCGGTGCTCGAGCACGGCGTCGACCCGACCCAGATCAAGGGCACCGGCAAGGACGGCCGCCTGACCAAGGAAGACGTGCTCGCTGCCGCCAAGGCCAAGAAGGAAGCGCCGGCCCCGTCGGTCTCCGCCCCGGCCCCCTCGCCCACTCCCGCGCAGACCGGCGAGCGGCGCGAGGAGCGGGTCAAGATGACCCGCCTGCGCCAGACGATCGCCCGCCGCCTCAAGGGCGCGCAGGAAGAGGCCGCGCTGCTGACCACCTTCAACGACTGCGACATGACCGCGGTGATCGAGGCGCGCGAGGCCTACAAGGAGCTGTTCGCCAGGAAGCACGGCATCAAGCTCGGCTTCATGAGCTTCTTCGCCAAGGCCGCCTGCCTCGCGCTCAAGAGCGTGCCCGCGGTCAACGCCCGGATCGAGGGCGACGAGATCGTCTACCACGACTACGTCGACATCTCGGTCGCGGTCAGCGCCCCCAACGGCCTCGTCGTGCCGGTGGTCCGCAACGCCGACGCGATGAGCTTTGCCGAGATCGAGCAGGCGATCGCCGAGTACGGCCAGAAGGCGAAGGACGGCACCCTGACGATGGCCGACATGACCGGCGGCACCTTCACGATCTCCAACGGCGGCGTGTTCGGCTCGCTCATGTCGACCCCGATCATCAACCCGCCGCAGAGCGCCGTGCTCGGCCTCCACCGCATCGAGGACCGCCCCGTCGCGCGCAACGGTCAGGTGGTGATCCGGCCGATGATGTACCTCGCGCTCTCCTACGACCACCGCCTGATCGACGGCCGCGAGGCGGTCACCGCGCTCAAGATCATCAAGGAAGCAATCGAAGACCCGATGCGCCTGCTGATCGACCTGTGACCGTC